>CACBCE010000005.1 GCA_902537665.1 uncultured Pelagibacteraceae bacterium
ATTGACAAATATTCTTTCCATTTTTTTTCTCTCTCCTCATCTTGTTTTGTAAATAAATATGGTTGCATTCCTGCAATATTAGCAAGATATTTTACTGCTTCTCCAAATCTTAAGTTTTGGGTTTTCATAACAAAATCAAAGATATTTCCGTGCTCTGAAGTTGCAAAACAATGATAAAATTCTTTTTCATCATTGACTGTAAATGAAGGTGTCTTCTCATTTTTAAATGGTGATAGCCCAACAAACTCTTTTCCTCTTTTTTTTAAAGCTACAACTTTTGATACTACACTAGAAACTTTAAGACGAGTTTTAATTTCATCTAAATATTCTTTTGGATATTTCATTATTTATTTAATAATTGTTTTAATAAGTTACCAGCTTTTGAAAAATCAATTTCGTCTGCATGCTTTTTTTTTAATTCACCCATTACTTTTCCCATTTCTTTAATTGAGTTTGCACCTAATTTTGAAATAACCTCCTCACATATCTTTTTAGTTTCTTCATCATTCAGCTGTTTAGGAAGAAAACTTGAAAGAATATTAAATTCGTTCTGCTCAATTTCAAGAAGATCAGATCGATTATTTTTTTTATAAATATCAATTGATTCGGTTCTTTGCTTCATCATTTTTTTTAATAATCTTTTTATATCTTCATCATCTGTATCTTTTTTGTTAGGGCCAGACCTATTTAAAATGTCGAGATCCTTAATTGATGATAAAATTAACCTATAAGTTGAGATTTTAATCTTATCTTTAGATTTTAAGGCATTTTTATATTCTGTTTCAATTGTATCTTTTAGAGACATAATTTTTTAATCTACTTTAAAGAAAAAATTCTTCAAAAGAAAAATTGTTTTTTTACAATTATATAATACATCTCTGTTGCGATAATAAACCAATTATTGTATTAACCTTTAACTTATGAGTTGTAATTGATCAAAAAAGTAAAAAAAGCTCACATAAAAAATTCTCATAAAATTACTGGTATTTTAGTTTTAGAAAATAAGAAAATTTTTAGAGGAATCGGAATTGGATACCAGGGAGAAGCAACTGGGGAAGTTTGCTTCAATACATCATTAACAGGATACCAAGAAATAATATCTGACCCATCTTATGCTGGGCAAATAATTAATTTTACCTTTCCTCACATTGGAAATGTAGGGACAAATAAAGAAGACTTCGAGTCTGATAAAATATGGACTAAAGGAGTTATTTTTAATTCTGAAATAACATCACCATCAAACTATAGATCTTTTCAACATTTAGATACTTGGTTAAAAAAAAATAAAATAGTTGGAATTATTGGACTTGATACAAGAAGTTTAACGAATTTTATTAGGGATAAAGGAGCTCCAAAAGGGACCATTGCTCACTCAAAAAAAGGTAAATTTAATATAAACAAACTTATTACTTCTACAATTAAATGGAGTGGGCTAAAAAATTTAGATCTAGCAGAAAAGGTTACAACACAAAAAAATTATATTTGGAGAGGACTTAAAACTTGGAGAAAAGAGCATGGCTTTAGAAAAAATAATCAAAATTCATTTCATGTAGTCGCCATAGATTATGGAATAAAAAAAAATATTTTAAGATATTTTTCTGATTTTAGATGTAAAGTTACTGTAGTTTCTTGTAAAACATCTGCGGAAAAAATTTTATCTCTTAAACCTAATGGTGTCTTCTTGTCTAATGGTCCTGGTGATCCAGCCGCAACTGGAAAATATGCAATTGAAATTATTCAAAATCTCATTAGAAAGAAAATGCCATTATTTGGTATCTGCCTTGGTCATCAGATACTCGCACTTGCATTAGGCGGCAAAACAAAAAAAATGAAATTAGGTCACAGAGGAGCAAATCATCCTGTTAAAAATTTAATCAATGAAAATGTCGAAATCACTAGCCAAAATCACGGCTTTGAAGTTGTAAGAGAAAATTTGCCGAAAAATATTCAGATTACTCATAAATCTTTATTCGATAATAGTATTGAAGGAATAAGATTAAAAAATAATCCTGTATTCTCAGTTCAATATCACCCAGAGTCAAATCCGGGACCACAAGACAGTGTCTATTTATTCCAGGAATTCATTAACAACATGAAAAAAAATGGCAAAAAGAAAAGATCTTAAAAAAATTTTAGTTGTAGGCGCTGGCCCAATTATCATTGGTCAAGCATGTGAATTTGACTATTCAGGTACCCAAGCTTGCAAGGCATTAAAAGATGAAGGCTATAAGGTTGTCTTAATTAATTCAAATCCAGCAACAATTATGACAGATCCGGATGTTGCAGATAAAACTTACATTGAGCCAATTACTTTAGAAGTTTTAGAAAAAATTCTAAAAAAAGAAAAACCAGATGCAATTCTTCCAACCATGGGTGGCCAAACTGCTCTTAACCTTGCAATGGAAGCAGAAAAAAAAGGAATTTTAAAAAAATATAAAATTGAATTAATCGGTGCAAATTCAAAGGCTATTTCCAACGCAGAAGATAGACAGAAATTTAGAAAAAATATGATTGATATTGGTTTGGATCTCCCAAAATCTGAAATCGTAAACAATATAAATCAAGCATCAAAAGTTTTGAATAAAATTGGTTTGCCAGCAATAATTAGACCAGCTTTTACGCTTGGAGGTTTAGGAGGAGGGATAGCTAAAAATAAAAAGGATTATCTAAAAATTATTAAAAATGGTTTACACGAGTCTCCGGTGAGCCAAGTACTTGTAGAGGAATGCTTAGAGGGTTGGAAAGAATTTGAAATGGAGGTTGTAAGAGATAAAAAAGATAATTGTATAATTATTTGTTCAATAGAAAATGTAGATCCAATGGGAATACACACAGGAGACTCAGTTACAGTTGCTCCTGCATTGACATTGACTGACAAAGAATATCAGGTAATGCGAAATGCTTCTATTGCATGTTTAAGAAAAATTGGAGTTGAGACAGGTGGTTCAAATGTTCAATTTGCAATAAATCCTAAAAATGGACGAATGGTAATAATTGAGATGAACCCTAGAGTATCAAGATCGTCAGCTCTTGCATCAAAAGCAACTGGATTTCCCATTGCAAAGGTTGCTGCAAAACTTGCCGTTGGATATACTTTGGATGAATTAAAAAATGAAATTACTAAAGTTACTCCAGCATCATTTGAACCAAGTATAGATTATGTAGTAACCAAAATTCCAAGATTTACTTTTGAGAAGTTTTCAACTTCTCCCGCAATTTTAGGCACATCAATGAAATCAGTAGGGGAAGCAATGGCAATCGGAAGAAATTTTAAAGAGTCTCTTCAAAAAGCATTGGTTTCTCTTGAGACTGGTTTTTCAGGATTAGACAGAATATTTAATCTAAATAAAAGACAAATTGAAAAAAAACTAAAAGAAAATATTCCAAATAAAATCTTACTTGTTGCAGAAGCAATGAGGAAAAAAATTAAGCTTAAAAGAATTTATAATTTATCAAAAATCGATCTGTGGTTCTTAAACCAAATTAAAGAAATAGTAGATAATGAAATTAAAATCAAAATTAATGGATTGCCTAAAAATTTTGATGATTTTAACAAAATAAAATCAATAGGTTTTTCAGATAAAAAGCTTTCTGAGCTATCAAATTTATCTGAAGACATTGTGAGAAAAAAAAGAACTGCACTCAAAATTTTACCAGTATTTAAAAAAGTTGATACTTGTGCTGCAGAATTCAAATCCTTCACACCATACATGTACTCAACATATCAAAGAAATTTTTCAATAAATTCAGAATGTGAAGCTGACCCGAGTGTTAAGAAAAAAATTATAATATTAGGTGGAGGGCCCAATAGAATAGGACAAGGAATAGAATTCGATTATTGCTGTTGTCAAGCCAGTTTTGCCTTAAAGGCTGCTGGTTTTGAGACTGTTATGGTTAATTGTAATCCTGAGACTGTCTCAACAGATTATGACACTAGCGATAGATTATATTTTGAGCCTTTAAAAGAAGAATATGTTTTCAATATTATAAAGAGAGAGAAAGAAAAAGGGAATTTAGTCGGTATCATTACGCAATTTGGTGGTCAAACTCCAATTAAATTAGCAAAATTTTTACATGATAATAATCTCCCAATTTTAGGAACTCAATACTCATCTATTGATCTAGCAGAAGATAGAGATAGATTTAGAAAACTTTTAGAAAAATTAAACTTAAATCAAGCTGAAAGTGGAATTGCAAAAAATTTTAAACAAGCAATTGAAATATCTGAAAAAATTGGTTTGCCTTTAATGGTTAGACCTTCATACGTTCTTGGGGGAAGGGCGATGGAAATTGTTTATGAAAAAAGTCAATTAAAAAATTTTGTAGAGGAAGCATTTAAAGCAGCAGAAAAAAATCCAATTCTTATTGATAAATTTTTAGATCATGCAATGGAGGTAGATGTTGATGCTATATCCGATGGTAAAGAAGTGCATGTGGCTGGCATCATGCAGCATATAGAGGAAGCAGGAATTCATTCTGGGGACTCGGCTTGCAGCTTGCCGCCTGTTTCCATAAAACCTTTTTTACTAAAAGAAATTGAGAAACAAACAAAAAATTTAGCCCTGGCTTTAAAAGTAAAAGGTTTCATGAATGTTCAATTTGCAATAAAGAAAGATGAAATTTTTGTTATTGAAGTAAATCCAAGAGCTAGTCGGACTGTTCCATTTGTATCAAAAGCTAAAGGAATACCATTAGCAAAGATAGCCTCGAGAGTTATGGCTGGTGAAAAACTTTCAAAATTTAATTTAAAAGATAAATCTAAAGGAATGTTTGCCGTGAAAGAGGCTGTTTTTCCGTTTAATAAATTTCCAAACAGTGATTTATTGTTAGGTCCAGAAATGAAATCAACTGGAGAGGTGATGGGATTTGACAAAAATTTTGGAATGGCATACGCAAAAAGCCAGATAGCATCATCTAATTCGTTACCTACAAATGGACTGGCTTTTTTATCATTAAAAGATTCTCATAAAGATGAAGGTTTAGGGCTTGCAAAAGAACTTTTGAAACTAAAATTCCATTTGTGTGCTACAAAAGGAACAGCTGAATACATTAAAAAACATGGCATGAGTTGTAAAATTATAAATAAAGTAAGTAGTGGAACACCTCATATCGTTGATGTTCTCGACTCCAAAAAAATAGCTTTGGTAATTAATACTGGTGGGGGCAATACAGAACATAGATTAAACGATGCTATTGCTTTAAGAAGAGCAACACTTAAAAATAAGGTGCCCTACTGCACTAATATGTCAACAGCGCTTGCATGTATTGAGGGTATTAAATCACTTAAAACAAAAAAATTAGAGGTAACGTCTCTACAAAATATTTAATCAACCTTCCAATCAGTTTTAAATGTAACATAATTGACTTGAATACATCGTCTTTCTTTAACAATTTTTTTCTTTTCCATTCCGTGCCATGTATTTGGACCGCTTGTAAATAAATAACCATAATTATGTTTGTAGGGAACAGTTTTAACTTTTTCTAATTTTTCATTATAAAAATCAGTACCTAGTTCCTCTGATTCATTTGCATTATTTACAAAAATAAGTCCTGACATTAATTTTTCTTTAATGTCACAGTGAGGCTTTAACCAAAAACCTTCACGATCACAAATAACTTCAAGTCTGACATATGAACTGGATAAATCTTTATTAATCATTTTGGAGATCGTTTCGCATGTTTCTTTAGATTGAAGTTCATTAATGAATTTTACTAAATGTGGAAATTGACAAGCATTTTCTTTTGTAACAAAACATCTAAATTTTATTGCCTTACCGCCTGAAGCTATGCCTTCTCTAAATTCAGCGGCACCACCATCAATTGCTCTTGTACCATCATAATTGAGATTATGTTTGCTTACATCGGGAATGTCTGCACCCTCTATTTCTTTAATAGCTTCTTCACTTAAAGCATTATTATATTCCCAATGGTTAAATGGGAATTCATACTTTTTTGAGTTTTTCAATATAGAATTAAGAAAAGTCATAATCTTTAAATTGTTTCTCTATATATCCCGATATTCTATCAGTTTCATTAAGTTTTTTATAATTCCATTCTTCTACTCCGTCCCCTAAGTTTTTAATTATTTCTAGGGATTTAAAAAGCTCAAAAAATTTTTTGAAACGAATATTCTTTTTAATAGCTGGCATTTGAGCCACATATATTGGTCTTCCCGACATAGCTGCCTCAGATATCATAGATGTAGAGTCGCAAGTTACAATAATATGATTAGCTAGTTTAAGTGATGACAAATACGCTTTCTTATCAATATCTCGAATTATAATCTGATCATCATCAAAAAAATTTCGAGCTTTATCTATAATTCTTTGCGGTGTTCTCATTGAAGGTATAAAAATTAGCTGATAACCTTGATTTATGAAATTTTTTTTGGTTTTAACAAAAATTTCCTCAATTATTTCATCATTAAAATCATAATACTTATTTGGACCACCAGCGATAAACGCAATTACTTTTTCTTTTTTAATTCTAGGTTTTAAATAATTAACATTTTCCTCTAACTCTTTTTCGGTAAGATAATGAATTGCTCCTTTGGTTTTAAGAACATTTTTTCCCTCAAGACCGTCGTGCTCTGGCGCAATAACAAAATCAAAATTATTTAATGATACTTTTGGATCTTGAATATGAATGTTCATAATTTTACTTCCAAATTTTTTTTTTAAAAAGATAGATGGGACTACACTTTTTCTCCCACATGAAATTACTACGTTAAATTTTTCTGATATATTGTTTTTGAAAACAAAATCTTCTACAGGTGTAATTTTTGGAGGAATCATTTTCCAAAAATTATTTAGTTCAATTTTTTCGTGTATAAATTCAAGATTAAGAGCTTTAGCAAGCCCCTCAACTTGGCTAATCATGCCATGCATACCCTCGGTCAATAATAAACCTTTTAATTTAGTCATTTATCACTATATAGCTTTCATATGAGTCAAAATCCAACTAAACACACAAAAGTGTTAATAATTGGGTCTGGTCCTGCTGGATACACTGCTGCAGTTTATGCGGCGAGAGCAATGTTAAATCCAATTTTGGTTTATGGGTCGGAGCCTGGAGGCCAATTAACTACAACAACAGACGTTGAAAACTTTCCTGGATTTGCTGATGTTATTCAAGGTCCGTGGCTTATGGATCAAATGAAAGAGCAAGCAAAAGCAGTTGGAACAGAAATGATTGAAGATCATATAAGTTCAGTAAATTTAAAAACAACACCTTTTGAGGCTGTAGGTGACACTGGTCAAAAATATACTGCTGATAGCATAATAATTTCCACAGGTGCCCAAGCTAGATGGTTAAATATTAAATCTGAACAAGAGTTTAGAGGATTTGGTGTGTCAGCATGTGCAACATGTGATGGTTTTTTCTTTAAAGATAAAGAAGTTGCTGTTGTAGGTGGAGGTAATGCGGCTGTCGAAGAGGCAATGTTTCTTACAAAATTTGCTTCAAAAGTAAAGTTGATTCACAGAAGAGATAGTTTGAGAGCTGAAAAAATGCTTCAAAAAAAACTTATGGAAAATAAAAAAATTGAAATCATTTGGGATACAGTTGTTGAGGATGTAATTGGAGATAAAGATCCAAAGAATGTTAAAGGAATAAAAGTTAAAAATGTGAAAACAAATAAAATTGATGAAATAAAATTAGACGGTGTTTTCATTGCTATTGGTCATGACCCTGCAACTCAATTATTTAAAGATCAACTTAGTATGGATAATGAGGGTTATTTGATAACAAAACCAGATTCAACAGAGACTAATGTACCAGGTGTTTATGCAGCTGGAGACGTAAAGGATAAAACATTTAGGCAAGCGGTAACTGCTGCTGGTATGGGATGTATGGCAGCACTTGAGGCTGAAAAGTTTTTATCTCATTAAAGTGAAAAATAATCTGCATGTTTTCTTGGGCGCTACAGTGGCAGATGCAGCAGCCAGACCATTACATTGGGTATATAATCAAAAAAAATTAAGTATTTATATTAAAGGAAAAAAAGACTTTTCTTTCTTAAAAAAGAATAGAAGTCCCTTCTATAATATCAAAACTGGGAAAGTCTCTGGTTACAATGAAATTAGCCAAGTGATGTTTCACACACTATTGGATGGACACGAAAATATAGAGAAACGTTTTAAAAAAAAAATTCTTAAAAACTTTGGCCCTGGAAGTAAATATTGGAAAAATTTAAAACTGAGATCTAAATATAAAAAAGTCAAAGACTGGCGAGGTATAGTCAAGGGACCATGGATACACCAAAATATTATTGAGACGGTAAAAAATATCAAATTAAACAAGAAGATCTCTGGTGGTGTAAAAGTCAATGAGTCAGATGGTTTTTGTGCTACTCTTCCATATTTTCTCTATGGCTTCGATTTTAAAAGTTTAGAAAAAATTTTCAAAATTGTAACAGTTTCAAAAATAAGTTTTAAATATGCTATGGCAAAATTTTATTTAATAGATTTTGCGTTAAAGGGATCTGAGGACCCAGTCAAAGAATTCACAAAAAAATTCAATAGAAATTCTTTTTTTAAAGGAATTGTTAATGACATTAAAAAAATAAGAAAATTTAGATCAAAGTTCGATCCAACTGCGATAAAGAAACTAGGTATGGCTTGTAGCTACCCAGGAACTTTTAACAGCTCAATATATACAATTATTAATTCAAAAAATTATAAAGATGCTATTTTAAAAACAATAAAGGCAGGTGGGTGCAATTGTTCAAGAGCAAATTTTACTGGAGCATATTTTGCAGCTTTAGAAGGTATAAATTCTATTCCAAATAATTGGATTAAAAAAACAATTCCAGCAAAAAAGATTTTAAATCAAAAATAATTATTTATTTAAGGCTTCACAAAAAGATTTAATTCTCGACATTGCTTTTTTTAAATTTTTCATGGATGTAGCATAAGAAATTCTAAAATAGCCATCTAAGCCAAAAGCAGAACCTTGGACAACAGCGACATTTTCTTTTTCGAGTAATCTTTGAACAAAATTAGTATCAGTTTTCAATTTTGTTTTTTTATTTAACAATCCCTTGCAGCTTGGAAATACATAAAATGCACCATTTGGGGTTAAACAACTTATGCCTTTTATACTATTTAGGCTTTTTACAACAAAGTTTCTTCTTTCTTTAAATGCTTTAGCTCTAGTTTTTATAAATCCTTGTTTTCCATTTAATGCCTCAACGGCTGCAGCTTGACTTATTGAAGACGGATTTGAGGTTGATTGTGATTGTATTTTTCCAATAGCTTTTATTATTTCCTTTGGACCAGCAGCATAACCTATTCTCCAACCAGTCATAGCATATGATTTACTTACTCCATTCATTGTAAGTGTCCTATCTTTTAGCTTAGAAATTTGAGCAATTGTAAAAAAATTAAAGTTGTCATACCTAACATGTTCATAAATGTCATCACTCAGAATAAAAATTTTTTTATTTCTGATTAAAATTTTTGCTAAGTCATTAATTTCTTTTTTTGAATAACCTGCTCCTGTTGGATTTGATGGAGAATTAAGAATGATCCATTTAGTTTTTTTAGATATTGCTTTTTTTAATTTTTTTGGAGTAAGTTTAAACCCTTCCTGTTCAGTACATTTGATTATTTTTGGTTTTCCTCCAGCTAACAAAACCATATCTGGGTATGATACCCAAAAAGGTGCTGGTATAATTACTTCATCCCCTTTATTAAGAGTTGCCATAAAAGCATTGTAAAGAACTTGTTTTCCTCCTGTGCCAACAGTGATCTGATCCAAAGAGTAGTTGAGTTTGTTTTCTCTTTTAAATTTCTTAATTATAGCTTTTTTAAGTTCAGGTGTGCCATCAACAGCAGTGTATTTTGTGTCTCCTCTTTTTATAGCTTTGATCGCAGCATTTTTTATATTTTCTGGAGTGTCAAAATCTGGTTCTCCAGCTCCTAAACCAATTACGTCTTTACCAGCTGCTCTTAATTCTCTAGCTTTCTGAGTAACTGCAATAGTTGGCGATGGCTTAATTCTTTTTAAACTGTCTGATATTATGCTCATTGAAATATAAATTAATTCTACTACGTTCTTTAATATATGGAAAATACATATCAAGATTTAATTACTGATATTCAGAGTAAAAACCCAAAAATCAGTGGAAAACTTGAAGGAGGTAAAAAATTTAAAATCAAATCTGATTTCAAGCCAGCGGGTGATCAACCAGAGGCTATTAAAAAATTAGTAAACGGTGCAAATAAAGAGGAATTTAATCAAGTTTTGCTTGGTGTTACTGGGTCTGGAAAAACTTTTACAATGGCAAAGGTGATAGAGGCAACAAATAGACCAGCCTTAATTCTTGCTCCTAACAAAACTCTCGCTGCTCAACTTTATGGAGAGATGAAGACATTTTTTCCTGATAACGCTGTTGAGTATTTTGTGTCTTATTATGATTACTATACACCAGAAGCTTATGTACCAAGATCTGACACATACATTGAAAAAGAAGCATCAATTAATGAACAAATCGACAGGATGAGACATTCAGCAACAAGATCACTTTTAGAGAGAGATGATGTTTTAATTGTAGCCAGTGTATCATGTATTTATGGTTTAGGCTCTGTTGAGGCTTATAGCAAAATGACTCTAACGCTACAAAAAAACTATGATTATAATAGAGAACAAATAATAAAGTCTCTAGTCGCGTTACAATACAAAAGAAATGATCAAAATTTTTATAGAGGTACTTTCAGAGCTCGTGGTGAATATTTAGAAATCTTTCCATCTCATTTAGAGGATAGAGCCTGGCGATTAAATTTGTTTGGTGATAAACTGGAGAAAATTGAGGAGTTTGACCCTCTCACAGGTGATCAAGTAAGAGAATTAAGTTTAGTTAAAGTTTATGCAAATAGTCATTACATAACTCCTAAACCAACTATTGAGCAAGCGATTTTAAATATAAGAAAAGAATTAGAAATTACTCTTAAAAAACATAAAGCGCAAAATAAATTGCTTGAGGCTCAAAGACTTGAGGAAAGAACTAAATTTGATCTTGAAATGATTGAGGCAACTGGATCTTGTGCTGGAATTGAAAATTACTCAAGATTTTTGTCGGGTAGAAAACCAGGCGAACCACCCCCAACTTTATTTGAATACTTTCCAGATAATACTTTGATTTTTGTTGATGAATGTCATGTAACAGTTCCTCAGCTTAATGGAATGTACAAAGGTGATAGATCAAGGAAAAGTACGTTAGCTGAATACGGATTTAGACTTCCATCTTGTATGGATAATAGACCATTAAAATTTGAGGAATGGGATTTAATGCGAACACAAACAGTGTTTGTTTCAGCAACACCAGGACCTTGGGAATTAGAACAAACCAAAGGGAAGTTTATTGACCAAGTTATAAGGCCAACCGGATTAATTGATCCACCAGTGGAAATAAGACCTGCTAAAAACCAAGTAGATGACTTAATGCATGAATGTAAAAAGGTGATAGAAAAAAATCATAGAGTTCTAGTTACAACTCTTACTAAAAAAATGGCAGAGGATTTAACTGAGTACCTCCATGAAAATGGGGTGAAAGTTAGATACCTTCATTCCGATATTGACACTCTTGAAAGAATAGAAATTATGAGAGACTTAAGGATGGGTGTTTTTGACGTGCTTGTAGGCATAAATCTATTAAGAGAGGGTTTAGATATTCCAGAATGTGCTCTAGTTGGAATTTTAGATGCAGACAAAGAAGGATTTCTAAGATCTGAAACATCCCTGATTCAAACTATCGGAAGAGCTGCAAGGAATGTTGATGGCAAAGTAATTCTTTATGCAGATAAAGAAACTAAAAGTATAAAAAAAGCAATTCAAGAAACCGAAAGAAGAAGAAAAATTCAATTAGATTATAATAAAAAACATAAAATTGATGCGAAGACAGTAAAAAAAGAAATTAATGATATTTTGGAAAGTGTTTATGAAAAAGACTACGTTAAAATTAGCGAAGGCTCAAATGTTGGGGGAAATCTTAAAAAACACTTGAAAGCTTTAGACAAAAAAATGAAGGAAGCAGCATCAAATCTAGAATTTGAACAAGCAGCTAAAATTAGAGATGAGATTAGAAAATTAGAAAGTACAGAGCTAGAGATCACATTAAATCCAAAAATAAGACAATATGATGTAAAAAATAAACTTTATCCAAAAGGTAGATCGACAATGGGAATGCCAGGAACTAAGGTTACTAAAAAAAAAGATAAAAAATGGAAGCACAGAGGATAATAATTACTGGTGGAGCAACTAGAATAGGTGCTGCAATAGCTGAAAAATTATCAGGACCAAATAAACAAATTATAATTCATTATAATAAATCAAAAGCAAAAGCTGAAAATTTAAAAAAGAAACTTCAAAATTACGGGTCTAAAATTTATTTGGTAAAAGGAAATCTTAGTAAAGAAAAAGATGTAATGAAAATTATGAAGTTTGCTAAATCAAAATTAAAATATTTTGATTGTCTAATTAACAACGCATCTTTATTCGAGAATGATAAACTAGAAAACTTTAGTCCAAAAAGTTGGGAAAATCACATTTCAACAAATCTTAAAGCTCCTGCTATTTTATCAAAAGAATTTTCAAAAAATATCAGGGGGAAAAATAACAATATTATAAACATTATTGATCAAAGAGTATTCAAACTAACTCCATTTTTTTTTTCATACACAATAAGTAAAACTGGCTTATATACATTGACCAAAACTAGCGCTATGAGCCTCTCACCAAATATAAGAGTTAATGGGATAGCGCCAGGACCCACAATCAAAAATAAGAGACAATCTGAAAAACATTTTAAAAAACAATATTTAGCAACACCTCTAAAAAAACAAGTTGATGTAAAAGAGATTTGTGATGCAGTTAACTTTTTTATTAAAAACAGCTCTATTACGGGTCAAATCTTAGCAATCGATAGTGGACAAAGTCTAAACTGGCAAACACCAGATATAATGCGCGGGAAAGAATGAAAAAAATTTTTATGGTTATAATTTTAACCTTGATATCATGTGGCAATGTCTTTTCGAATGGAAAAATTTTAAAAAGTGGCTTTATTACTAAATCTGCCTCAGTAAATGAGAACATGAATATTAAAGACCCAAAAAATAAAATTATAATAATTTATAATCATGGACAAAATAAAAATGATAAAGCAATAAAGAATGAATGCATTTGGGTAAATCAAATAAGAAATCAAGCTTCACTGGTAGATCAGGAAGTTAACAACAAAAAAATTATGGTTTATAACTTTTGCACTAACGATTTAGCTGGAGACATGTCACCAAAAAAATACTGGAAGTTTAAAGAACCTTATGAGGGTATACATAAATTAGATAAAAGAATTGAAAAAAATTTAGAGTTAGTGAATAAATTTGTAAAAATAGGAGTGCCTAGAAAACAAATCATTATATCGGGTCATTCTTGTGGAGGTCTTTTGACTTTAATGTTATTGGCAGAGCATCCTGAAAAAGTGGGAGGTGGTATATCATATATGCAAGCATGTTATGGTAAACTCTCCTCAAAATATAAGGTAAAAAAAGTTGGTTCTGAAAAGGCATTAGCGAAATTTGCAAAAAAATATCCAGGGGGTGCTGAGCTAAGACAAAGACAGATTGATAATATAAAAAAATTAAACAATGTTCCTGTTCTTGCTTTTACACATCCAAAAGATAAGTATGAGGGTCTGTTATCTGATTGGTTAGAAGAAGTTGTGGGTGTAAAAAGAATTATCATTTCAGAAGATTATAAAATAAATGGAAAAACTTGTATTGTAAAAGGAGCTGACTCAGAATGGAAGGTTTCAGAAAGTAAAAATGCAGGTCATGTAATGAATCAGGGCCTTTGTTTTCAGTATTACAATCCTGTAATTCTAGATTATATTGCCTCAAGAATTAAATAATATGAAAAAAAATAATCTTAAAATTATTAAAATAGATAAAAATAAAGCTCTATTTAACTATGAGAAAAAAATTCTTATCAATGAATTAATTTTAGATTTAAAACTTGGATATTACGACTTTGAAAAAGAAAGACCTCAAAAAGTAAAGTTTAGCCTTGAAATTGACTATCAAGATAAAAAGCCATCAAATGACAAAGATATTAAATCTATTGTCAACTACAGCACAATTGTCAAATTAATTACAAAACTAGTAAAAAAGAAACATTATAATTTTTTAGAAACACTCGCAGAGTCTGTTTTTGATGAATTGTTTAAGGATAAAAGGATTGCTAAAATAATGCTCAAAATTGAAAAATTAGAGATTTTAAAAGAATGCTCATCTGTTGGTATTCAAATTACCAAAAAGAGAAGTCATGATAAGTTCTGATATTGGAAAAGAAATAATAAAAAAAGAACTGCCCTTAATCCCAAAACTTCCTGGTGTTTATAGGATGTTGAATGAAAAAGAAGAAATTCTTTATGTTGGTAAAGCCAAAAATTTACCAAATAGACTTAAAAGTTATGTAGCTGAAAAAAACCATATTATTAGAACCGAAAGAATGTTGTCACAAACTAGAAAATTGGAGATCACAACTACATCTAATGAAAGTGAAGCTTTGCTTCTAGAGGCAAATTTAATCAAAAAATATAAACCAAAATTTAATATTTTACTAAGAGATGATAAATCTTTTCCTTTTATATTCATTGGCAACAAAGATAAATGGCCACAAATAAAAAGACACAGAGGAAAAAAAACTACTGAAGGTTTTTATTTTGGACCTTTTGCTTCTGCTGGATCAGCTAACTGGACAATTAAAATGATCCAAAAAATATTTCATCTTAGAGTTTGTGATGATACTGTGTTCAAAAACAGAGAACGACCATGCATTTTATACCAAATTAAAAGATGTTCTGGCCCATGCGTTGGTTACATAGAAAGTGAGGAATATAAGAAGACTGTTGATGATGCAATTGAGTTTGTTTCTGGTAAATCAAGGAAAATACAAAAAAGCCTCTCGGAGCAAATGGAAAAAGCTAGCGAAAATTTAGATTTTGAAAAAGCGGTAATTTTAAGAGATCGAATAAAGTCATTGAATATTATTCAATCATCACAAAGAATTAATGAAGCTAATCTTATAGAAGCTGATGTAATTGCAGGTTATAAGGAGTCTGGCAAAGCGTGTATTCAAGTTTTTTTTTATAGGTCAAAACAAAACTGGGGTAATCAATCTTTTTTTCCAAAACATGATCCTGATGAAAATTTAAGCAATATAATTAATTCTTTTGTCACACAATTTTATGAAAATAAAAGTGTCCCCTCCTCAATAATATTATCTGAAGAGATAAAAGAAAAAGTTTTAATCGAAAAAACGCTCTCCCTTAAAGAAAAAAAACAAGTTACTATATCTATAGCTAAAAAAGGGTCAAAATTAAAAGTAATTAACCAAGCAATAAAAAACGCTAAAGAGAGCTTAAATAGAAAGCTTTATGAAAGTCAAAATAATAAAGAATTATTTGAAGCTGTGGCAAGTAAATTTAATCTAGAGACCAATATTAATCTGATTGAGGTTTATGATAACAGTCATATACAGGGAACAAACAGTGTAGGCGCATTGATAGCTTATGGTGATGATGGATTTATTAAAAAAAGGTATAGAAAATTTAACATCAAGCTTAAAAAGAATGAACAAGATGATTATGGAATGATGAAAGAAGTTTTGAATAGAAGATTTAAAAGAGCAATACAAGAAAAAGATAACTATTTAACTTTTCCTGATTTAGTAATGGTAGATGGAGGAAAAGGACAATACTCAGTAGCTAGAGAAACTCTAAATGAACTTGGGCTTCATGATATCCCTATAATTGCAATTGCTAAAGGTAAATATAGAAATAGCGGAAATGAGACTTTCTTTCATAATGGTAAAGAATTTAAATTCGTTAAAAATGATCCTACTTTATTCTTTCTTCAGAGAATAAGAGATGAGTCTCATCGTTTTGCAATCAGTGCTCATAGAGCAAAAAGGAAGAAGGGTATTAGTAAATCGCTGTTAGACCAGATTGACGGAATAGGTTCCATAAGAAAAAGAGCTTTATTAAACCATTTTGGATCAGCTAGGGCAGTTGAGTCTGCAAGTCTGGATGAAATTAAATCTGTAGAAGGGGTTGAAGAAAAAGTTGCAAAAAAAATATATAACTTTTTTCATGAATAAAAAAAATTATGCTTAAAAAAATACCAAATATTTTAACTATTGGAAGAATTTTAATTGTTCCTTTTTTTGTGTTAGCATTTTACTTGCCGGGTTTTTACGGAGATTTGACAGCGTTAATTTTATTCATAGTTGCATCTTTCACAGATTTTTTAGATGGAATGCTAGCAAGATTTCTTGGGGAAGAGTCTAAACTTGGAGAATTACTTGATCCTATTGCAGATAAAATTATCGTTGCAACTGCTTTAATACTTTTGGTAATGGACGGAACTATAAGAAATTACGAGGTAATAGCAGCAATCATTATCTTAACTCGAGAAATTTTGATATCTGGATTAAGGGAATTTTTGGCTAAGGGAAAAATTAAACTACCAGTTTCAAATCTAGCAAAATTAAAGACTGTATTGCAAATGGTTGCTATTGCACTTTTACTTTCTGGTGAAACTGGAAACAAAATTATTAATTTTCAAGATTATAATGCTCAAACTATTGGAATAATTCTTTTATGGCTTTCAGCCGCTTTAACTCTTTTTTACGGGATATGAATATATGCGAAAAGGTATTGATCACGCTATCTCAGAAGATAATAAAGATTAAGCTGCTTTTTTCTTTCTAACAAGTTTCTGATAACTTTCGTTAAGGCCAATAATTAAATCGCAAACTTTAAATTCATTTTCAGCGATACAAGAAACTGGGGTTACCTCTGCTGCTGTTCCGGTTAAAAAACATCCAACAAAATTCTTCAACTCTGAGGGGTTTATTTTTCTTTCATGAACTTTAATGTTTTTTGATTTTGCAATTTCAATTACTGTTCTTCTTGTAATTCCATCTAGGAAAGAGTCTGGTAAAGGTGTGTGTAACTCACCATTCGAATCTTTAAAAAAAATATTTGCACCCGTAGCTTCAGCAATATTACCTTCATGATCAAGCATTAAAGAATCTGTATAACCATTTTTTTCTGCCTCATGTTTTGACAGAGTGCATATCATGTAAAGACCTGAAGCTTTTGTGTCCCATGGTATTGTATTAGGAGCTGGTCTTCTCCAATTAGAAATATTTAATCTAATCCCCTCAACTTTTAATTTTGGATCAAAATAGGACCCCCATTCCCATGTTGCTATTGCAACATGAATTTTTGTTTGTTGAGCTGAGATAGCCATCATTTCACTGCCCCTCCAGGCAACTGGTCTTACGTAACCATTTTCAACTTTTTGGTTTTTAATTATAGTATTTGAAGCAGCGTTTATTTCCGTTTCAGTGTAAGGAATTTCAAAACCCATTCGTCTTGCTGAATGAAAAAATCTTGAAGTATGTTCCTCTAATTTGAAGATTGAACCATCATAAACTCTCTCTCCCTCAAAAACACAACTAGCATAGTGTAATCCATGGCTTAAAACATGCACTTTAACATTTGACCAATCAACTAATTCGCCGTTGTACCATATTTTACCAGATCTTTTATCGTAAGGTATCATGTATGAAATATAAAATTATTACTGAAAAATATCTGTGTATATATAATATGTCAATATAACTTACCTGTGATGAAAGAGCTTTTATATTTAAAAGATGAACAATTAAAACATTTAATTGAAAAATTATTTATAAGTTATAGAGAAACTTTTTCAGACTCAAAAAAAATTCTCAATAAATATCATATTGGCTTAGCTCATCAAAAAACTATTCATTTAATATCTATGTATGAGGGAATATCAATCTCAGAGCTTATGAGGAAACTTAAAGTATCTAAACAAAGCCTAAATAGGGTTTTAAAAGATTTAATCAAGCTTGAAATGGTTTTTTTTAATAAAGATGAGACTGACACAAGAATTAAACACATCTTTCTAAATGAAAAAGGAAAAAAAATTTTTAAAGAGATTTTTGAAATACAAAAAAAAAGAATTTATAATGCATTACTTAATTCAAGCTCCCAAGAGGTTCTTAATTTTGATGAGGTTTTAAAAAGAATAATTAATGGATAGTTTTCTAGCTCATATCCTAGTGGTTGATGATGATGAGGGGATAAGATCTTTGGTTAAAAAATATTTAAATGAAAAAAAATATTTAGTTACCACAGCTGACAACGCGGAAAATGCATCTGAAAAAATAAAGATTATAAAGTTTGATTTGATAATCTTAGATATCATGATGCCTGGAAAAAGTGGACTTGATTTTTTAAATGAACATAAAGAATATATTAATACTCCAATCATATTATTAACCGCTAAAGGTGAGCCAAATGAAAGAATAGAGGGATTAGAGATGGGAGCAGATGATTATTTGCCTAAACCCTTTGAACCAAAAGAACTTGATCTTAGAATTAGAAATATAATTAACAAAACAAAAAAAAATAATCTAAAGAAAATAATTAAATTTGAAAATGTAAAAATAGATTTGAGTAAGCAAATAATTTTTCATGGTAATTCAGAATTTAAAATAAATAACACTGAAAAAACAATATTAGATAAAATGATTAATAACCCAGGAAAAGTTTTTGATAGAGAAGAAATTGGTAAATTAATTAACTTAGATAAAGAAAGGTCAATTGACGTTATCATAACTAGACTAAGAAAAAAAATCGAAATTGATCCAAAAAATCCAAAATTTCTTCAAACTATAAGGGGAGCCGGCTATGTTTTATGGATTGAATAAATTTATAAAAAACCTTTTACCAAAAAGATTATTTTACAGAGCTTTGCTAATAGTTGCTATCCCTATAATTTTGATTCAATTAATAATTACTATAGTTTTTTTTGATAGCCTATGGATAAAAACTAATAAAGGAATGACAAGAGCATTAGTTAGTGAAATACAAACTTTCATTGAGGTTTATAGTAATGATAATTATGAAAAAGATGAAATAAAAAATATTTTTTCATTATATCAAGATTTGAATATTGAATTTGTTGAGGATGAAAATTTTGATTTCACTTATAATGAAAGATGGTTTAGTCCAATAGACAGAACACTTAGAAGAGAATTAAAATCTAAATTTGGGTTAGAAATATTTTGGTTCGATACTACAAGTTATAAAGAGTTAGTTGATTTACGAATAAAATATCAAAATGGTTTTTTTAAGTTCATAGTCCCTAAGGATAGACTCACAAGTACTTCTGCAAGATTGTTTGGATTATGGATAACTGTTCCTGCATTTGTAGTCATAATTATTTCTCTTATATTTTTAAAAAATCAAACAAGGCCAATCACAGCTTTAGCCAAAGCTGCTGAAAAATTTGGAAGAGGGGAAAATGTAGATGAATTTAAGCCTTCTGGTGCAGCTGAGATACGTCAGGCGGGTTATGAATTTGATAGAATGAGAAAAAGAATAATGAGACATCTAAATCAAAGATCTGAAATGCTGTCTGGGATTAGTCATGATTTGAGAACACCCTTGACGAGAATGAAATTACAAACTGAGTTTATAAAAGACAAATCCTTAGCTAAGAAGTTGACCGAGGATATAAATGAAATGGAAAAAATGCTCAATGAATATTTACAGTTTACAAGTTCCTCATTTATGGAAAAGGATGAATTGTTCAATCTCAGCGATTTAATAGATGAGATTATTAGTAAATATAATAATGAAAACATAACAAAAGAAATATCACCAAGGGTTTATTTAAATGGTCGAAAAAATCTAATTAAAAGATGTCTTAATAATCTGTTAGAAAATTCCATCAAATATGGGAATAAAATAAATGTTGATCTTCAAAAAAAAAAATCGAGCTTAATAATAAAAGTAGAGGACGATGGTCCAGGAATACCAGAAAGTGAATATGATAATGTATTTAAACCTTTCTACAAAATAGACAAAGGAAGAGCAGACACCAAATCCAGTGTAGGGCTTGGTCTGTCAATAGCATCTGACATTGTACGTTCTCATGGTGGTAATATAAAGTTGAATAAATCCAATTTGAATGGACTTGAGGTTAGGATTTTTTTACCCGTTTAATCTTTTTTTTTAAAACCTTTTTTTTTTCAAGTTCTTTCTCTAGATTTTCGACTCTTTTAGCAAGAATATCAAATTCATCCTTACTAGTTAATTTCATTTTGAATACAATTTCATCTCTTTTTGATTTTAAAATGTTTACTATCTCATTTTTTAAGTCTCTAGATGAAATTAAACCTTGTTCTAGAAGTTTAGTAAATTTATCAAAAACAAATTTTGAATTTTTCATATATTTATTAAATAAGTTATTATATCTTTAATCTATTATTATAATTAAAAATGTTCATTAATAATTTTGACCCAGTTGCATTTAGTTTATTTTCATTAGAATTTAGATGGTATTCTTTATCATATATATTTGGAATTCTAGCTGGATGGGTTTTGGCAAAAAGAATTTTTATAAAAGATGATAATTTAAAAGAGAAATTTGACGACTACATTACTTATATAATCTTAGGTATTATAATTGGTGGAAGATTAGGTTACGTAATATTTTATAATTTAGATTACTACTTAGAGAACATTTTTGAAATATTTAAAATTTGGAATGGAGGAATGTCATTCCATGGTGGACTATTAGGTGTAATTGTGATGAGCGTATGGTTTGCAAAAAAACATAATCATAATTCTTATATTTATCTTGACATTGTTTCGTTAGTCGCCCCAATAGGAATTTTTTTTGGTCGTATTGCAAATTTTATAAATTCAGAGCTTTATGGCAAAGAAACAACATTACCATGGGGAATTAAATTTGAAAAAATTGATGAAATATATCGTCATCCATCTCAACTTTATGAAGCTTTTTTTGAGGGACTGTTATTATTTTTTATATTGATATATTTTCGAAAAACGTCCTCAGCTAAAAATCCTGGTTTTTTATCTGGAATATTTTTAATATTTTACTCTGTTTTCAGATTTTTTATAGAATTTTTAAGAATGCCAGATGAACAATTAGGTTACGTTCTATTTAAATTGAGTATGGGGCAAATTTTATGTTTAGTTTTTTTTATATTTGGTTCTTATTTGACTTTAAAAAAATATGACCATCAAAAATAATTTTGAAATCTCTTTAGATAAATTTATCGATTTTGCTCTATATGATAAAAAAAAAGGATACTATATGCAAAAAAACCCTTTCGGGTTAAAGGGCGATTTTATAACTGCACCAAATATTTCTAGAATGTTTTCTGAAATGATAGCTATATGGATTTTAGGTTTTTGGGAAAATTTAGGAACCCCAAAAAAAATTAATTTAGTAGAACTTGGTGCAGGAAACGGTGAAATGATGAAAATATTTTTAGAAACTTTTAAAAAATTTCCAGCGTTTTTAAATTCATGTAATATTTTAATTCATGAAAAAAGTCTAAAATTAAAGAAAATTCAAAAAAACAAATTAGACAAAAAAAAAGTTATTTGGATTTCTGATCTGAAACAAATAAAAAAATTTCCAACTATTTTTATTGCAAACGAGTTTTTTGATGCAATAGCAATAAAACAATTTATTAAAAAAAAAGATCTTTGGTTTGAAAGATATGTAAATTTTAAAAATCAAAAAAAGCCTTTTTTTTATGAAAGAAAGTTTAATATGAAAAAATTTGAAAAGGAAATTGATTATAATATTTCAAAAGACCAAAAATTTATTGAATACCCCTTAGTTGGAGCAAATTATTTAAAAAAAGTTGCTGGAATAGTTAAAAAAAATAATGGCGGACTTCTAATAATAGATTACGGATATATGGAAAAGAGGATGAAAAATACTCTTAAATCGATTTCAAATCATAAACATAACAGTGTTTTAAAAAATATCGGTACTTCAGATATTACTCATAACATCAATTTTTTCTTATTTAAGAAAATAATCAATCAATTAGGTGGTTTAAAAGACTTAATAACAAATCAAGGAAGCTTTTTAGTAAAATTAGGAATAAAAAATAGAGCTGAGATAATATCGCAAAATCAAAGCTTTTCAAAAAAAGCAGATATTTACTTTAGATTAAAAAAACTCATAGATGAGAAAGAAATGGGAAATTTATTCAAGGTAATGTTTATCAAAAAGAAAGGTAATAAATATAAGTTGGGGTTTAATTGATAGTTTCAAAAAAATTATCTAAATTTAAAGAGATCAGTCATGGTTTTTTTAATAAAAAAGGTGGGTGTTCAAGAGGTATTTATAAAAGCTTAAATTGTGGGCCAGGCTCTAACGACTACAAAACAAAAGTTATCAAAAATTTGAGAATTGTTAAAAAGAAAATCAATAAAAATTCAAAAAATATTTTTTTACTCCATCAAATACATAGTAATAAATTTGTTTTCATCAATAAATATTCTAAGTACCTAAAAAAAAAGAGAGCAGATGCAGTAATTACTGACATTCCAAGATTACCAATTGGAATTCTTACAGCTGATTGTGCGCCAATATTAATTTTTGATAAACAAAAAAAGATGATAGCCGCTATTCATGCTGGATGGAAAGGTGCACATAAAGGAATTATTTCAAAAGTAATAAATTTCATGATTAAAAAGGGATGTGAAAAAAAGAATATAATTGCTGTTATAGGTCCTTGTATTGCTCAAAAAAGCTATAACGTTAAAGAAGATTTTAAAAGAAAATTCCTAAAAAAAGATAAAAGAAATAAAGTTTTTTTTAAAAAAAGAAAAAACTTAATTTATTTTGATTTATCAAAATATGTTAAATTACAACTCAAATTAATGAAAATCACAAATTTAGAGACAATAAATATTGATACTTTTCCCAAAAAAAATAATTTTTTTAGTGCAAGAAGGTCTTTGCATTTAAATCATGATGATTATGGTAGAAATATTTCATTAATTATGATTAATTAGAGTTTCTCAATGAAATTATTAACTGGAAACAGCAATAAAGTTTTAAGTAAAAACATTGCTAAATACTTAAAAACAAAACTTGTAAATTCAAGTATTAGAAAATTTGCTGATGGTGAAATTTATATTGAAATAAATGAAAATATAAGAGGAAACAGTATTTTTATTGTTCAATCTATCTCTTCTCCAGCAAATGATAATTTAATGGAATTATTGTTATGTATTGATGCTCTAAAGAGATCATCAGCAAAAAATATAACAGCGGTAATACCGTATTTTGGATATGCAAGACAAGATAGAAAGGTTGTTCCAAGAACTTCCATATCTGCAAAACTTGTTTCAAATTTAATTACTAAAGCTGGTGCTGATAGAGTGGTAACTGTAGATTTGCACGCAGGTCAAATTCAAGGTTTCTTTGACATTCCTGTTGATAACTTATTTTCTACTCCAATATTTGCAAGACACGCTAGAAAGAAGATTAAAAGTAAAAAAATTATTTGTGTTGCACCTGATGTGGGAGGAACAGAAAGAGCTAGAGCACTTGGAAAACTTTTAAATGTAGGACTAGCTATTGTTGATAAAAGAAGACCAAAGCCTGGACAATCACAAGTTATGAACGTTATCGGTGATGTAAAAGGACAAACTTGTATTTTAGTTGATGATATAATTGATTCAGGTGGTACAATTGTTAATGCAGCAAAAGCTTTGAAATCTCGTGGTGCAAAAGATGTGTACGTTTATATTACTCATGGGGTTTTAAGTGGAGATGCAATTAAAAAAATTAAAAGTTCAGTAATCAAAAATTTAGTTATAACTGATACGATAGACAATGTTCATAAAACTAAAAATGTTAAAAATATTGAGGTTTTACCGATATCAGGTCTTATGGGTGAAGCAATAAAGAGAATTTCAAATTCAACATCTGTATCAGATTTATTTAAATAAATTTCTTGATTATTTGTAAACATGAGTTAAAAAACTCTGTTTTATGAATTCAATAGAAGCTAACATTAGAGATAATTCTACCAAAGGGCAGTTAAACGCTATAAGAAATAGTGGAAATGTTCCAGCTATTATCTACGGTGGTAAAGATAAAAATCAAAAGATATCTATTTCTAAAAAATTACTTAAAACTTTTATTGAAAAAGAAAATTTCTTCTCAAACATAATTACTCTAAACGTAGATGGTAGTAATCAAAATGTATTACCAAGAGAAATAAAATATCATATTTTAACTGATGAGCCAATTCATGTAGATTTTTTAAGAGTGCTACCAGGTGTAAAAATAAAAATAGAAATTCCAGTAAATTTTATTAATCACGAAAAATCTCCAGGTCTTAAAAAAGGTGGAGTGCTTAACATTGTGAGAAGAAAAGTAGAATTAAAATGTCCAAGTGAAAAGATACCTGAAAATTTAACGTTAGATTTAGATGGTATTGATATTGGTGAGAGTTTTAAAATATCTTCAGTTAAATTAGATCCAGAAGTTGTTCCAACAATTCAAGGAAGAGATTTTGTAATAGCAACATTAGCAGCTCCAACAGTTATGAAAGAGCCTGAAAAACCTGCTGAAGCTGAAGGTGCAGAGGGTGAAGAAGGTGCAGAGGGTGCAACTGCAGCGGCGGCCGATGGGGATAAAGCTGCTCCTGAGGGTGATAAAGGAGATAAAAAAGAGGGTGATGATAAAAAACCTGCTGACAAAAAACCTCCTGAAGAAAAAAAATAATCAACTAAATTGAAAATTAATCAATAGATCATGCTTTTATTTGTAGGATTGGGTAATCCAACACCAGACAGCGAAAACAATCGACATAATGTTGGGTTTAAAATTATAGACGCTATTAACAAAAAATTTAGTTTATCAAAACAAAAACCAAAATTTAAAGGCTTATTAACCACTGGCAACATAGGAAATGTTAAAGTTTATGCAATCAAACCTTTAACCTTTATGAATAATTCGGGAATTTGTATTAGGGAGCTTATTGAATATTTTAAAATTGATGCTCAAGATGTAATAGTTTTTCATGATGATCTAGATGTAGAATTCGGAAAAATCAAAGCTAAATTTGGAGGATCAAGCGCGGGACACAATGGAATTGCCTCAATTGATAAGTTTATTGGCAAGGATTATTCTAGAGTAAGAATAGGTATTGGCAAACCGAAAGGAAACATCGAAGTTGCAGATTACGTTTTACAAAATTTTGACGAAGATGAGTCATTAGGTATTGAAAAAATATCTAACCATATAAATGACTCAATTTCTTTTCTTGTTGAAAAAAAATTAGATCTTTTTTCTAGTACAGTAAATAATAAATAATGAGCTTCAAGTGTGGGATCGTTGGTTTACCAAACGTAGGTAAATCTACTCTCTTCAATGCATTAACTAATTCAAATAAAGCTCAAGCAGCTAACTTTCCATTCTGCACAATTGATCCAAATATTGGTGTAGTCAGTGTACCTGATTATCGATTAGAAAATTTAGCCAAAATTTCTAAATCAAAAAAAATTATACCTACTACTATTTCTTTTGTTGACATAGCTGGTCTTGTGAAGGGTGCATCTAAAGGTGAAGGTTTGGGAAATAAATTTCTATCTCATATCAGAGAAGTAGACGCTATAATACATATGATTAGATGTTTTGACTCCAGTGATATTCAAAATGTAAATCCTACGGTTGACCCTGTTAGAGACCTTGAAATAATTGAAACAGAAATGAAGCTAGCAGATTTAGAGTCCATTCAAAAAAGACTTGAGAAAAATAACAAAAAAAATATTGATGAGGATCAAATTAAAATTCTTCAAAGTTGTTTAGACTTAATTAATAATGATCAAGATTTAACAATTTTAAAATCAGAATTTACCAAAAAACAACTAAATTTAAGTGGTTTATTGTCTTTAAAGCCCAAAATATTTGTTTGTAATGTTGATGAGAAAAGTGTCCAAAATGGAAACGGTTACACTAAATCATTCATAGAAAAATTTGGTTTAGAAAATACTTTGATTGTATCGGCTGATATTGAAAATCAAATCAATGAGTTAGATAATGAAGAAAGAAAAAACTACATGGAAATGATTGGTTTAAAGGACACTGGCTTGGATATGTTGATTCAAAAAGGTTATAAGATTTTAGAATTAGACACTTTTTTTACCTCAGGTCCTGAGGAAACAAGAGCCTGGACTATTCAGAAAAATTGTTTAGCTCCAAAAGCTGCTGGTGAAATACATACTGATTTTGAGAAAGGATTTATTAGAGCTGAGACTATTTCTTACAATGATTTTGTTGAAAATGATGGATGGGTAAATTCTAAGACAAAAGGAAAAATGAGATTAGAGGGTAAAGACTATATTGTTAAAGACGGTGACGTTTTAAACTTTCGTTTCAATACGTGACCAGATTCTCTTCATACTAAAATAAACTAAAACTGTTAATATAATTAAATAAACTATTGCTTTAAAACCCATTTTATGACGTGTTTCTAAATGAGGTTCTGCAGTCCACATTAAAAAAGTTGTAACATCTTTTGCCATTTGTTCTACAGAAGCATTAGTACCATCTGAGTATTCTACTAAACCATCAGAAAGTTGATTGGACATTTTGATCTTATTTCCATACATGTATTTGTTATAGTAAACACCATCATCTAAAGTCACCCCAGCTGGTGGATCTTCATATCCTTGAAGAAGTGAATAAATATAATCAACTCCACCACCTCTCGCTTTTACTAAAACAGTCATATCGGGCGGGTATGCTCCACCGTTTGCTGCTTGAGCAGCTTTTTCATTTTCGTAAGGCATCACAAATTTATCCGACAATCTTCCTGGTCTCATAAACATTTCACCATCTGCATTGGGTCCATCTTTTACCTCGAAAGATGCTGCAATGGCTTTTGCTTGCTCCACTGAAAATTCAGGCCCACCATCTTCTACTAGATTTCTATAACTTAGATATTTCATAGAATGGCATGAAGAACAAACTTCTTGATAAACTTGATATCCTCTTTGAAGGGCAGCTCTGTCAAACTTGCCAAAGGGACCCTTAAAACTCCAATCAGTTTTTAAATATTCAACTTTCTCAGCTGCATTAGAGTTAAATTGAAATCCAAAAAATAATGCTATTAAAAACGATATTCTAAAAAAATTTTTCACTGATCTTTAAAACTATCCTTTTTTTTCACCGTAGCAAGATTAGGTGATCCACCCAAAATTGGTTCGGTAATACTCAAAGGAACAGGTGTGGTCCTCTCTTTGAATCCTAAAACTGGCAGTACAACTAAAAAATGAAGGAAGTAATATGCTGTTGCAATCCTAGCAATTAATAAGTAAAGACCCTCAGCTGGCATAGCTCCGACATATCCTAAAATTAAAACATCAGCTACTAAGATCCAATAGAACTGCTTATATAAAGGTCTAAACACTGCAGATCTAATTTTTGAAGTATCTAACCAAGGAAGTGCAGCTAATATTAAAATAGCAGACAACATCGCTATAACACCTAGAAGTTTATCCGGAACTGATCTCAGAATTGCATAAAAAGGTAACAGATACCATTCAGGAACAATATGAGCTGGTGTTACAAGAGGATTTGCTTCAATATAATTATCAGCATGACCTAAAATATTTGGTGTATAGAAAACAAAAAAAGCGAAAACAATCATAAACATCAACAACGCAAAACCATCCTTGATAACTATGTAAGGATGAAATGGGACTGTGTCTTTTGAAGGTTTTTTTATATCAATTCCTATTGGATTATTATTTCCAGGCACATGAAGAGCCCAAATATGTAAAACAACTAAACCTAAAATTAAAAAAGGAATTAAGTAGTGTAGAGTAAAAAATCTCGTAAGTGTTGGGTTATCAACCGAATACCCTCCCCATAACCATGTTACTATTCCCTCACCTACCAAAGGAATTGCACTAAATAAATTTGTAATAACTGTAGCTCCCCAAAAACTCATTTGTCCCCATGGTAAAACATAGCCGAGGAAAGCTGCTGCCATCATAAGCAGATAAATTATTATTCCGATAATCCATATAACTTCTCTAGGTGATTTATAAGAGCCATAAAATAAAGATCTAAAAATATGAATATATACTGCTAAGAAAAACATTGAAGCTCCGTTTGCATGTATATATCTTATTAACCATCCATAGTTCACATCTCTCATTATGTGTTCAACACTTTGGAACGCCATATCAGCATGTGCGATATAGTGCATTGCTAAAACTAATCCGGTTACAATTTGAGTAATCAAACAAAAAGTAAGAATTCCACCAAAAGTCCACCAATAATTTAAATTTTTTGGTGTTGGATAATCGGTTAAATGGTTTGCCAAAGTTAAAAGAGGTAATCTGTCGTTAAACCATTTTCCGACTTTTGATTTTGGTGTGTATTCGTGTTCACTCATAAAAAATTATCCAATCTTAATTGTGTTAGCATCAACAAATTTATATTCTGGAATTTCCATATTTGTTGGAGCTGGACCTTTTCTAATTCTTCCAGAAGTATCGTAATGAGAACCATGGCATGGGCAGAACCATCCATTGTAGTCACCTTTTTGATCCAAAGGCACACAACCTAAGTGCGTGCATACTCCAAGCATAACAAGCCACTCTGGATTTTTTGCACGATCTTCATCTTTTTCAGGATGCTTTAAATCTTCCAACTTAACAGATTTGGCTTCAGCTATTTCCTCTTGAGTTCTTCTTCTAATAAAAACTGGCTTTCCTCTCCATAACACAGTTATGGTTTTTCCTGGATTGACTGCGCTCACATCAACCTCAGTGCTTGCTAACGCTTTTACAGAAGCATCTGGGTTCATTTGATCTATCATAGGCCAAATCACTGCACCCGCCCCAACTGCTCCAACCGCATATGTAGCTGTAAATAAAAAATCTCTTCTTTTAGTTTTCTTTTCCACTGTTTATAGGTTCTTATAATTCTATATGTTGATTTAGGTAGTTAATATATGATTACATATAATAAAAAAGTATTATTTTTCTACTGATAGAATGACACATAATCTAATTAATGATGGGCCAAAAATTGCACTATTTGAACCTGATATCCCTCAAAATACTGCTGCAATCATAAGAACTTGCGCCTGTTTGGGGGCGAAATTAGAAATAATAGAACCTTGTGGATTTTTATTAAACGATAAGAGATTTAAAAGAGTTGTGATGGATTATATGGATGAAAAAGAGATTAGATATTATAAAAGCTCCGATCAATTTTTTGATGAGAAACAGAATCAAAGAATTATACTTATGACCACAAAAGCCTCTAGCCCATATACAGAATTTAAGTTTAAAAAAAATGATACAATTTTATTTGGAAGAGAAAGCGCGGGAGTGCCTGAATTTGTACATAAAATGATAAATAATAGGTTAAAAATTCCAATGCGAAACAATAAGCGATCTTTAAATATTTCTTCTTCTGTTGCTATAATATTGGCCGAGTGTTTAAAACAAAATAAATTAATTTAAATGGATCTAGAAATAAAACAAAAATTGACAAGTAATTGGTTTAAATCTTTGCAGGAAATGTTCTGCAAAACTATTAGTGATTTTGAAAAAAACAAGATCAGTTTTAAGTCGACTTCATGGAAAAGAAATTTAAAAAAAGATGAAGGTGGTGGTGAATATAGAATCCTAAAAGATGGAAAAATTTTTGATAAAGTAGGTGTTAATTTTTCAAAAGTTTATGGAAAATTTCCAAAAAAATTTCAACAAAATATACCTGGCGCTCAAAAAGATCCTAGGTTCTGGGCATCAGGGATATCTGTTGTAATGCATATGAAAAATCCTTTAATTCCTGCGATGCATTTTAATACTAGATATATTTGTACGACTTTTGATTGGTTCGGTGGTGGTATTGATGTTACTCCATCAAAAAAAGATAATAAAGAAAAAGAACAATTTCACAAAACTCTTAGAGATATGTGCAATCGTCATGACAAAAATTATTATAAAAAATATAAAAAATGGTGTGATGAATATTTTTATCTACCTCATAGAAAAGAGCCCCGTGGAATAGGTGGTATTTTTTTTGATTATAAAAAAAACAATTTTGAAAAAAATTTCAAATTTGTCAGAGATGTTGGTATTACCTTTGAGACTATTTTTCAAAAAATTATAAATAAAAAAATTAAAAAAAAATGGACTTCTAAAGATAAAGAAAATCAATATATTAAAAGAGGAAGATATGCAGAATTCAATTTACTATATGACAGGGGTACAAAATTTGGATTACAAACAGGTGGTAATGTTGAGGGAATATTAATGTCATTACCTCCTCATGCAAAATGGAAATGATATGGATAAAGAACCAATTACCTTGAATGGCTTAAATAAACTAAAAGAAGAATTAATTTTTTTAAAAGAAAAAAAAAGACCAGAAATAGTTGCCGCAATTGCTGAAGCAAGATCACACGGAGATTTAAAAGAAAACGCTGAGTATCATGCAGCAAAAGAAGAGCAGTCTCACAACGAAGGCAGGATAACAGAAATAAATGATATTATTGCAAGAGCAAACGTCATTGATGTTACTAAAATAAACAATGACGGCAAAGTAATTTTTGGTGCCACAGTATTTTTGGAAAATTTAGATACAGGTGAAAAGATAGATTATAAAATAGTCGGAAAAGATGAAGCGGATTTAAAAAAAAAACTGTTATATTTTCAATCGCCAATAGGTAAAGGTCTCATTGGAAAAAATAAAAATGATCTTGTGGAAATAAATACTCCCGCTGGAGTAAAAAACTTTGAAATTAAAGACGTCAAATATCTTTAACCTTTTACAATAATATCGATTTGTTTGTCAGAAATTTTGAAATTATTCCTGATCCACTCCTCCTCGATTAATTTCAGCATACTTCCCAACTGTCTTCCCTCTGGTATTTTGTATCTAGTCATTAATAAATTAGCTCCAACAGGTAAACTTGGCGTAATCTTATTTTTATATAATTCTAGTAAGCTCAACAATTTCTTATCTAATTTCTTTGTTTTTATAATCTTAAAATTTATAATATCTAATACTGCTTGCTTTCCATCATAATATAAAACTTTATTTAAGTTCACTTCATTTAAAGTTTTTGACTCATTCTTTTCATTATAAAAGTTACTAATAGCATAAGCTCTTTTTTGATCTTTTTTTGAAATATTATATTTGTACAGGAAGTATTCTAGATTGTCTGTTTCATCTATTATCATTAAAAATAAAGTAAACATAAAATCCAGATTAATAAATAGTTCTCTCTTTACTTTGATTGCATCAATAATACTTTTGATATTCTTTAGCTCTGGAAAAATTAACATTATTAGGTCGATGCTGAATTTATCTTTTGATAAATTTTCTAATTTATTTGATTTTAATAATTTTTTTAATTCATCTAATAGTCTCTCTTTAGATATAATAGAAATACCACTTATATTGATTTTTATTACTTTAATTATTTCCTCTTTGTGAGGCTGCTTTGAGTAATTTAAAAAAAATCTTAAGTATCTTAATATCCGTAAATAATCTTCTTTAATTCTTTTTTCAGGGTTGCCAATAAAGCTAACCTGACCTATTTCAATATCTTTTTTTCCATTATAAGGATCGAATAAATTTCCATCCAAATCAGCATAAATAGAGTTAATAGTAAAATCCCTTCTCGCAGCATCTTTTTTCCAATCTTTGGAGAATTTTACTTTAGCATGTCTACCATCTGTAATAATATCTTCTCTTAGAGATGTTATCTCATACTTATGATCGTCTATAGTGGCTGTAATTGTTCCATGCTCAATTCCTGACTCATAAAAATTAATTTTATTTTTTTTTAAAATTTCAGTGACTTCTAAAGGAGTTAAATTTGTTGCTAAATCAATGTCGTCAACTTTCTCATTATTCAATATTTTTCTCACACAACCTCCAACATATCTAATCTCACTTTCAGATGAGTGAGAATTGATAGCCTCAAAAATTTTTTTCACAGGTGTTGTTAATGAAAGTTTTTTGATGTTATTCTTAAATGAGTTAAGATTTTTTGATCTTGAGAAAATTTTATTTAAAAAGTATTTCATATTTGGCTGGGGCGCTAGGATTCGAACCTAGGATGCAGGTACCAAAAACCCGTGCCTTACCGCTTGGCTACGCCCCAATCTAATTTCGTATAACACAAAAGAAAGAATTTATATAGTTTTTGCAACTTTACACCAGCAATTTTTATATTTTCTACTAAATTTTTTTTTAACATCATCGCATAATTTTTTAGATTTAAAATATGCGACAATTGCTGAACCTGATCCTGTCATTCTTACAAAACTCTTATTCGTGGATTTTTCAAGAAAATATTTGATATTTTTTAATTTAGGAAACTTAGATAGAGAAATTGTCTCAAGAGAATTATTGAGTTTTTTCAAATTATCAAAGCTAAACATTTTTTTAGAGGGTTGGTTAAATTTGGGTTTTGTGAATTTTTTAACACTTGAATATATCTCTTTTGTCGAACACCCAAAATTAGGTTTAACAATTAGCACATAAAATTTTTTGCAGTTTTTAAACTCTTTAATCTGATTATTAGATTTAAGAATGGTAAAAGTAGAATTAAGACCCAACGCCACATCTGAACCTATCGATTTACAAATTGAACTTAATTGCCCTTTGCTGGGATTAATAAACTTTTTCTTAATCAAATATTTTAATATATTTGCAGCATTCATTGATCCACCTCCTAATCCGGATTTTGATGGAATATGTTTGTTAACTTTTATCTCAAACTTATGACCCATAATTAATTTTTTTTTCTCTAGAATATTTAACAACTTTGAAATTGTATTTTTTTTGTAGATATTTTTTGAATATTTTCCGTAAAATGAGATTATATGTTTTTTAGATTTAATTTTTTTAATTAGAATTACATCATATAAAGAGACAAAACCTACGATACTCTCAATCTTATGTAATTTTGAGTTTTTTCCAGTAACGTAAAGAGCTAAATTAATTTTAGCAAATGACTTTATCCTGGAATAGCTCATCTCAGAGTCCTTTAATCATTTTTGAATTTATTTTTTGTAATAATTCCTCATTTACATCCTCCATTTTAAATACACTTTTCCAAAAATACCTTGCTTGAATTTTTCTACCCAACTTCCAAAGAATATCTCCATAGTGATCATTTACTATCGCATCATATGGCATTAATTCGACAGCTCTTTTTAAATATGTCTCTGCTTTGACGTAGTCCTCTGTCAAATAATAAGCCCAACCAATTGAGTCTATTATGTACGGATCATTCTCTGTTAAAGAGTATGCTTTCTCTAACATTTCTATTGCATCTTTAATTTTATAATCTCTCTCTAACCAAGAGTAAGCTAAGTAATTAAGAACATATGCATCATCTGGATCAATCTCTAAAGAAGAAAGCATATCTCTATCTGCTTCTTCGTAATTTCCAATTCGTTCATTGCTCGCTCCTCTTCTATAAAACAAATCTGATTGAATTTCTAAATCATCACTGACTATTTCTAAGACTATTGTGTAATATTTTATAGCTTGTTCGTATTCTTTTGCGTTTTTATAAAAATTAGCAATATCAAATAAAATTTTTTCATTAGGTTTTTCAATTTTTTCAAAATTAGACTTAATAAATTTTAATGAATCTTTTGTACCTTTTTTTTTTGAAATAATTTGAGCCTCTTTTTTTAATCTATACCAATAGTAGAAATCATCTTCTTTTTCAAATCCTCGTAAAATCTTTTTAACTCGATCAAATTCTTTATTTAAATATAGATTTTCAGCAACTAATGATAAATTATAATGAAATTTTGGATTTAAATAATTGGATAAATATGAATAAAAGTTAGAATTTATAAAATCGTCTTGCGCAGAATATAAATTAGATATTAAAAATAAAAATTCACTTATTAAGTCGTTATGGTTTTTACATGAAAAAATTGAGTTCATTTTTCTTTCATTGCCATTTTCAATCCAACTTTTCCCTTGAGACAAAAGTAAAGAAGTATTAATAAATTTAATATTCTTTATTATTTTTTTTGCTTCTTCTATTTGGTTATTTTCAATTAAATATGTTAAGTAAAAAAAAGTGTACCTAGTCAAGTCTGCATCATCATTATCTACTAGCTTAGAGAAAAAAGTTTTTGTTTTTGCATCACCTAAATAACACCTTTGAAAGGTTGTTGAAATTATTGATAAATTTCCATAATTTTTTATATCATTAGGTAATCTTTTTTCTTTGAATACAAAAATGTAGTTTATCAAGTTATCTAAAATTGCTGAATTAAATCGATTGAGTTTAATATATTTTTTGGTCTCAGAGATATAATCCAATGCTTTTGAAAAATCCTCTCTCCTTATGCTGTCTATTGTTAATAATAAATATTTTTCAAAAAATTCTGATTTATTTTTATTTTGTTTAACAATATTTATGGCTTGATTTACTTTATTTTCTAGAACTAAGGAGTAAACATATCTCTTTAAATAAGGCTCATGTTTATTTAATAAAATCTTAGAGGTATTAAAAAAATTTAATGCCTTTGAATTATTTTTATTCTCAAATGCTACAATTCCAGAAAAATATTTTGATAAATTTTTGGAGTCAAAATCATCAAAACTAGCACTTTTAGAATATGAGGGATTTTGATAAAGTAATAACAATATCAATAAAAATTTTAAATTTTTGACAAACATAATTGCACTTTATGACTAAAAAGATTTTAAATCAAAATAGCAAATATGATCAAAGTTTTTTGAATAAAGTAGAGCCAAAATTTGAATTTAGTAATAAGCCTATAAATAGACTTAAAATTGTTAAGGAAAATAGCAATCAAAATAAATCAGAAAAAGAAGAGAGAATATTGAGTTTAAAGAAAAAAATTAATTCAATTGAAGATTGTAATTTAAGAAATAATTCTAAAAATTTAGTAATGGGAGATGGTGACATAAATAGTCCTATAATGTTAATTGGAGAAGCTCCTGATAAAAAAGAGGACTTGGAAGCTAAAACATTTTGTGGGGATGTTGGGGTACTTTTAAGCAAGATGCTTTTAGCAATTAAAATCAAAAGAGAGAAAGTGTACTCTACATACTCAATAAATTTTAGACCCCCTAATGACAGAAAGCCAACTACTCAAGAAATAAAAAGATATTCAATTTTCCTAAAAGAACATATTTCAATTATTGATCCTAAAATTTTGATATTAATGGGCTCTACTGCGATGGAGGCAGTAACAGGTCTTAATAATCAGATTTCAAATGAAAGAGGAAATTGGAAAGAAATCATAATTGGAAACAAAACAATTCCCTTAATTATCACTTTTAATCCATCTTATTTAATTAGGTATCCAGATAAAAAGAAATTCTCATGGGAAGACCTAAAAAAAATAAGAAAAAAAGTAGAAGATTTAAATATCACAATTTAATGAAAATAATTGCTGGAGTAGATGAAGTTGGTCGAGGAAGTTTGGTTGGACCAGTCTATGCAGCTGCAGTTATTTTAAAAAAATCTATAAATACAAAATTACTAAAAGATTCAAAAAGTATATCGAGCTCTAAACGTAAAGTCTTATTTAGCCATATTAAAAAAAATTCAATTTGGGCTATTGGAAAGGCATCATTGAAAGAAATTGAACAATTAAATATTTTAAATGCAAGTTTATTAGCAATGAAAAGAGCAATAAAAAAACTTAAGAAAAAGCCTTCACACGTATTAATTGATGGAAATAAATTGCCTAAGTTAAAAAATTACAAACTTAAATCAATTATTAAGGGTGACCAAAAAATTCCATCTATTTCCGCAGCATCAATTATTGCTAAAGTTACACGTGATAAAATGATCTCAAATTTAAGTAAAAAGTTTAAAGGCTATAGTTGGCAAAAAAATTTTGGATATGGTACTAGTCAACATTTAAAAGCCATAAAAGTTTTAGGAATTACAAAGCATCACAGGAAAAACTTCTCTCCTATAAATAGATTAAAATAGTTTTCACGTAAAAACACAATATGTAGTTATCGCCATGATAAGTCATACAAAACGAGTCTAAATAATTCAATCATAGGTTGACCCAAGAATCTTTTTGGAGTCTAATTTATTTTTTCAAAATGAATTTAGATTTTAAAAATAAATTAATTAACGGAGATAGCCTCCAGGAGCTTAAAAAAATTCCTGATGAGACTTTTGATTTAATTTTTGCTGACCCTCCTTACAACCTACAATTAAAAAGTGAATTAACAAGACCAGATAGATCTAAAGTAAGTGCAGTAAATGATAAATGGGATCAATTTGAAAATTTTAAAAAGTATGATGACTTTACCTATTCATGGTTAAGTGAATGTAAAAGAATTTTAAAAAAAGATGGAGCAATCTGGGTAATTGGTAGTTACCATAACATTTTTAGAGTTGGAACAACTATTCAAAATTTAGGTTTTTGGATTTTAAATGACGTCATTTGGAATAAAAAAAACCCTATGCCAAATTTTAGAGGAACGCGCTTTACAAACGCCCACGAAACTTTGATTTGGGCGTCAAAGTCTGAAAAATCTAAATACACTTTTAATTATCAATCCTTAAAATGTTTAAATGACGATCTTCAAATGAGATCTAACTGGGAATTACCAATTTGTAATGGTTCTGAAAGACTGAAAAAGAACGGTAAAAAAGTCCATTCTACTCAAAAACCTGAGGCTCTACTTCATAGAATTTTATTAGCAACATCAAATAAAAATGATTTAGTTTTAGACCCTTTTTTAGGATCAGGAACAACAGCAACAGTTGCAAAAAAATTGGGTAGAAATTATTATGCAATTGAAAAAGAAAAAACCTACTTTAAAGCTGCCGAACAAAGATTAAAGAAAGCAAAACCTATAGAGGATCATTATTTAGATACTTTGCAAAATGGTAGATCTAAGCCAAGAATACCTTTTGGATCATTGGTTGAATTAGGAATAATTAAACCAGGCACTACTATTTTTGATAATAAAAAGAAAATCAGTGCAAAAATTATGGCTGATGGCAGTATCAAACACGCTCAAACTGAAGGCTCAATCCATAAAGTAGCGGCCACAATCTTGGGTGCTGAAAGCTGTAATGGATGGACCTATTGGCATTATAACTTGAATGGAAACGCAGTTCCTATCGATAATTTAAGACAAAGATTGATTTCTAATAGTTAGTTTTTGTATATTTTACCAAGATAACCTTCTAAAAACTTTTTGTTTTTTACTAATCTTTTCAAAAAAATATTTCTTAATAATGTTGTTAAAGGATTAGATAAATGAAAAGCAAATTGATTAAATTTTGAGCGATTATTAACCATTTTTGTCTTATTAACTCTATTTTTAAAAAAATTACTTTCAGTATTATTCTCAATATTCTCAAATAATTCATATGCACCTTCTATAGATTGTGATGCACCTTGGGCAAATGATGGTGAAAAAGTAAAAAAAGCATCTCCTATTAGATGAATATTATTATTATTAAACTCAAAAAAATCATGACTCACAAATATTGGGTATATCTTTAAATCATTAATATTATCAAAAAATTCCTTAGTTAATCGTGGAACCTTTTCTAAAATCTTTTTAATAAAATTGTCATCTTTAAACATCGAGAAATCTTTTTGCTCATCCTCTGAAAGTTTATATTTCATTACAGCTATAAAGTTTAAATCTCCATCAGGAGATACTGGATAAATAACATAGTGAAAATTTGAACCTAAAAACAATGAGATGTTTTTTTTATCAGCTATGTTTGATGAGCTTGATATTATTCCTCTTATAGCTAATGTATTATCAAATTTTGGTTCAATTTGATTTTTTGATAACAGATTTTTACTCTTTGAAAAGACGCCATCTGAAACAATTAAATAGTCAAATTCATAAGCTTGATTATTTTCAAAAGTGATTTTAACAATTTGATCTTGTTGTTCTATCTTTGAAATAGTGTGGTTAAATTTTATTTCTTTCTCTAAATCCTTTTTTAAAAAATCAATAAGTGATGATCTTTTAAGAGTAGTATATTTACAATTTTCAGTATTAAAATCTGATATATTTAACTCACATATCTTATTAGAATTTTTAACTGAGTAAAAATTAATTTTATCTGGATTAAATTTCTCATTATTTTCTAATGTGTCAAACTGAATTTTATTTAAAAGTTTGACACTGTTGACAGATAATTGAATTCCGTAACCTTCTTTCAAATCGATTAAGCTATTTCTCTCAAAGATAGTTACTTGATACTTTTCATTTCTCTTAAATAAATTTGCAATGAATAGCCCTGAAATACCAGCACCAATTACAGCTACTTTTTTCATTATTTTTTTTCTAAATATTTAACAACTTTCTTAGTGAATGTTGGAAGCATATAATTATCTAATTTCCTTTTATCAAACCAATAAGATGAGGGAAATCTTTTTGCATTTTTGAGATATTCAATTTTTATGTTCATATTCATATTTGACATTTTAAAATTAAGATTTTCATTAAAATTTTTTGGGTTAGAAAGCTCTTCCATCGGGAAAATTGTTAAATTTTTAAGAAAATTAAATCTTGTATTTTTTACTAACAAATATTTTTGATTTTTTTTATAAACTTTAAGAATAAAATATTTTTCTTTATTCTTTTTTGTAATTTTAGCTAAATCAAAATCTTTCTTCTTATAAGATTTGCAATTTTTTGAGATTGGACACTTACTACATTCAGGATTTTTTGGTTTGCATATCATTGCTCCTAATTCCATTAAAGCTTGAGCATAATCACTTGCTCTTGATGAAATTCCGAAAATAGATTTTTTTTCTATTAGATTGTCTTTTTGTATTTCCTTTTCTTTTCTTAAATAAAGATATCTTTTTAAAACTCTTTCAATATTTCCATCTAAAGGAATATAGGATTTATTAAAGGCAATAGCTAAAATTGCATTTGCAGTGTAATTGCCAATACCTGGTAAAGATATTAAATCCTCATAATTATTTGGAATTTCTCCATGATATTTACTAATTATGATTTTAGCAGTTTTTTTTAGATTTCTTACTCTTGAATAATATCCAAGACCTTCCCAAAGCTTTATCAATTCTCTATCGGGGATTTTTGAAAGTTTTTTAAGATTTGGAATTTTATTTATAAATCTATTAAAATAAGGAATTACAGTCACTACTTGTGTCTGCTGCAACATGAATTCACTTACCAATGTATAATAATGTTTTTTTGATTGTGAAACATTTTTTCGCCACGGTAATGTTCTCTTATTTAAATCATACCAATTAAGAATTTTTTTTGTTATTATTTGATCTTTCATATGCAATTCAAAAAATATACTAAGCAGAGAAATAGCATTCAAGGCTTAAGATCCTTTAAAGACACTTTGCCAAAAAATATCAAAAAAGTCATCAATAAGAAAGGGCACGTGTACTCCGAAACTATCAATAATTGGAAATATATTGTTGGAGAAAATTTATTTAAAGTTTGCTACCCCAAGTCTTTTAAAAATTCTAATAAGATAGGTGTTAGCACTTTGTCGATCAATGTTAAAAGGGGGCATGAAGTTGAACTGGAATATTCAAGAAAAGATATATTGGAAAAATTAAATAATTTATTTGGTTATTCTGTTGTTGAAAAAATTAAACTAACAAGTTTTGATGACGAAAAAATTAAACCCTCTACAAATGATGAAAGCTCTTATAACGTGACAAATCATGATTATCAAAAAAAGATAAATAGTGTTAAAAATGAAAAAATAAAGAAATCTTTAATGAGGTTATCAAAGGTGTTTAAAACAAAATGAAAAAAATATTTTTAATATTAATCTTATTTTTTGGGTCGATAAATATTTTAAATGCTGAAGGAAATAGAATCATAGCAGGAAATAAAGATGCGAAGATTACAATAATCGCTTATGAATCTTTAACATGTAGTCATTGCGCAGATTTTCATAAGAACGTATATCCTCAACTCAAAAAAGATTATATCGATACTGGTTTAGTCAAAATTGAATTTAGGCACTTTCCTCTAGATGTGGCCGCTTTTAATGCATCAAAAATTTCTCAATGTAAAAGTAATGAAAGTTTGAAAATTTTAAATAGCCTTTATTCAAATCAACAAGCATGGGTCAGAGGGAAAAATGTGGAAGAAATTAATGATAATTTAAAAACATTTATTAAAAATCAAGGCTTCGATTTAGATTTTGAAAAATGTATAAATGATAAAAAAATAGAGGATTATGTGTTAAACGATCGAATCGAAGGCACTAAAAAATTTAAGGTTAATGCTACTCCTACGATTATTATTAATAACAAAAAGTTTGAGAAACCCCTTAATTATAAAAATTTAAAAAAATCGCTGGAAAAACTGATATAAATTCTTAATGGAGTTTAAAAAAATCCAATTGAACGGATTTAAATCTTTCGCTGATAAAACTAATTTCTTAATTGAAAATGGTTTGACTGGGATAGTTGGTCCTAATGGATGTGGAAAATCAAATATTGTTGAGTCCTTAAGATGGGTCATGGGAGAAACATCAGCAAAAAGTATGCGAGGATCAGGAATGGAGGATGTAATATTTTCTGGAACATCTAACAAAGCATCCAAGAACATTGCAGAAGTGTCTGTTACTGTAACTAATGAAAAAAATGAGGGGCCAATTCAATATAGAGAATTGGATGAGGTAAACGTAAGAAGAAAAATAGAAAAAGATAAAGGCTCAAAATTTTATATAAATGATAAGGAAGTCAGAGCCCGTGATGCTCAAATGTTTTTTGCAGATCTATCAACTGGAGCACATTCTCCATCGATGATAAGCCAAGGTCGTATAGGTGCAATCGTTACAGCTAAACCAGCCGATAGAAGGGCAATCTTAGAAGAAGCTGCAGGAATTTCAGGATTACATGTAAGAAGGCATGAAGCTGAATTACGACTAAACGCTGCAGAAAATAATCTTAAAAGAGCAGATGAATTAAGGCGTCAACAAGAAAGGCAACTTGTTAATCTTCAAAAACAAGCTGAAGAGGCAGCAAAATATAAAAATATGTCTGAAGAAATAAAAAAGATAGAAGCAGGCTTATATTATTTAAAATTATTAGAAATTGATAAAGAAATAAAAATAGAAAATGAGATTAATGTTGAAGCAGAGACTGAAGTAACAGACTTTAATGATAAGATCGCAGATCTTGAAAATTTAATAAAGACTGAAACTGAAAAAGTCACACCATTAAGGGAAAAGAATATTGAAAACTTATCTAAAATACAGAGACTTAATCTTGAGCTACAAAGTCTGGATGAAGAAAACACAAGGATACAAGATGAAATTGAAAATATAAAAAAAACACTTCAAACATTTGAGGAAGATATCGGTAGAGAAAAAGGAATAGTAATTGATGCGAACTCAAATGAAAAAAGATTAAAAGAAGAAAAAAATGAGTTAATAGAAATTGACTCCAAATATTATGACACTGAAAAACAGTCTGATAATGATTTGAACACCTCTAAAGATAAATTACAAAGTGAAATTGAAAAAGTTAAAGAACTTATTAATTCACAAAAAAATCAAGAAGCTATTTCAGCACTTGATAATTGTAAGCTATTAATCGAAGCATATGCTGGGAGTTATAGTAAAAATGAAAATATAAAAAAAGAGTCTGTAAAGAGAAACGAGAGAATTAAAGTAATTGATACAGAGATAGAAAGTTGGAAAAACCTATTATTAAATTCTGAAAAAATGGTTTTCCAGCTTACCGAAAGAAGAAGTAAATTGAATGATCAATTAAGTAAATTAGACAATCAACCAAAATTACAGGCAGAAAAAAAAGGTCAAATAACTGAAGGGTTAAGAATTTCTGAAGAAGAAAAAAAAGAAAATGAAGAAATTATTAATTCAACAGATGAAAAAATAGAAAATTTAAGATTAAAATTGAATGAAATCCAAGAGCAATCAATTCAGATAAGAGAGAGAAAAGCAAGTTCGGGTGCAACAGTTGAGGGACTAAAAAAAAGAAAAAATGATTTAATTGATAGAATTAATTCCGAATTAAATTTATCTGAGGAAAATATTTTAGAAAATTCAAATCTTTTCGGAGTTGAGGAACTGCCTGATGCTGTAAATCAAGAGGACTTGCTAGACAAAAAAAAACAAAAAAGAGAAAAACTAGGCTCGGTGAACTTAAAAGCAGATGAAGAAACAAATAAGTATGAAACTGAAATTAAAAAAATGGAGAGCGATCGGGTTGATTTAGTAACAGCAATAGTAAAATTAAAAGAAAGTATCAATGAGCTTAATCAAAAAGGAAGAGAAAGATTAATTGAGGCTTTTGACAAAGTTGATAGAAAATTTAACGAGGTTTACACAAAACTTTTTAATGGTGGAAGCGCCAAACTTGAATTAGTAGATGCTGATGATCCACTAGAGGCAGGACTAGAGATGTTGGTGAGTCCTCCTGGTAAGCGTCTCCAATCAATAACTTTATTATCGGGTGGAGAACAAGCACTTACTGCGCTTTCATTAATTTTTGCCGTTTTCTTAACTAATCCATCTCCAATTTGTGTATTAGATGAAGTAGATGCACCTCTTGATGATGCGAATGTCACAAGATTTTGTAATTTGCTTGATGAACTTACAAAAATTACTGACACAAAATTTATAATTGTTACCCACCACGCTTTAACAATGTCTAAAATGAACAGACTATATGGAGTTACAATGCCCGAGAAAGGTATTAGTCAACTTGTAGCTGTTGATCTTCAAAAAGCAGAAAGTATGGTTGCCTAATTAAGCTGATTTCAAATGTCCAAAGATCCATTTAAAACTCGCTTAGAAATTGCAAAAAAAAAGGTTTTTGATAAAGAAAATAAGAAAAAAAATAACCCCTCTCCAATTGGTAATGCTTTTAAACTAAGCACTGAGCTGGTTTCTGCAGTAGTTGTAGGGACAATTATTGGGTTTATTTTAGACAAGACCTTTGGTACTAAACCATGGTTAATTTTAATATTTTTTTTTGTAGGTGTAATCGCAGGAATAATGAATGTAATTAAATCTGCAAAGAAAATGCAAAAATAGATCGAAAAATATATGGCTGCAAATCCAATGACACAATTCGAAGTCTATAGAATTGGTCCTGAAATTAAAGTAGGTGCTTTTGATATTTCATTTACAAACGCCAGTTTGTTTATGGTGATAAGTTCGCTTGCTATTTTGATTATATTTAATCTTGGATCAAAAAAAAATTCATTGTTACCAAACAAAATTCAGTTGTTAGCTGAATTAAGTTATACATTTGTTTCAAAAATGATTAGTGATACGGCAGGCTCTAAAGCTAAACCTTATTTTTCTTTTATATTCTCTTTATTTATGTTTGTCCTTTTTTGTAACATGTTTGGAATGATTCCTTACACCTTTACAGTCACAAGTCATATTATTGTTACCTTTGTGTTAGCAGCTTTTATTTTTATCGGTGTAACAATAATTGGTTTTATAAAACATGGTTTAGGCTATCTTAAATTATTTGTACCGAGTGGGGTTCCTATAGTACTATTACCATTAATTGTAGTTATTGAGATTATCTCATATTTAAGTAGACCTATCAGTTTATCCGTCAGGCTCTTTGCTAACATGATGGCGGGTCACACAATGATGAAAGTATTCGGAGGCTTTGTAATAAGTCTTGGGGTAGTCGGTGGGTGGCTTCCACTGAGTTTTTCGGTTGCTTTAACTGGCCTGGAGATATTAGTTGCTTTTCTTCAAGCATATGTTTTTGCAATTTTAACCTGCATCTATTTGAATGATGCATTAAACTTACACCATTAATTAACAGAGGAGGATATAATGGAATTAGAAGCAGCAAAGATGATCGGAGCAGGTTTAGCGGCTATTGCCCTAGCTGGTGCCGGTGTTGGTATAGGTATAATTTTTGGTAACTATCTATCAGGTGCGATGAGAAACCCATCCGCGGCTCAGAAACAGTTTCCTAATTTGCTTTTAGGGTTTGCCCTAGCAGAAGCAACTGGGTTGTTTGGATTGGTTGTAGCGTTAATCATTCTTTTTGCATTTTAAATAGATGGTTAAAAAAATATTTTTTCAGTTAATATTTTTCAATCTCTTTTTTTTAAAAGAGGTTTTTGCAGCTGAAAGTGGAGGTATGCCTCAATTAAATCCAGAATTTTGGATTTCACAAATTTTTTGGTTAACACTTACTTTTGGTATTCTGCACATTGTATTATCTAAACTAATACTACCTAAGATAAGTGCAAACCTTGAATTAAGAAAATCACAAATACAAGAAAATATTGAGGCAGCAGAAAAACAGAGAGAAAGTAGTGAAGCCAAGCTTAAAGAGTACGATGATATTATTTCAAAAAGTAAATTAAAGGCAAATAATATTTTTAAAGAAGCTAGAGAAAATGTGCTCAAAGAAATAAATACAAAAAAGGAAACTTTAGATAAACAAATTGATGAGGAAATCAAGAAAGTTGAGCAAGAGATAAATTTACTAAGAAAAGGTGCTTCAGAGAAAATTAATAAAATTGCAATCGAAACCACTTCAGAGTTACTAGTGAAATTAATCGGTACGGAAGTTAATAATAGTAGTATTTCTGCAATCGTTGATGATTTATCTAAAAGAAATGGGGATAAATATTATGGCAATTGATTCAACATTTTGGGTAGCTGTATCGTTTATTATTTTCTTTGGAGGCTTAATATATCTTAAGGTTCCACAAAAAATAAATGAAATACTAAACAAATTAATTTCAGATATTAAAAATGAGATTGATGAAAGTGAAAAGCTTAGAACAGAAGCTAAAACTTTACTAGATAATGCTCAAAAAAAACTCGATACAGCTCAATCAGTTAGTAAGGAAATATTGGCACAAGCGAAAAAAGACAGTGATAATCTTATAATTGAATTAAACGATAAATTTCATAAATCTTCAGAAATTAAAAAAAATTCAACAGAAAATAAGATCAATCAAATGAAAGACGCGGCAATAAAAGAAATAAAAGATGCTTCAATTAAAGTTGCGGTAGACTCAGTTAAAAAGATAATTACAACATCGGTTGATAAGTCCAAGCTTGATAACTTGTTTCAAAAAAATTTGGATGAAACAAAAGAAGAGTTAAAAAAAATCAACTCATAATACTCTTACAATTTTACAAAAAAGACTATAAATTATATAGATGAATTCCATTGTTATAGGTTCAGGATTTGGAGGGATAGCTGCAGCTTTACGTCTTAAAGCTAAAGGACATAAAGTTACTTTAATCGAAAAACATCGAGATCTTGGAGGAAGGGCTAGAGTATTTCAAAAAAATGGCTTCATTTACGATGGTGGACCAACAGTGATAACTGCTCCATATTTGATAAATGAATTGTTTGAATTATTTCAAAAAAAACCAGAAGATTATATAAAACTTACTCCACTAAAAGTTTGGTATCAATTCATTTTCGAGGATAAATCAAAATTTAATTACTCTGGGGACGAGCTAGAGATGAAAAAACAAATAAAAGAGATAAATGAAAAAGATGTTAAGGGTTATGAAAAATTAGTCGATTTTACAAAAAAAATTTTTGATAAAGGTTTCACGGAGCTTGCTGATGTACCTTTTGATAAACCATTTGTAATGATGCAGCAATTGCCAGCACTATTAAAACTAAAAAGTTATAAATCTGTTTATTCTTTAGTCTCCTCATATATTGAAAATGAAAAATTAAGGAGAATGCTTAGTATGCACCCATTATTAGTTGGGGGAAATCCTTTTACTACAACTTCAATTTATGGATTAATCTTATACCTAGAAAAAAAATGGGGTATTCATTACTCAATGGGTGGAACAGGAAATATAATCAAGGGTTTTGAAAAATTAATGGATGAAGTTGGGATTAAAATAATTAAAGGTCACGAAGTTACCAAAATTATTTCAAACAAAAAAAAAATTACCAGTATCCAATTAGATGATCAAACAATAATAGAGTCTAGCAATGTAATTTGTAATGCTGATCCTCCTGCTGTTTATGAGAAAATGTTAAATGGGAATACAAATAATTCATTTCTTTTTAGATGGAAAAAAAACCGAATGGAATATTCAATGGGATTATTTGTCTATTACTTTGGTACCAAAAAAAAATACGATAATGTTGAGCACCATACTATTAAGTTTGGAAACAAATATAAAGAACATTTAGATGACATTTTCAATAACAAAAAATTGAATGACGATATTAGTTATTATCTTCACAGACCCTCTGCAACTGATAAAACTATGGCTCCCGAAGGTAACGATTGCTTTTATGTTTTAGTCCCAGTGCCAAATAATCAATCAAAAATTGATTGGTCTGTTGAGGGAGAAAAAATGAAAAATTTGGTTATTGATAAAATGCAAAATGATTTAATGCCAGATCTCAAAAATAATATTGTAGAAGATTTTTATTTAACCCCTGATTACTTTGAAAAAGATTTAAATACAAAATATGGTTCAGGTTTTTCAATCCAACCAAAATTTTCTCAATCTGCATATTTTAGATTTCACAATAAGTCTGAGATATACAAAGGGCTTTATTTTGTTGGTGCAGGAACCCATCCTGGAGCAGGTGTACCTGGAGTGCTTTCGTCAGCAAAGGTATTAGAAAAGATTTTATGATGTCTGATAAAAATTACTTATCAGTTTATGCAAAATCTTTTAATTGGGCGGGTTTTTTTTTACCTAAAAAAATATATAAAAAATGCTCTGCGTTGTATGATTTTTGTAGAGTTGCCGACAATATCGCAGACGATGAAGAAAAATTAGAAGTCAAAGAAATTAAATTTAAGCAATTTAAAAAAGATTTTGTTCAAAAGAATTTTGATAATCAAATTGTTAAAAATATGTGGGACCTTATTGATGAATTTAAAATTTCAGTAAAAATTATCGAAGATCTATTAGATGGTATAAATTCAGATATAAAAGATAAGGTAATATTAAATTCAAAAAAAGACCTTTTAATATATTCTTACAGAGTTGCTGGAACTGTTGGTTTAATGATGGCAAAAATTTTAAAAGTTAATAAAAAAAGCTCACTTAAGTCAGCTATTGATCTCGGTATCGCAATGCAACTTACAAATATATCAAGAGATGTAATTGAAGATTCAAAAATAAATAGATTTTATATAAATAAAAATTTTGAGGAAATCACATCGACTATAGATCTTGCAGATACCTTTTATAAGAATTCCTTTTATTCTATAAAAGACATCCCAATAAGTTTTAGATTTTCAATTTTAGTCGCAAGAAGGATCTACCGAAAAATAGGCTATAATATTCTAAATAAAAAAACGTTTGAAAATTATAAAAATTCTGGAAAAATTTATGTATCCAATATTGAAAAGAGTATAGAGACTATTTTTGCGATTTTTGATCTTATAAGATTATCTCTAACTAGCATTAAGGAAGATCAGATTCAACATGATCATTTTTTAATTAATGAGGAAATAAATCTAGATGAAAGAATTTGACTATGTCATTATTGGTGGGGGCTGTGCTGGTTTATCTTTAGCGTATGAATTGGAAATTCATGAAAAGCTTAAAGATAAAACTTTGGCAATCATAGAACCAAGAGATGAATACAAAAGAGACAAAACTTGGTCTTTTTGGAAAGTAACATCTCACAATTTTGATGATTGTGTAAAAAAAAATTGGAAAAATTTTTCAATTAATATTCCTAAAAAAACTAACTATTTGCAGTGTAAAAGTTCTCCATATCAAAGTATTGACAGTGGTTTATTCTATGAAAAAATTAACAACAAACTAAATGAAAATAAAAATATTTCCTACTTTAAAGATGTAAGTGAAATTAGTTTAAAAAATTCTTTTATTTTTAATAGCGTACCATTCATTAAAAAAGATTATCGAAATCTTTGGCAACATTTTTGTGGAGTGGAAATCGAAACTAAAAATAATTTTTTTGATGATGAAATTTTTAACCTTATGGATTTTGATTGTGATCAAAGAGAAAGTGTTCATTTTTTTTATACCTTACCCTACTCAAAAAATACTGCTTTAGTCGAAACCACTTGGTTGTCTAAAATTAATGACAATTCTCAAAAAGATTATGACAAACAGATAAAAGATTACATTGAAAATCATCTAAATTTGAAAGATTACAAGATAATTTATAAAGAGGAAGGGGCGATACCTTTATTTTACCCAATCGATAAGAATGAAAAAAATAAGATAAATATTGGAACTGCTGGTGGTATGACTAGATTAAGTACAGGTTATACTTTTCTAAATATTCAAGAACATAGTAAATATATTAGAGAAAATATTGAAAATATTGCTAATGTTAAAAAATATAAAATAAGCACTAAATATCAGTTTTTAGATGAAATATTTTTAAGAGTTCTTGAAAAACATCCAGAAAAAATGTCTGATATATTCTTTAAAATGTTTAAGGCTTCACCAAAGACTGTTATAAAATTTTTGTCCAATAAAAGTAATTTTTTCGAGGATTTGTCTATTATTTTAAGAATGCCTAAATTGACTTTTATAAAAGCATTATTTTATTAGTAGAATTTTAAAATGAATAACAGATCAAAAAAAATAAATTTTAATCATTCTTTCATTTTTTTTTTAGTTTGTAATATTTTTTCATTGATAGCTTTTAATTTTAACACTTTTTCAATTTCACCATTTATTTGTTTGTTATTAATTTTAAGTATCGGTATATCTCATGGATCACTTGACGATGTAAAAGGAAGAAAACTTTTTCAAATTTTTGAAATTAAAAAATTTTATATTTTTTACTTGGCATATATTTTAATAGCTATCATAGTTATAATTTTGTGGATACTCGTACCACATGTTTCTTTAATCATTTTTTTAACGGTTGCCTCATATCATTTTGGAAAAGAAGATACTCAGTTTTTAATAGTTGAAAACTCTTATTACAATCAATTTTTATTTTTGTTAAAAGGTTCTTTGATAGTTTTTGCACCAATGTATTTCCATTTCAATGAGACAATATCAATATTCAAATTACTATTTATTGAAAATGAAAATTTCTATAATTTTTTAGATTTAATAGAGTCTAAAAAGATATTGTTATATTGTATTATTCTATCAACATTAGCAAACATTCTACTATTTACAAAAAATTTTGAGCTAAAGAAATTCACAATATTTTTTGATTATTTTTCAATTATAATAATAAATTATTATTTTTCTCCATTTGTAGCTTTTACAATTTATTTTTGCTTTTTACACTCTGTAAGACATAGTATCTCATTAATGTCTGAATTAGACAGGGATGACCTTGGTAATGGATTTAAAATCTTTGTAAAAAAGGCTTTACCACTAACAATTATTACAGCTATTTTTTGTGCAATTGGCCTTTATTTACTAAATAATACTTACAATTTAGAAAGTTCAATTCTTAAAATTATATTTATAGGTTTGGCGTCTTTGACCTTTCCACATATATTGCTTGAGTATTTGATTGAAAAAAATGAAAAATAAACATTTGAAAATATTACTTTCTGCACCAAGAGGTTTTTGTGCAGGTGTTGAGAGAGCTATAGAAATTGTAGAAAAATCGATCAAAAAATTTGGTGCTCCAGTTTATGTTCGTCATGAAATTGTGCATAATAAATATGTTGTCGATGATTTAAAAAATAAAGGTGCCATCTTTGTTGAGGAGCTCGAGGAGATAGAAGATAAAACAAGGCCAGTTATTTTTTCTGCACATGGTGTTCCAAAAAAAATACCGGAAGATGCTAAAAACTATAACATGACTTATGTAGATGCTACATGTCCATTAGTATCCAAAGTACATAGAGAAGCGGAAAATTTACATAAAGCTGGGTTTCATTTAATTTTGATAGGTCATCAAAATCACCCTGAAGTAATCGGTACCATGGGTCAATTACCAGATGGATCAATTGATCTTGTTCAAAATGAGGATGAGGCCAAAAAATATAAACCTCACAATAACAAAAGAATTTCATATGTAACCCAAACAACGCTATCAGTAGATGATACAAAAGATATAATTCAAATCTTAAAAGATAGATTTCCTAATATAAAAGAACCACTTAAAGAAGATATTTGTTACGCCACAACGAATAGACAATTGGCTGTAAAAAATATTGCAAAAAAATGTGATTTATTTTTTGTAATTGGTAGTAGAAATTCGTCTAATTCAGTTAGATTAGTAGAGGTTGCAAAAAAATCTGGCTGCTCTAACTCGCTATTAATTCATTCACAAAGTGAAATACCATTCGATTTAATTAAAGATTCAAATACAATTGGAATTTCCTCTGGAGCTTCCGCACCAGAAATTTTGGTCAATAATTTTATAGATGAACTAAAAAATAAATTTACAGTCAGTATAGATGAAGTAGAAATAATTAAAGAAAATGTTGTTTTCAAAGCACCGAAAAAATTAAACTAAAATGGCTGTATATACGAAAATAAGTAAAAAAGACATTTCTTATATTAATAGAAAATTTGATATAGAAAAAATTTTAGAATTTAAAGGTATAAAACAAGGAATTGAAAATACAAACTATTTACTAAAATCAAAGAATAAAAAATTTATACTAACAATTTTCGAAAAAAGAGTATCAAAAAAAGAATTGCCTTTTTTTATGAATTTGATGGATAAATTGAATAAATCAAAAATAAATTGCCCAAAGCCACAAACAAAAAAAGATGGTGGGTATTTAATTAATTTAAAAAATAAAGCTGCATGCATAGTTTCCTTTATCAATGGAAAAGATAAAAAATCACTTAATTTTAAAAACTGTTATGACATTGGCAAAATGATTGCTGAAATGCACCAATCTACAAAAAAAATTAATTTTACTAGAAAAAACTCTATGGGTGTCAGAAATCTAAATCCATTACTTAAAAGTATAAGATTTAAGTCAAAAAAATTTACTAATGTAGAAAAATTTTTAAAAAATAATTTTAAAGATATTAAAATGAAATGGCCTCAAAATTTACCGAACGGAGTGATTCATGGAGATTTGTTTATCGACAATATCTTTTTTAAAAATAACAAATTGTCAGGGGTAATCGATTTTTATTTTGCAGCTAATGACTATTTTATGTATGAAATCGCAATTTGTGTAAATGCACTATGTTTTGATAAAAAAAAATCAAAGTTTGTGTTGAACAAAAAGAAAGTCAAAAATTTAATAAAGGGTTATGAAAAAATAAGGAAAATCTCAGTTAAAGAAAGAAAATCATTAAATATTTTATGTCGTGGTGCTGCAATTAGATATTTTATGACTAGACTTTATGACTATTCAAATACTCCTAAGACAGCATTAATTAAAATAAAAGATCCAAGAGAATATTATCAAAAGCTTGTAATACACAATAATTTAAGAACTTATAAAGATTATTTAAATTAATGATTAAAATATACACTGATGGTTCATGCATTGGCAATCCGGGTCAAGGTGGCTGGGCAGCAATAATATTAGATGAGGGGAAAAAAACTGAAATAAAAGGAAGTAAAAAAGATACTACAAATAATCAAATGGAATTATTAGCGCCTATAGAGGCACTTAAAAAGATTCCAAAAGGAAGCAAAGTTCAAATTTTTACTGACTCTAAATATGTTAAGTCTGGAATAACAGAGTGGATACACAATTGGAAAAAAAATGGATGGAAAACTACAAATAAAAAAGAGGTGAGTAATAAAGAACTTTGGACAAAATTGGACCAACTAAATAGTGAATTTGAAATAAGTTGGAACTGGGTAAAAGCGCATTCAACAGATAAATTAAATAACGAAGTGGATTTACTTGCTAGAGATGCTGCAAATTTACAATAGATTGTTCAATAAGTTTTCTGCAGAAGTTAAGCCGCATTCTTTAGTCTCTTCTTCTTCGTGAATCTTAATAACTGTAAAATTTTCAATAATCATCAAATAACGATTTGATCTAATTCCCATTCCTTTTGCATTTCGATCAATTTCCGCACCGATTGCTTTTGTAAATACTAAATATGGGTCAGATAACATTTTAATTTTATCTCCAGTATTATTAATTGCTCCCCAGCCATTCATTACATAAGGGTCATTGACTGATAAACAAAATATATGTTCTATTCCTTTTGCTTTGATTTCATCTGCGTGTGCTACAAAACCTGGTAGGTGAAGTTTGGAGCAAGTTGATGTAAATGCTCCAGGCAAACCAAATAAAACAATTTTTCCATTACCTATTGTTTCTCTTAATTTGCTTTTTTGAGGTTCTCCGTCAATAAGTTGAAAAATCTCTGTATCTGGTATTTGATCTTTTATTTTAAGTTTCATATCGAATTCATTACATATTTTTTAACTTTTTCAATATCATTTGAAATAAGTTCAAATTTCTCTTTTCTGTCATTAACATATTTTAAACTTTCTGGTAAATTTTCAGTTTTTGAAATTGCATCTTCTATTGCTTTTGGAAATTTACACGGGTGTGCAGTCGATAATACAACACAATTTTTATCCAATCCTAATTTTCTCACGGCACCAATGCCTACTGCGGTATGCGGATCAACTACCATCTGATGTTCATCATTGATAGTTTTTATCATTTCAATAGTTTCCTTTTCATTAAGCATTTCGGATATAAAATTCTTTTTAATTTTATCTAGATCGTTTTTATTAATTTTATAAGTATTATCTTTTATTTGATCCATTACATTTTTTGTAACTTCTGAGTTACAATCTTTAACGTCATATAAAAGCCTCTCGAAATTACTTGCTATTTGTATATCCATACTTGGAGTATTCGTTTCCTCAACTTTTTTTTGACTATAATCACCGCCAGAAATAGCTCTATGAAGTATGTCATTTTTATTTGTAGCTACGATTAATTTATCTATTGGAAGACCTAATTTTTTTGCTAAGTAGCCAGCATAAATATCACCAAAGTTTCCTGTTGGAACAGAAAAGGATAGAGGTTGACCATTTCCAAGTTTAAAGTAAGCGTAAAAATAATACACCGATTGAGCAATAATTCTTGCCCAATTAATTGAATTTACCCCTGACATATTAATCGCTTTTGAAAATTTTTCGTCATTGAACATTGCTTTTACTAAATTTTGGCAATCATCGAAATTACCCTCCACCGCTATATTAAATACATTACTCTCCTCATGTATTGTCATTAACCTTCTTTGTACAGGTGAAATTTTATTATTGGGGTGCAATACAAAAACATTTAAATTGCTTTTTCCTTTTAAAGCATCTATTGCAGCCGCACCAGTATCACCAGAAGTTGCCACTATTATATTAATTTTCTTCTGATCATGGCCTAAATGGTATTGATAAAAATTACCAATAAGTTGCATTGCGATATCTTTAAAAGCAAGTGTGGGACCATGAAAAAGTTCTAATACTTTTAGATTTCCGAGATTAGAAATTTTAACAACGTCGTCAGATCTAAAATTTGAATATGATTTTGAAATCAAAGAGATTAGGTCATCTTTAGACATAAAGTCTCCAATAAATGGATAAATTACTTCAGCAGCTAAATCATTGTAATTAAGATTTTTTAGATTATCTAATTCTTCCTTTTGGAATTGCTTAATTGATTTAGGAACAAAAAGTCCTCCATCGTCCGCCAATCCTTTGAGAAAAACATCTTTAAAAGAAAAGTTTTTTTGATTATTTCTTGTACTAATGTAATTCATTTAATAATTCTTTTTTCTAAAATATAAATATAGCAAAAGAATTGAAAGCGCTAATGAAAACCAAGTAATAGCGTATTTTTGATGATTATTAGAAATATTTGCAGTAATTTTTTTTGGTCTAGGTAACTGATAATTTCCTTCTAAATAAATAATATATTTAGAAAAATTTTTACCTGTAAATTTAAAAATATCTTCTCTATTTAAACTAAACCAGTAATTTTCATCTAAATCATTATCTGGCTTAAAGATATTTTTTCTACCTTGTAATTTTAGGGTTCCAATAATATTTTTTTGATCAAATACATTTATTTCATGAGTGCCCTTTTTTTCAAATGGTATCCAACCTCTATTTATTAAAAAATTTTCATCCCCAATCATAATTGGATTTATTACTTCAAACCCAGGAGTACCAGACTCATTTAAATTGTATAAATAAATTTGCTTATCAAAATCTATAGACCCTGAAGTTTTAATTTTGAGAAAATTTTCTTTGTTTGATTCAGCTAATTCCACTGGGGGATTTTTTAACGAATTTTCAATCTCTAAAATTAAATTATTTTTCCAATTTAGACGGATAATTTGCCATGTACCTAGCCCAATAAAAACAAAAATAAAGAAAATTATAAAGACGGAAAATAAAAACTTATGTTTCAAGGATCAAATTAACTTCCCCAAATATATATTGCAGCAAACAAAAATAACCAAACAACATCAACAAAATGCCAATACCACGCAGCTGCTTCAAAACCAAAATGATGGTCTTTGGTAAAATGACCTAATTTTCCTCTCCATAGACATACTGCTAAAAAGATTGTTCCAACTATAACATGGAAGCCATGAAAGCCTGTGGCCATGTAAAAAACAGAACCATAAATATGATCTGAAAAAGCAAATGTAGCATGATGATATTCATATGCTTGAAGTGCTGTAAAAAATGCTCCAAGAATTACTGTTAACACTAATCCTTGTATAAAACCTTTTCTATCACCTTCTAATAATGAATGGTGAGACCAAGTGACTGTTGTTCCTGATAACAGTAAAACTAATGTGTTAATTAAAGGTATATCCCAAGGATCAAAAGTCACAATATCTTTGGGCGGCCACACGTTTCCTACAAAATCATTTGGAAAAAGACTTACGTCAAAGTAAGCCCAAAACCAAGCAACAAAAAACATTACCTCAGATGCAATAAATAAAGTCATTCCATAACGGTGATGAATTTGGACTACAGGGGTATGATGCCCTTGATGTTCTGCTTCAATGACCACATCTCTAAACCACATATATGCGCCATAAATTAAAAGAGCTAATCCAAGATACATTCCCCATGAAACATCTGAATGCATATAATACACTGCACCTATAGCTAATACTAAACAAGAGAATGAAACGTAAATAGGCCAAGGACTTGGGTCTACTAAATGATAATCATGTTTTTTTTCAGCTGACATTTTTTGAATTATGATTGTTTATAATAATCTGTCGAGAAAAAAGTATACGACATAGTTACATCTTCTAGATTTTTTACACTTGGATCATTAATCATTTCAGGGTCTAGATAAAAAGTCATTACATAGGTTGCTTTTTCTCCTGCCTTTAATTCTTGTTTTTCAAAACAAAAACAGCCGAGTTTACTATAATATTTCCCAAAGCTTGCTGGTGATACATTAAAACTTGCTACACCAGCAGTTGGTTCGCTACTATAATTTTCAACTTCAAACTCTATTTTATTAACTTGGCCAACTTTCACATCCATAACATTCGATTTTGCTTTAAAATCCCAAGGTAAATTATTCACATTAGTATCAAATCTAACGCTGACAACTTTGTTAAGAACTATTTTAGGAGCACTGTTTGAGATTTGAGTAGTACCTCCAAAACCCGTCACTCTACAAAATAGATCATATAAAGGTACCGCAGCGTAGGATAGACCTAACATGAATACAAATATCCCTATAAGAACTAATGGTGTAAGATTTTTTTTTTGTATCATATTGCTCTATCAAAAACTCCAGTATTATATAATGTAAATAAAAAAAGGAAAATCATGAAGGCAATGATCGCTAATGCTGTCTTGATGTTTTTTTTCTTAGTTTTTTTATCTGGTATAATCATAAAATCTTATCTATCAGAAAAAGCACAAAAACCAAAAATAAATATAAAATAGAATAGCCAAATATAGATTTAGCTTTTTTTGCACTAAATTTATTTTTTTTAAATTTATAAAGATCGAAACATAGAAAATTGTAATAAATAGTTAATAACAATGATGGAATAAGAAAAACAAGTCCAACAAAGTTGATTGCGTATGGAAAAATTATCACTGGAAGCATTATCAAAGAGTAGACAAAAATATTTACTTTAGTGCTTTCTATCCCATTTGTTAGGGGAAGCATGGGTATATTGGCTTTTTTATAATCTTCTGATTTATATAAGCTTAATGCCCAAAAATGTGATGGAGTCCAAAAGAAAATAATTAAAAAAAATACAAGAGGTTCAAGAGATAAGGATCCTGTAGCAATAGTCCAACCTATAACAGGAGGAAGAGCTCCTGCCGCTCCACCAATAACAATATTCTGTGAAGTTCTTTTTTTCAGCCAAATTGTATAAATTAAAACATAAAATATTATGGTAAAAAGTAATATTCCTGCAGATACTCGATTTGTAAAATAATCTAGTGCAACCACTGAAATTACCGATAAAGTTATACCAAATATTAAAGCCTGATTTTTATTAACTTTACCTGTTGGTATTGGTCTTAGACAAGTTCTACTCATTAAAGCATCAAGGTCTGACTCATACCACATATTTAATGCTCCTGCTGCTCCAGCACCCATTGAAACTAGTAATATTCCAATTATTGCATCTTGGGTTGAAACCATATTTGGGGCTGTTAATAATCCAACCGCACAAGTAAATATCACCAGTGACATTACTCTTGGTTTCATCAATTTAAATAATTCAGAAAAATTAAGTAAGTCTTCTTGAGACAGATTATCTTTTTTTAATTTTGAACTACTCATCAATTTTAAAGCTTTTATTCCTAGCTATGGGATTTCCCAGTCTCTTGATCATCTACAAACTTTGGTAATTCTTCAAAAGTGTGGAAATTTGGTGGAGATGGAACGGTCCACTCTAAAGTTGTTGCTCCTTCACCCCAAGGATTCTGTGCTGCAGCTTTCTTTTTTGCAAAAGCGTAAATCAAGTTCACGAAGAATACCACTAAGCCAGCAACTGCTATATAGGATCCTATTGAAGAAATATAATTCCAACCTGCAAATGCATCTGGATAATCAGCATATCTTCTAGGCATACCTGCTAATCCTAAAAAATGCTGTGGAAAGAAAATCAAATTTACACCAATAAAAGTTAACCAAAAATGTAATTGACCTAGCCACTCTGAATATTCGTAACCGGACATTTTTGAAAACCAATAATAGAAACCAGCAAATATTGCAAATACAGCTCCTAATGAGAGAACATAATGAAAGTGAGCTACAACGTAATAAGTATCATGCATTGCAGTATCTACTCCTGCATTAGCTAAAACTACTCCAGTTACCCCACCAACCGTAAACATAAAAATAAAACCTAATGCCCACATCATTGGAGTTTTAAATGAGATCGATCCTCCCCACATAGTTGCTATCCAAGAAAAGATTTTTATTCCTGTAGGAACAGCAATAATCATAGTGGCTGCTAAGAAATAAGCTTTTGTATCTGTACTTAATCCAACAGTATACATATGGTGAGCCCAAACTACGAAGCCAACTATTCCTATTGCGACCATCGCGTAAGCCATACCTAAATAGCCAAAAACTGGTTTTCTAGAAAATGTTGAAACAATATGACTAATCATTCCAAATCCTGGTAGAATTAAAATATAAACTTCTGGATGGCCAAAGAACCAGAATAAATGTTGAAACAACACTGGATCTCCTCCAGTTTGAGCTTCAAAAAAGGCGGTTCCAAAGTTCCTATCTGTTAATAGCATTGTTATTGCTCCTGCTAGAACTGGTAAAGACAATAACAATAAAAAGGCTGTTACTAGAATTGACCAAGCAAACAATGGCATCTTGTGTAAAGTCATTCCAGGAGTTCTCATATTTAGAATTGTTGTAATAAAATTAACAGCTCCTAAAATTGATGAAGCACCAGCCAAGTGTAAACTTAAAATCGCTAAATCCATTGCAGGACCAGGTTGTCCAGCTTTTGACGATAAAGGAGGATATATTGTCCATCCACCTCCAACTCCAGTTTGCCCTGGAGGGCCATCAGCAAAAATTGACAATATTAATAATGTTAATGAAACGGGTAGTAACCAAAAAGAAATATTATTCATTCGCGGGAATGCCATATCAGGTGCACCAATCATAATTGGAACAAACCAATTTCCAAAACCACCTATCATGGCTGGCATTACCATAAAGAAAATCATTATTAAACCATGACCTGTCACTAACACGTTGTACAAATGATAATTTCCACCCAAAATTCCATCGCCTGGATGCATTAATTCCATTCTCATTAAAACAGAAAATGCAGTTCCAATAACTCCTGCAACAATTGCAAAAATTAAATACATTGTTCCTATGTCTTTATGATTTGTAGAATAAGCCCAACGTTTCCAACCTGTTGGTGTATGATGATCGTCGTGCGAAGCTGTTTGTGTATACATATTTATTTACTCACTAATTTAAGATTATTATTTTCTATTTCCTCTTTTGCAAATTTTTCTTTTGCCTCAGACAACCAATCCTCATATTCTTCTTCAGTCACAACTTTAACGGTGATGGGCATAAACGCATGCTTAATACCACAAAGTTCAGAGCATTGACCATAATAAGTTCCTACTTTTTCAGCTTTAAACCACGTCTCGTTAATTCTACCAGGAACAGCATCTCTTTTAACACCAAACGATGGTAAGGCCCAAGCATGCAATACATCGTTCGCAGTTATTAAAACTTTTACAACTTTATTTACTGGTACAACAACTTCGTTATCTACTGCCAGAAGTCTAGGTTGATCAGGTCTTAGATCTTTATCTTCAACCATGTAAGATTCAAAAATAATATTTTCATCAGGATATTCATATCCCCAATACCACTGATAACCGATTGCTTTAATAGTTAAATCTGCTTTTGGTATTGCATCTTGTTTGTATAAAATTTTAAATGAGGGAACTGCAATTACAATTAAAATTAAACATGGTATTAATGTCCATAAAACTTCAACTGCAACGTTGTGAGTTCTTTTAGATGGATTTGGATTTGCTGAAGCTCTAAATCTTACACAAGCGTATAACATTAAAAATAAAACAAATACGCTAATTGCAATTATTATTGGTAATAATAAATAATCATGAAAGGCAACTATCTCTCTCATTGACTCTGAAGCAGCTTTTTGAAAACCTAATTGCCAGTCAACAGGCTGGTTAGCAAAAGCTTTTTGCGATATGAAAATCGATGAAAATATAAATAAAATTTTTTTCATTTTTAATAGCTATATAAAGCTCTTTTATAAAAATTACACTTTAGTTTTCGCGACAATTTATCAATTAATCACATAATTTACGATCGAAATTGCAGATATGACCGCGGTTTCTGACCTTAAAATATTCTCATTAATTTTAATAGGTTGAACGCCCTTAAAAGAGAGAATCTTTCCTCTTTCGGTCTCTGAAAAATCTCCCTCTGGACCTATGATTATACAAACAGGTTTATCTGTAAATTTTGATTTATCAACTTTATTAATATTAGAATTTAAATCTGTAAAAATTAGATCCATGGAATTTTTTTTTAAAAAACTATTTAAATCTTGAGCCTCTTCAATTGTTGGCACATTGATACGGTTTGATTGTTCACTAGCTTCAATTACAATTTTTTCTAAGCGATCTTTATTAATTTTTCTGACCACTGTTCTATCAAATATAATTGGTAAAAATTTTGTAACTCCAAGCTCTGTTGCTTTTTGTAGCATAAAATTCTGATAGTTTGATTTAATCGGAGAAAACGCTAACCACAATTCTCTGGTAATCTCTTTTTGTCTTAGTTGTTTTATTATTTTAAATTCAACAGTATTTTTAGATATTCCTAAAATTTTTGCTTCCCATTCTCCCTCTTTGTTAAATAAAGAGAAAACCTCATTTTCTTTTACTCTCATTACTTTGCTTAAATAATGTGATTGATCCTTATCGAGTTTATCAATCATGTCTACTGATAAAGTATCAGAAAAAAATAATCTAATATTACTCATTTGTGTTAAGTTAATTTATGAAAAATATTAAAGCAATAATTTTTGATGCTTATGGTACACTGTTTGACGTAAATTCTGCTGCAGAAAAATGTAAAGATAAAATTGGAGATAAATGGGAGAGTTTTGCAAACTTTTGGAGAACTACTCAACTAGAATACACTTGGCTTAGAAGTTTAATGAAAAGACATAAAGACTTTTGGCAAATTACAGAGGATAGTTTAGATAAATCAATGAAAACTTTTGAAATTGACACTTCAATGAAAAAAGAATTATTGAATTTGTATAAAGTTCTTTCACCTTTTAAGGAGGTTCCAGAAACTCTTATAAAATTAAAAGAAAAAAATTTTAAATTAGCTATACTTTCAAATGGAACTCCATCTCTTTTAAAAGAGTTAGTTGAAAGTAATAATTTAGATAAACTGTTCGATGATCTATTTTCAATAGAGGAAGTTGGAATTTATAAACCAGACTCGAAAGTTTATGACTTGCCTATCAAAAAATACAAAATTAAAAGCAATGAAGCAGCTTTCTTAAGTGCAAACACTTGGGATGTTTCAGGAGGTGGAAATTATGGTTATCATTCTATTTGGGTAAACCGTAATAATAATATCTTTGATAATCTTGATTACAAACCAAAAAATCAAGTTAAAAATTTAAGCGAACTTGAGGATTTAATTTAAAAAAAAAGTTAGATAATATGAATAAAGGACAAAGAGCTGGAGATGGCGCATTAGCTATAGAGGTTGAACAGGGAAAATCTTATTACTGGTGTAGTTGTGGTAAAAGTTCTAAGCAGCCATTTTGTGATGGTTCGCACAAAAAAACAGAATTTAAACCCTTGGTATATAAAGCTGAATTAACAAAAAGAGTATTTTTTTGTGCATGTAAACAAACAAATGATCAACCTTTTTGTGATGGCTCACATAACAAAAAGTAATATTGCAAATCGAAATAGAACAACTATTTTAATTTCATGAAAAATATTGAAGTAAATAGAATTATTGATCCAACACCAGCGTCGGATGGAGCTGGAGTTAAATTAAAAAGAAGTATTGGTGTGGAACCAAATTATTTTGATCCTTTTTTAATGCTAGATGAATTTGGTTCAGAGAATAGTGAAGATTATATTGCTGGATTTCCTCCCCATCCACACAGAGGAATTGAAACGGTCACTTATATGCTTGCTGGTGATTTTGAGCATGAAGATAGCACTGGTGGAAAAGGTAGAATGACTGCTGGTGATGTTCAATGGATGAAAACAGGAAGTGGAATTATTCATTCTGAAATGCCTGCTATGAAAGAGGGAAAACTTCATGGATTTCAATTATGGATAAATATGCCAGCAAAATTAAAAATGAGTAAACCAGAATATATTTATATTGATGCAGATAAAATGAGTGTTCACAAAGATAATGATAAGCAAGTAAAAGTTATTGCGGGTAAATTTGAAAAAGCTGAAGGTCCAGTTAAAGGTCATAATGTCGAACCCATTTATTTTGATGTTGAACTAAATAAAAACAAAAATTTTAAATTTAGCCTTCCATCTACGCACAATACATTTATCTATCTCATAAAAGGGGAAATAAAAATTGGTGAAAAAGAACATAAAAAAGTCAAGGATAGTACATTGATCTTACTATCGAGAGGTGAGGATTTAAAAATCAGTGCACAATCTTATGCAAAATTCTTAGTTATTTCAGGTAAACCTATAAATGAGGAAATAGCTAGAGGTGGACCATTTGTAATGAACACTAAAGCAGAAATCTTGCAAGCTGTTCAAGATTATCATAATGGTACATTTGTAAAGTAGATAATGAAATCAGTTCAAATAGATAAATTTGGTGGACCAGAAGTTTTGGTTATTAAAGATGTAGAATTAGGGAAGCCTGGCCCAAAAGAGGTGTTGATTAAAAATTTATCAATTGGTTTAAATTTTATAGATATTTATCATCGTACAGGCCTTTATCCTATACCATTACCTAGCGGTATTGGACTTGAGGCTTGTGGAGTAATTGAAGAAGTTGGATCTGAAGTAAAATTATTTAAAGTTGGTGATAGAGTTACTCATGCATCGATGCCTATTGGTGCTTATTCAGAAAAGCAAATAATGCCTGAGGAGAAATTAGTATCTGTTCCGGATGGAGTCTCTGACGAGGTAGCATCTTGCATTACATTAAAAGGAATTACTGCAGAATACTTGTTACATAGAGCATATCCATTAAAAAAGGGTGATAAAGTTTTATATCATGCTGCTGCAGGTGGACTTGGCCAGATTTTATGTCCATGGGCTAATGCATTAGGTGCTGAAGTTATTGGAACTGTGGGCTCAAAAGCCAAGGAGGAGATTGCTAAAAAAAATGGTTGCCATCATGTAATTAATTATTCTGAAAAAAATTTTGTTGAAGAAGTTGAAAAAATTGTTGGTAAAAACGGTATTGACGTTGTTTACGATGGTGTTGGTATCAAAACTTTCAAAGGATCAATTGAAACTCTAAAGATTAGAGGAATGATGGTAGCTTTTGGTAATGCATCAGGTTATGTTGATACAATAGATGTTAAAAAAGATATAAATGCAAAAGGTCTTTTTTTTACAAGACCATCTATTGCACATTACACCATAAAAAGAGAGGAGCTTGTCGAATCTGCAAAAAAAGTTTTTGAAGCAGTTTTATCAAAGAAATTTAATGTTGAAATTTCAAAGAAGTATTCACTTCAGGATGCTGCCCAAGCTCATAAAGACTTACAGGCAAGATTATTAACCGGTCCAGCAGTCATAGTTCCTTAATCTAAATTTACATCCATATCAGACATATGTAACTTAAGAGCGTTCGTTGAAATATGAATTTCTCTAATAAAAAATAGTATTGAAATAATCATCGACAAACAACATGACCCAAAAATAATCCTCGCTAAAAAAACTTCATCAAAATAAAGAGCAAAAACAGTTAACATGTTAAACAGAAAGCCAAAGGATGCAAATAAAATTGTCCATCTCAAAAGTGTTATCCTTCCGCTTAAATTTATGAACTGTTTTTTCCATTCAGGTGGTATGTGCTTTTCATAAACATGTTCATCGTGAAGTTGTCTAATGAGGATACTTAATGAATGAAATCTATTGCTATAAACTGCCATCATTAATGGTATTGCGGGAAACATCAAAGCTGTTACTGTATAATCAATATTCATACGAATCAGTTTGATTATCAATCTTGCCTTTGTTATTTACAAGTAAAATCTTATGAACCAATTAAATCTTTTCTTAGAACTTACCAGACTTAAAAAGCCGATAGGATACATGTTATTATTTTGGCCTTGTTCATGGGGACTTACACTAGCATATGATTTTTCATCTAATTTAAATATTTATTTTTTTTACTTATTTCTATTTTTTTTAGGATCTGTTTTAATGAGATCAGCTGGGTGTATAGTAAATGATGTCCTTGATAGAAAATTTGATAAAAAAGTATTTAGAACTAAAGATAGACCAATAGCCTCAGGAAAAATATCAGTCAAACGCGCCCTATTATATTCACTAATTTTATGTTTGATTGCTTTTCTAGTACTAATCAATTTTAATTTATTTACAATTATTTTAGCTTTAGCATCTATGCCTTTAGCCTTTACTTATCCGTTAATGAAAAGATTTACTTATTGGCCCCAGCTATTCTTGGGCATAACTTTTAATTATGGATTATTGCTCGGATGGACATCTGTTAATGGGCAAATAAGTATTATTCCGATAATATTTTATCTTGGCGCCATATTTTGGACATTGGGTTACGACACAGTATATGGATTTCAAGATATTGAAGACGATGAAATTATAGGAGTTAAATCAACATCAATTAAGTTTAAACAAAATCCAAAAATATTTTTATCTATATGTTATTTTATTTTTACCCTACTTTTTATTACTACCGGTATCAAATTAGATTTTAATTATTATTTTTTTATAGGAACTATGACAGTTTTATTTCATCTATTGGTTATTCAAATTATGAAATTTAATAAAGAGGATAAGGAAAAATGTCTTAAAATTTTTAAAAGTAATAACTTTTTAGGATTAATAATATTAACTTGTATTCTTGTTGGTAAATTGAATTAAATGACTAATTTAGAAATTTTATTAAATCTATATAAAAGGTATACAAAGAAACACCTAACAAAAATTTTTCTCTCTATCTTCTTTTCAATACTGGTTGCGGGTAGTACTGCAATGATTGCTTACTTACTTGATCCAGCTATAGAGAAAATTTTTATTGAAAAAAATCAAAAGCTAATATTTATAATTCCTATTGTTATTTTGATTACATTTGCTGTTAAAGGTATTTCGCTTTATTTAGCAAGATCATTGCTCATTCAAGTTGGTGGTGAGGTTCAAAAAGTTCTACAATTACAAATAATGCAATCAATTTTAAAATCAAATGTTGAAAAGATGAACAAAAAACATTCAGGGAAATTTCTTTCACACATTAATTATGATGCAACTATGGTTATGAAACTTGTAACTGACACAATTTTATTATTCTCAAAAGATAGTTTAACATTGATTGCCCTTATAGGTGTAATGTTTTATCAAAATTGGAAGTTAGCAATATTTGCAATTATAATGATACCTCTAGCCTCCTTTGCAGCAAAGTCTTTAGGTAAAAGGATCGGTAAAGTAACTACAGAGTCTCAGGAAGTCTCTGGTTTTTTAAATTCATTTTTTATTGAAATTATCAAAAATCATAAAATTATAAAAATTTTTCAAACAGAGGAATATGAAAATAAAAGGTTAACTAAACTTATAAACACTTTTAAAGAAAAAGTTGTTAAAATCCAGATTGTTATGACTAGAGCAACACCAATAATGGAAACTCTGACTGGTTTAATGATTGGAGGATTAATTTATTACTCAGGTAGCTTGATCATAAAAGGTGAGTTAGAATTGAATAATTTTTTTTCATTTTTGGCAGCTATGATGTTAGCTTACCAACCTGTAAGAACATTAGCGACTTTGAACATGGGTATTCATCAAGGTTTATCAGCTGCAAAAAGATTATTACCAATTATTGATGAGGATAATAGTGATAAAAATTCTAATAAACACCTTAAGATTGATCAAGGAAATGTAAATTTTAAAGACGTGAGTTTTAAATACTCTGAAAGTTTAAAAAATGTTTTAAACAAAGTAAATTTAGAATTTAAAAGTGAGCAAATGACTGCACTGGTTGGTCATAGTGGTGCTGGAAAGTCCACTATTTTAAATTTTATCCCAAGATTTTATGAACCATTAAGTGGAAAAATTTATATAGATAACCAGCCAATAGATGAACACTCACTCTCATCTTTAAGAGAAAATATTTCACTAGTAAGTCAGGATATTTCACTATTTGACGATACAATTAAAAATAATATAAAGTATTCTAGACTTACAGCTTCAGATGAAGAAATCATTGAAGCAGCAAAATTATCTAATTGTGATGATTTTGTAAAAAGTATGCCAAGCGGATATGACACTTTGATAGGTGAAAATGGCGTCAAATTATCTGGAGGGGAAAAACAAAGATTATCTATCGCAAGAGCAATACTAAAAAAAAGTAAAATTATTCTATTAGATGAGGCTACCTCTTCTTTAGACGCTGAAACAGAGGATAAAATTCAAAAAGCGATTAATTACCTTACTAAAAATAAAACAACAATCGTAATTGCTCACAGATTGTCTACAATTTTAAATTCAGACAAAATTTACGTAATTGACTCTGGAAACGTGGTAGCAGAGGGAAATCATAACGATTTATTGAATACTTCATCTATTTATAAAAACTTTTATGATAAGCAATTAAGATCTTAATGTTTTTTATTTATAAAATTTTAATAAATTTAATATTTTTTTTTTCTCCATTAATAATAATTTTTCGAATATTTAAGGGTAAAGAAGACACATTTAGATTTAAGGAAAAAATAGGTTTTTTTTCTAAAAAAAGAAATAAAGGAAATTTAATTTGGTTTCATGGTGCCAGTGTAGGTGAAATCCAAAGTATAATTCCATTAGTAGAAAGATTTGAGAAAAATAAAAAAATTCAACAAATATTAATTACATCAAATACTGTAAGTTCATCATTTATAATTAAAAATTTAAAACTTAAAAAATCAATACATCAATTTTTTCCAATCGATTGCAATTTTATTTCTAAAAAATTTTTAAATTATTGGAAACCCTCAAAAGCCTTCTTTATAGACTCTGAAATTTGGCCAAATACTATAAATAATTTATACAAAAAAAATGTACCAATATTTCTTTTAAACGGACGTATCACAAATAAATCATTTAACCGATGGAAAGTTTTTTCTTCTTTTGCAAAATCAATTTTTAGTAAATTTGACTCATGTCTTTCATCAAATATTGAAACAAAAAAATATTTAAAAAAACTAGGGGCCAAAAATATAAAAATAATTGGTAACTTAAAATTTAGTCAATCAGAAAATGAAAAAACCAATTTAAATAAAGACCTTTTGAATTTGATAAACTCAAGGAAAACATGGTGTGCATCCAGTACTCACTATAATGAAGAAAACTTTTGTGGGATAACGCATATAAAATTGAAAAAAAAATTTAAAAATCTATTAACGATAATTATTCCAAGACATATCAATAGAAGTAATTCAATTAAAGCAGAACTCAATAACTTAAATCTTAAAGTTCATTTAGATGAACCAAAAAAGAAAATTGACCCTAATACAGATATTTATCTGGTTAATTCTTATGGAAAAACAAAATTATTCTACAAAGCTTGTAAAAATATTTTTTTAGGAGGGTCATTAATTACGCATGGTGGTCAAAACCCATTAGAAGCAACTAGATATGGTTGTAAAGTTTTACATGGTCCAAATGTGTCAAATTTTAGAGAAATTTATAGATTCCTTAATAAAAAAAATTTATCAAGAGAAATAAATAATCAAGACCAATTAATTAACTATATCATCAAATATTTTAATTCAAAAAATAACACTAAAAAGATAATTAAGGATTTACATTTGATAGGAGTAGATATTCTAAATAAAACCTATAAAGAAATTAATAAATGATTTTAAAAAAACCAAAATTTTGGGATTTTAAAAAACAAAATTTTTTTGTGTATTTACTTTATCCTTTTACAATATTTGTTGAAATAAATAATATCATCTCCAGTATTATCCCAAAAAAAAAATTCACTGAAATAAAAACTATATGTGTTGGAAACTTATATCTAGGTGGAACTGGGAAAACTCCAACTTCATTGTTCCTATATGATCTGTTAAGGAAAATGAATATTAATGCGGTTACAGCAAAAAAATTTTATAATAACCAAATAGACGAACAAAAATTTCTAAAAGATAATTCAAATTTTATTTCATGTAGTAATAGAAAAGAAATAATTAAAAAAGCTATAGAGAAGAAATTTGATATAATAATTTTTGACGATGGGCTTCAAGAAAAATGGATCAACTATGATATAAAATTCGCTTGTTTTGATAGTGAAAAATGGATTGGAAATGGTCATTTAATACCCGCTGGTCCATTAAGAGAAAAAATGAATACTTTAAAAAACTATCATGGAATATTTTTAAAAACCGTTGGCGGGGGTTCAAATTTAGATCATATTTATAATGAGATCAGAAATATTAATCCAAACATTGAAATTTTTGAGTCAATTATTGAAATTAAACATATTGATAAATTTAATATTGATAAAAATTATATCATTTTTTCTGGTATTGGAAATCCTGATAGTTTCAGAAAATTACTACTCAAAAATAAATTTAAAATAATTGAAGAAATTACCTTTCCAGATCATTATAATTATCAAGACAAAGATATTTTGAAAATTATAAATAAAGCAAATGAGAATAGCGCAGAAATAATTACAACTGAAAAAGATTTCAAAAGAATTCCTAAAAATTTAAAAGAAAAAATTAGTTTTTTAGAGATAGATATGAAAATTAAAGATGAAAATAAGCTTATTAAATTTTTAAAATCTAAAATAAATGAAATTAATTAAATATTTTATTCAGTTTATTTTTATTATTTTTTTATTTTTATTATTTAAGATTTTAGGGCTTAAATTATCAAAATCTTTTTCAAGTTTTATTTTCAAAAAGATTGGCCCTAATTTTAGACCAAAAAAAATTTCATATTCTAATTTAACTATAGCTTTTCCTGAATTAAATGAGAATGAGAAAAATAAAATTTTAAACGATATGTGGGCAACTTATGGTAAAATCTTTGCTGAATATATTTTTATAAAAAATTTTAGACAATCTCCCAAATTTTCAAAAAAAATTATTATAGAAAATCAAAAAGGCTTGGAAAAAATAAAACAAAAAAAAACACCTGTAATCTTCATATCAGGACATTTCGATAATTTTGAATTAATGGCAATGCACATTGAAAAGTCTGGTATTGATTTAGCTGCAATTTATAGACCTTTGAATAATAAATTTCTAAATCCACTAATGGAAAACATAAGAAAAAATTATATTTGTAAAAAACAAATTCAAAAAGGAATTTCTGGTACAAAGGAGTTACTTAAAGAATTCAAGAACGGGACATCTATTGCTTTAATGATTGATCAAAGAGTGTCTGAAGGAATCAAATGTGATTTTTTTGGTGAAAAAGCTCTCACAACTACAATTCCAGCACAATTTATAAAAAAATTTGATGCTGAAGTAGTTCCTATTTATATAGAAAGATCAATAGATGATAATTTTAAAATTAGAATTCTTAATAACATTAAGTTTTCTAAAAATGACTCTGTTGAAAAAATTACACTCGAACTAAATAAAATTTTAGAAAAAATGATTAGCGCAAACCCAAAACAATGGATCTGGACACATAATAGATGGAAAATATAATGATTTATGTTTCTTTTTCTCTTTTTTGATGAGCTTCCTTATACGAAAAATAGGCCTCTTGAGTTTCCACATTCCAATAATTTAAATTATCCAAAGAAATTTTTTTGCCAGAAACAGCACATAATACATGATCTCCGTTTTCGATAATTTTAAAATTATTACGTAAATATTTTATTTTCGCTAATTTTTTATACATTTTTAGTTTATATATATTTATATGAATGTTGGAATAATTGGAAGCGGAGGACGAGAACATGCTATGTGTATTTCGTTAAAAAAATCACAAAAAATTAAAAATATTTACTGTTTTCCTGGAAACGCTGGAACAAGCTTTATTGCCAAAAATATTGAAATTGATCTTACTAATTTTGAAGAATTAAAAAAATTTATTCAAAAACTTGCTATAGATATTGTAATCGTAGGACCTGAAAAACCCCTTGTCGATGGACTAGTAGATTTTTTAAAAGAAAATAAAATTAAAGTATTTGGTCCTAATAAGGCTGCCTCACAACTTGAGGGCTCAAAAATATTTACAAAAAATTTATGTAGGAAATATAAAATTCCAACGGCAAATTTTGGGGTTTTTAACAACATTGAAAAAAGTTTGTCTTTTTTAAAAAAATGCAAGTTCCCTATAGTGGTAAAAGCAGACGGTTTAGCTTCAGGTAAGGGTGTTTATATTTGTGAAAACTTAGAAAATTCCAAAGATGCGATAACTGAAATATTTGGTGGTAAATTTGGTGAAGCTAATGAAATATTAATTGAAGAATTTTTAGAAGGTGAAGAGATGAGTTTTTTTATAATTTCAGATGGAATAAACTATAAGAAATTTGGCACCGCACAAGATCATAAAAGAGTTCTCGAGGGTGATAAAGGTAAAAATACTGGTGGGATGGGTGCTTATTCTCCTTCTCGTCTTGAAAATGAAACTTTAGATAAAAAAATATTAGAAAAAATAATTGAACCAACACTTCTAGGGTTAAAAAATTTAAAAACAGAATTTATGGGTTTTTTATATGCTGGATTAATGGTTGTGAAAGGTGAACCATTTTTAATTGAATATAATGTAAGAATGGGTGATCCTGAATGCCAAACAATTCTACCAAGATTAAAAACAGATTTTTTAGAGATCATCGATGCTACTATCAACAAAAAATTAGGATCTATAAATTTAGAATGGTTTGAAGAAAAAAGTATTTGTATTGTTTTGTGTTCCAAAGGTTATCCTGACAAATTTCAAAACAATGTTGAAATAAAAAAACTAGAAAAAATTAAACCTAAAAATAACAATTATATTTTTCATGCAGGTACAAAATTAAAAAATTCTAAGATTTACTCTAATGGAGGTAGAGTCCTAAATTTTGTAATTAAGTCTAAAAATTTAAAACAAAGTAGAGATGAATTAATCAACTCAATAAATGATTTGAATTGGGAAAATGGATATTTCAGAAAAGACATTGGTTTTAAAATATTTGAGTGATGAGAATTATTTCTGGGAAATTAAAAGGAAAAAAGTTATTTTTACCAAAAGATAAGGCGACGAGACCATTAAAAGACTTAGTTAAAGTCTCTATATTCAACTTATTAGATCATTCAAATATAGTTAAAAAAAAGTTGGAAAATTCCTCAATTTTAGATTTATTTTCCGGTACAGGTTCTTTTGGATTAGAATGCCTTTCAAGAGGATCAAAAAACGTTTATTTTTTTGAAAATTATGTTGAGGCAATCAAGGTTTTAGAAAAAAATCTTAATTTTTTTAAAAATAGTAAAAATTTTAAAATTTTTAAATTTGATTGTTTTGAATTCTTTGAGTCAAATAAAGATATAAATGAAAAATTTGATATTATCTTTTTAGATCCACCGTATAAAGAATTAAGAATAAATAAATTAATTGAAAAAATTATTCAAAAAAAAATTCTTAAAAATGATGGTTTTATTATAATTCATAGACATAAAAAAGATAAATTAGAGATAAGTAAAAAATTAAAAGTTTTAGACGTTAGAAATTATGGAATTTCAAAAGTTTATTTTTTAAATTAAGATCTAACTAAAATTTTTTTAGTCTCTTTTTTTATCAGTTCAACAGCTGGTTGGTCATAAGGATTTATCTTTAAAGCCTTCGCAATCAAAATTGTTTCAATAATAAAAAAAGAAAATAATTCTCCTAGTGCTTCCTCACTTTTAGTTTTAATTAAGAAACTTCTGAAAGGTATATTTTTTTTTTTAAAAACATTTTGAGTTGCAATAATTTGTGACGATAAAATATTGCTTAATTTCTTATTTCTCAAAAATTTTACATCCTCTGGGATTATTCTAGAATTTATCCTCGCATCAAGCTTTTCTTGAGAATAAAAAAAAGTATAAAAATTATTTTTTTGTCCCTCTAAGTATAATTGCATTAAACTATGATTATCTTTTGGCATTGTCGAAATCATTGGAAAAACCCCATGTCCCTTTTTTCCCAAACTTTCTGCTACAAGTTGTTGATACCATTTTAATAAATTATCTGCTGTTTCGTCATAATTTAAAATCACAGAATTAGTTTTTTTAAACCTTATTAGCTCTAAAATACTTGCAACATTACTTATAATAGAGTCAAAAAAAGATTTATTCTTTATTAAATTATTTAACTGCTTAAATTTTCTAACATTTAGCCCCATTAATTCTGCTGGTAACATTCCTACTTCAGATAAGACCGAGTATCTTCCGCCTATATAATTATTATGATCTATAATTTCATTTTTGAGCTTTAAACCAATATCTTTTAAAATACTTTTTTTATTTTCCGTAATAAAAATATTTTTTTCTTTTTTATTTATATATATGTTTGAATTAACAATTGTTTCTAATGTGTTTCCAGATTTTGAAATTACTAAATTTAAATAATCTTTTTTGGGATAAAATTTTCTGTGGCTTAAGTTGGATATAAAAGTAAAATCTCTATTAATCTTGTGTTTTAAAAAATCATAAATTCCATGTGTTCCCAATGATGAACCACCCATTCCAAATATTCTTATGAATTTAAATTTTTTAAATTTTTTAAGAAAGTTTTTTGTATAACTGTATTTATATTTATTAGTTAAAGAAGTGATCACTTCATCTTCAGAATTGATACATTCTTTTAGGTATTTTTGTAAACTTTTACTTTTCTTTTTTTTTACAAAACTTTTAAAGGAAACAAAATTAGTTAACATTATTATTTTTGTATTTTCTCTAATATACTTTTTTCTAAACTAGTGCTAGATTTTTCTGTATTTTGATTTTCAGAATTATCATTTTTAAATTCTATCTCAATTTGAGACTCTTCTTTCTCAGTTTCTTTAATGCCTTCCTCTGGATTTGGTAATTTAGAAAAGTCTGGAGGTAAAACTAATGGGTCTTTTTTTTCAATCAAAAACTCGTCTCCGGATGTAGATTTTCTTTTTAACTTAAATCCCTCCAGGCCACCTGAGCATGAGAACAAAAATAAACTAACCGTAAAAATTTTTAAAATGTTATTAATAGTTCTCATTTTTAAATTTTTTATTACCTAAAATTTCAATACTAATTAAACATATTATACCAAGCGTAATAAATATATCAGCAACGTTAAATATAAACCAATGAAAATTGTTAATGTGGATATCAATAAAATCAGGCACAGCTGAATAAAAAATTCTATCAAAAATATTTCCGAATGAACCTCCTATAATCATGATAAAGCTGAATTTTTCAAATCCTTTTGATTTAAACATTAACCAAATAATTACTATTGTTATCAAGATTATAAAGATTGTTAGTAAATTATAATATAATTTTTCGTCAAAAGAAAATAAACCAAAAGCGATACCTTCATTCCAAATCAAATTAAAACTTAAAAAAGAGGTAACACTAATTCCATGTTGTTCATAGGTTTCTGAAGAACCAATGATCAATAATTTACTTACTCGATCAATAAAAAAAATAAAAATAATTATAGAAAAATCTATTAAATGTTTCTTAAACATTTTATTTACAATTTGGTCTTTCACATGGTGCGCTTCTAATTTTCCAGCATATTGGACATTTTTCACCCGACGCTTTGCTTGTTTCTACAATTATCTCATTTGTATCACTATTCTCAATTTTGACTGAAGACGTTATACAAAGTTCTGATAAATCAATATTCTTGAGAAATTTTTGGTCTTCATTATTTAATTTCACAATTAACGCTGCCTCTAAACTAGACCCTATATCTTTGCTTGCTCGTTTTTGCTCGATACTAAGATTGCAGATATCTCTTATTTTGATTAATTTCTCCCATTTAGAATTAAGATTAGAATTATAAAATTTTTTAGGAAAATCTAAAAATTTTTCAAGATGAATACTTTTATTGTTTTTTAAAATAAGTTGGTAAATTTCTTCAGTTGTAAAAGATAGAATTGGTGCAAACCATCTTATTAAAGAATTAAGAATAACATTTAACAAAATAAGTGTAGATTTTCTTTTTTTGGAATTTATTGGATCACAGTACAAAGTATCTTTTCTTATATCAAAGTAAAAAGCAGATAAATCAACTGTGCAAAAATTTAATAATTCTTTATACAAATTATGAAAATCATAATCTTTGAAATACTTGTTAAATTTAGAATTTAAATTGTAAATTTTATGAAGCATAAACTGCTCCAATTCTGGTAAATCTTCAATTTTGATTTTTTCTAAATTTATTTGTTCAAAATTATCATTAAGATTTCCCAATAAATATCTAAACGTATTTCTTATTTTTCTGTAAGACTCAGCATGCTGATCTAATATTGAATAGTCTATCCGAAGATCCTCAGCATAATTTGAGGAAGCAACCCAAATTCTAAGAATATCAGCTCCATATTTTTTTAGGATATCTTCAGGTGCAATTACATTTCCTAGAGATTTTGACATTTTTAAACCTTTGCCATCAACTACAAAACCATGAGAGAGAATAGACTCAAAAGGCGCACGATCTCTTGTTCCACAAGACTCCAAAAGAGACGAGTGAAACCAGCCTCTATGTTGGTCAGAGCCCTCGAGATACATAGATGCAGGCCACTTTAAATCTTTTCTTTTTTCCAATACAAATGAATGTGTAGATCCACTATCAAACCATACCTCTACGATATCACTTAACTTTTCAAAATCCTCAGCTTTATATTTTTTTCCAAGGAATTTTTGTGGATCATCCGAAAACCAACAATCAGATCCCTCTTTTTCATAAATTTTTGCTATATTTTCAAAAACTTCATCATCGACTAAAATTTTATTTGATTTCTTGTTAATAAAAATAGGTAATGGAACTCCCCACACTCTTTGTCTTGAAACACACCAATCAGGTCTTGTTTCAATCATCGATTTTAATCTTTCTTTTCCTTTGCTAGGATAGAAGGTTGTTTCATCAATAGCTTTTAAAGCTTTATTTCTAAGCTTATGACTATCCATAGAAATAAACCATTGAGGGGTTGCTCTGTGAACTAATGGTGCTTTAGACCTCCACGAATGAGGATAAGAGTGAACAAGTTTGCCACTTGATAATAATTTTTTTTGATCTTTTAATTTTTCAATCACAATAGAATTTGATTTGAAAATATGTATCCCCTCAAAAAGCGCTACATTTTTTGTATATCTTCCATCACCATCGACTGTTTCAATTGCTTTAATTCCATTATTCATACACAAATTAAAATCATCAGGACCATGACTTGGCGCACAATGGACAATTCCTGTACCTTGTTCTGTAGTAACGAAACGTGCTTCTAACATAGGTATGTCATATTCATAACCAATTTTTAAAAAGGGGTGATTACATATTGTTCCTTTAAAATCTTTACCTTTAAAATTTTTTAATTTTTGGAAACTTTGGATTTTTGTATCTTTTACAACTGAGTCTATTAATGCATCTGCAATAACAATTTTTTTGTTTTTAAAATCTCCATCATCATTTACTTCGACTAATGAATAATCTAAGCTTTCGTTGTAAGCTAAGGCTTTATTGGCTGGGATAGTCCATGGAGTAGTTGTCCAAATTACAATTTCACTATCATTTAATTCTTTAATGTTTGATGATTTGACTGGAAAAGATGCATATATGGTATCTGACTTATGATCTTGATATTCAACTTCTGCATCTGCTAAAGCTGTTTTTTCAACAGTTGACCATAAAACAGGTTTAAAACCTCTATACAAACTTCCTTCTTTTAAAAATTTACCTAACTCTCTTACTATTTGAGCTTCCGCATCAAAACTCATAGTAGAATAATAATTATCCCAATCTCCCACAACTCCTAATCTTTTGAATTGATCTTTGTGAATATCTATCCATTTTTCCGCAAAAGCCCTACACTCTTTTCTAAACTCAACGATTGGAACTTCATTTTTGTTTTTTTTATTTTTTTTGTATTGCTCCTCAATTTTCCACTCTATTGGTAATCCATGACAGTCCCATCCTGGAACATAGACAGAGTCTTTACCATCCATCTGATGAAATCTCACAATTATATCCTTTAAAATTTTATTCAAAGCTGTACCCATGTGTATATTGCCATTCGCATAGGGAGGACCATCGTGAAGAACAAATTTTTCCTCTCCTTTTCTCGATTTTCTTAATTCGTCATAAAGATTTATTTTTTGCCAAAATTTCAAAATTTCCGGTTCTCTTGTTGGCAAATTTGCTTTCATCGAAAAAGCAGTTTTAGGAAGATTAATTTGTGATTTGTTCATTTTATTTTTTTGCTATCAATAAATCAGTTTTAATTTGTCTTCTAAGCAGTTCAACATTTTTAAATTTTTTTTCTTTTCTAATAAATTTTTTAAATTCTACTGTTAAATACTTATTATAAAGATTTCCAGAAAAATTAAATATATGAACCTCTAATAATATTTTTTTTCCATTAAATGTTGGTCGATAGCCTAAATTAGCAATTCCTTTTAAATAATTATTTTTACCATTCCATTTTACTTTTACTGCATATACACCTGGGCAGGCTAAAATATAATCTTTAATATCAATATTTGCGGTTGGGAAGCCAATTTTTTTTCCTAGCTGTCTTCCCCTTTGAACCTTTCCTACAATTGACCAGTTTCTATTCAGAATTTTATTAGCTTTTTCTAATTTTCCTTTTTGCAAAAGTTTTCTAACCAATGATGAAGATGCTATTTTCTTATTGGTTAACAATGGTTGAGGTTTGATTACTTTATAACCACATATTCTCTCAAATTTAATTAATTGTCTAACGTTACCTTCTCTCTTATTCCCAAATCTAAAATTATTGCTAACAAAAATGAATTTTGGTTTTAACTTTTTTCCCAAAATTTCTTTTATGAAAGTTATTGATTTTATTTTTGAGAATTTTCGATCAAATTTTTTTATAATTATAAATTCTACATTAAGATCTTTGAGATTATCAATTTTTTGCTGCAAACTAGATATCCTAAAATTATTTAAATTTTTGTTAAAAAACATCTTTGGCATCGGTTCAAAAGTTAACACACCAATTTTTGTTAAATATCTTTTTTTATATTTTTTAGCTAATGAAAATAATTTTTGATGTCCTTTATGGACTCCATCGAAGTTACCAATTAATATAATGGAATTTTTGTATCTAGTATCGATATTAAAATTTTTATATATTTTTTTTGAATTTACCATTTCAGCTCTGATTGAATATAATTACAAATTGCTTCATAAGATTTTGCAACTTTTTCAATTCCTTTTTCTTTAATTTCATCCTTATGAATTCCATTTGAAATTATTAAAGAGTCATAATTTAAAAGGTTTGCTCCTTTTATATCAGTATTTAAATTATCACCTATAGAGAGAATCTTTTTATTCTTATTATCCGTAGATTGATTGTAAACCTCAGGATAAGGTTTTCCAAAGTAAACAACTTCTCCACCCATTTTTTCAAAAACCATTGCGACAGAACCAGCACAAAATTCTCTAGTGTTTCCTCTGTCAACGATCAGGTCTGGATTTGTGCAAATCATTTTTTTTTTAATATTTTTTTCGAACAAATTTTTATAATATTTTAAATCTTCATCATGATCATCAAATAATCCTGTACACAAAATATAATCAGATTTATCTATATTATTTAATTTCATCTTTTCAAAATCTTTGAATAAATCAAAATCTCTTGGGGGCCCCACGTGAAAAAAAGTTTTATTAATTAAATTCTTCTTTAAATAAATGAGGGCTGCCTCGCCAGAGGTAAAAACATGTTCTCTAATCTCTTTTTCCATGCCTAGCTTCTCTAAAAAAGATTTAACTGCGTGATTAGGTCTAGGAGCATTTGTGAGTAAAATATAGTCCTTTCTTTTTTTATTGATTTCTTTGAGAGCTTTTATTGCCTCAAAGTGTAGAGTGACCCCGTTATGAACCACTCCCCATAAGTCAACATAAAATAGCTGATAATTGTCTGCTATAGAACTTAAACCCTCTTTATCTAAATTTTTAGTCATCAAATTAATCTATAAACCATAAAACCCGCAAATTCCTTTATTTTTTAAGTAACTAATTTTTAACTATATCTTGAAATAGTAAAGCCAATCTCTATATGAAGATCATACTAATAAGGAGAATTTATGAAATTTAGACCGTTACACGATAGAGTTTTAATAGAAGTTTTAGATAGCAGCGAAAAAACTGCTGGAGGAATAATCATACCAGATACAGCACAGGAAAAACCTCAAGAAGGTAAAGTAGTAGCAGTTGGTGGTGGTGCTAAAACTGAAGACGGTAAAACCATACCAATGGATGTGAAAGTTGGAGATAAAGTTTTATTTGGCAAATGGTCAGGAACTGAAGTCAAAATTGATGGCAAAGAATACAGCATAATGAAAGAGTCAGACATTATGGGTATTTCAAGCAAGTAATTTAATTTAAAGGAGAAAATAAAATGGCAAAAGTAGTAAAATTTGATGCTGAAGCAAGAGCAGCAATGATTAGAGGAGTGAACATCCTAGCTGATACGGTTAAAGTTACATTAGGACCAAAAGGAAGAAATGTAGTTATGGATAAATCTTACGGTGCTCCAAGAATTACAAAAGACGGTGTATCTGTTGCAAAAGAAATTGATCTAGAAGATAAATTTGAAAACATGGGTGCTCAAATGGTTAAAGAGGTTGCTAGCAAAACTAATGATGAGGCTGGTGATGGAACAACAACTGCAACCATACTTGCACAAGCTATTGTAAAAGAAGGTGTAAAATATGTAACAGCAGGCATGAACCCTATGGATGTAAAAAGAGGAATTGATGCTGCAGTAGATGTAGTAAAACAAAATCTTGTTTCCTCAGCTAAAAAAGTAAAAGATAGTGATGAGATCGCTCAAGTTGGAACTATTTCTGCTAATGGCGACAAAGAAATTGGCACTATGATTTCGAAAGCAATGCAAAAAGTTGGTAATGAAGGTGTTATCACGGTTGAAGAAAACAAAGGAATTGAAACAGAATTGGACGTCGTTGAAGGTATGCAGTTTGATAGAGGTTATCTATCTCCATACTTTATTACAAATAGTGATAAGATGACAACTGAATTAGAAAATCCTTTTATTCTATTACACGAAAAAAAATTGACAAACCTACAACCAATGGTTCCTCTTTTAGAGGCAGTTGTTCAAGCAGGACGACCTTTAATGATTATTTCTGAAGATGTTGAGGGTGAAGCATTAGCTACTTTAGTAGTAAATAAATTAAGAGGTGGTTTAAAAGTTGTAGCTGTAAAAGCTCCAGGGTTTGGGGATCGAAGAAAAGCTATGCTTGAAGATATAGCTATTCTTACTGGTGGATCAGTTATTTCAGAGGATTTAGGAATTAAACTTGAAAATGTTAAACTTGATGATCTTGGTTCTTGTAAAAAAATTAAAGTAGACAAAGATAATAGCACTATAGTTAATGGTTCAGGTAAAAAATCAGACATAGAAGCTAGATGTTCTTCAATTAAACAACAAATTGATGAAACAACTTCAGACTACGATAAAGAAAAACTACAAGAGAGATTAGCAAAATTAGCTGGTGGTGTTGCAGTAATCAAAGTTGGTGGTGCAACGGAAGTTGAAGTAAAAGAGAGAAAAGATAGAGTTGAAGATGCTTTAAATGCAACAAGAGCTGCTGTTGAGGAAGGAATTGTTACTGGTGGTGGTTGTGCATTGTTATATGCTGCTCAAGATCTTGAAAAAGTTAAAGCTAAGGGTGAAGATCAAAAAGCTGGTGTCGATTTGGTAAGAAGAGCATTAGAGGCTCCTATAAGACAAATTACGAAAAATGCTGGTGTGGATGGATCGGTAGTTGTTGGCAAACTTTTGGAACAGAATAAAAAGACACACGGATATGATGCACAAAACGAGGAGTATTGTGATATGTTCGCCAAAGGTATTATTGATCCTGTAAAAGTTGTTAGAACTGCTTTACAAGACGCAGCATCTATCTCAGGATTATTGGTAACAACTGAGGCTATGATAGCTGATAAACCTGAGGAAAAAGATGCAGCTCCTGCTGGAATGCCTGGAGGAATGGGCGGTATGGGCGGCATGGGAGGAATGGGTGGAATGGGAATGTAACCCATCTTAAATATTAAAGAATTTAAAGGCCATCTTTTGATGGCCTTTTTTTTTGGAAATATTAAAATAATTTAATGTCAAAAAGATACAGCGGAAAATCGTTCAAGGACTCAAGTCTAAATAAAAAACCAAAATTTACTCTAAAAGAAAAAAGAAGATTAAAAAGAGAAAAGGCAAAAAAAACAAAATAACGACATTTTTTTATCAAAATCCCAATATTTATTGGTTTTTTTAAAGTTTTCAAAAAAAATTTTTAAGGTATAAGAGCCAGGATTTATGAGCAAAGATATTAGAAACATCACCATAATCGCACACGTTGATCACGGAAAAACTACCTTAATTGATAATCTAATGAAGCAGAGCGGTTCGTTTAGGGAAAATGAAGTTGTTGATGAAAGATTAATGGATTCAGGTGAACTTGAGAAAGAAAGAGGAATAACAATTTTAGCAAAACCTGCATCTATTAATTGGAAAGATTCAAGAATAAATATTATTGATACACCAGGTCACCGAGATTTCGCAGCAGAAGTTGAGAGAGTTTTAAGCATGGCAGATGGCGCATTACTTTTAATAGATTCTGCTGAAGGAGTTATGCCTCAAACAAAATTCGTTTTATCTAAAGCTCTAAAACAAGGCTTAAAACCTATTGTTGTAATCAATAAATTGGACAAATCAGATCAAAGAGCTAATGAAGTTTTAGATGAGACTTTTGATTTATTTGTAAGTTTAGATGCAAATGAAGATCAACTAGATTTCCCAGTTTTATATGCAAGTGGAAGATCTGGTTGGGCTGATAAAGAAATTGATGGTCCAAGGGAAAATTTAAATCCTTTATTAGATCAAATTATTGATCATGTAAAACCTGCTGAACTTGATAAAACAAAACCTTTTGCAATGCTGTCTACTCTTCTTTATGCAGATAATTTCTTAGGTAGAAGCTTGGTCGGAAGAATTGCTCAAGGAACTGCAAAAGCTAATCAATCGATCAAGGCAATAAATCTTAAAGGTGAAAAAGTGGATGAAGGAAGACTTACTAAAATTTTTAGATATGAGGGCACAAAAAAAGTACCAATCGAAATTGGTGAGGCGGGAGATATTGTAGTTGTCGCTGGTTTAGAAAAAGCAAATGTTGCTGACACAATTTGTAATCTTGAGGTAAATGATCCTATCAAAGCTACTCCAATCGATCCACCAACAATGTCTATTACCATTACTGTAAACACATCTCCTCTTGCAGGAACTGAGGGTAAAAAACTTACAAGTACTCAAATAAGAGATAGGTTGCTTCAAGAAGCACAGAATAATGTTGGAATTACTTTTACGGAAAATAAAGGTAACGATTCTTTTGTTGTAAGTGGTCGAGGTGAATTGATGTTAGAAATTTTACTTACTCAAATGAGAAGAGAAGGTTTTGAAATGACTGTTAGTCCCCCAAAAGTTCTCTACAAAAAAGATGAAGATGGTAACAAACTTGAGCCAATAGAGGAAATAACTATGGATCTTGATGAGGAACATTCATCAAAGATTATTGACTCCATGAATAAAAGAAAAGGCAAATTAATAGAATTAAAAGATACTGGTAAAAATAAAAAAAGATTAATCTTTCATGCACCAACAAGAGGTTTAATGGGATACACAAGTCGGTTTCTAACACTTACAAAAGGTAATGGTGTAATTAACAGAATTTTTCATGCGTATGGACCATTTGAGGGTGAAATGGAAGGTAGAAGAAATGGTGCACTTATTTCGATGGAACAAGGAAAAGCAGTTGCATTTGCAATATTTAATTTACAAGCTAGAGGAGAGATGTTTGTAACTCATAATGATCCTGTTTATCCAGGTATGATTGTTGGATTATCTCCAAAACCAGGAGATATGATTATTAATGTTATGAAGGGCAAAAAATTAACTAATATGAGAACACAAGGTACAGATGAAAATGTCGTTTTAACACCAGTAAGAAAAATGTCCATTGCAGAACAATTAAGCTTGTTAAATACTGATGAGGCTTTAGAAATCACTCCAGACTCTTGTAGATTGAGAAAAGCCATTCTTGATCCACACGAAAGAAAGAGAAGTGAAAAATCAGGCGCTGCAGCCTAATCAAAAATTTTATCAACTAAATACAGGCCTAGGGCAACACAAGGACCAATTCCAAAAGCAAATAACAAAGTTCCCGCACCCACAGTTCCACCTAAGTACCATCCAATACTAACAACAGAGATCTCTAAAAATGCTCTTACAGCAGCAACTGGTAAATTTGTTTTTTTTTGGATACCAATCATCAAACCATCTCTTGGTCCAGCTCCAAGATTAGATACTAAATAAATGCCTCCACCAATCCCAACTGTTATTACTGAAATTATTGCCAGAATTAATTGATAAAAGTAATTAGATGGGGTTGGAACAAATTTTATACAAAGATCGATCATGAATGCAATAATGATTGCATTAAGTATTGTTCCCATCCCTGGTTTTTGACCGAGCGGTATCCACAAAATTAAAACTGCAACACTAATCAAAAATGTTATTGTTCCTATACTCAAGTTAACATTTAAAGAAATACCTTGAGCTAAAACACTCCATGGAGAAGCACCAGTAAAAGATACAATTAATAGACCTTCTCCAAGACCAAATAACATCAAGCCAAAACATAAAAAAAAGAATGTAGAGAATTTTGGTTTAAAGTTATAAGGCTTATCTGAGCTCCAATTAACCCTTGGTATTTTCTTAATTTTTAAAAACATTTTAATAAATTATTTCTATTGTTAATAAAGTCTATTAAACTAGTTGTTAAATGAAAAAAATTATAGTCATTTTATTTCTTTTTATTTATTCAACAAATTCAATCGCTCATATTGGACATTACATTAAATACAACAAAATTGAGATGGAGATTTTTCGAAATGGTGAACTTATTGGCTATAATCATTATTTTTTTAATAGAAATGGATCAGAAACTATTGTTACTAATCAAATTAAATTTGCAGTTAAGCTTTTGGGAGCAACCGTTTTCCAAGTTGAGGGTTATAGTGAAGAAAAATATTTCAAAGATCAATTAGTTTCTTATAATTCTAAAACTTTGCAAAACGACAAAAAAAAGTTCGTTAACTTAACATTTAATCAAAGAAATAAAAAGTTTGATGTCAAAGGCTCTTCATATAGTGGGGAAGCCTCAGCTGATAACGTGATTGGAAATTGGTGGAATCACAAAATTTTACAAGCAGGTTCTCAAATAAGTCCTATCTCAGGGAGTATTAAGGATCAAGTGGTAACTTTTTTAGGTAAAGAAAAAATAAATCTTTATGGAAAAGTTTATGACGTTGATCATTTTACACTGAAGTCTAAAGACATGAGTATACCGAAAGATAAAAGATTAGATTTTGATATTTGGTATGATCGTAAAAATTTAATGATATTAAAAGTATCCTATTCAAGAATGGGTAACTGGGAATATAAGTTAAAGAATTTTAATTAATTTCTCTTGAGATTTTTTTAAATAAATCATGTGCACTTATCCATCCTGACTCTAATCTAGGTCCGACAAACCAATCGGCACAAACACCAAATCTTTTCCTAGGATCCCAATAACTTTTAATTTTAAATGGTTTCGAATTTGAAGAGTATCGCCAACCGTGATTAAGTGAATAATAAATCTTTGTTTTTTTGATATTTGAAAGTTTAAAAAATTTATCGATCATAATTTTTGAATTTTCTTTTTTGTTATTCTTGTTTTTATTAATCTTTTTATTTGCCCATTTAAATGTACTTTGAAGAGTCCATAAATCATATTTTGATTTAAATCTTTTTTTTGAGTTTTCATTCCCTGCCCAGCCAAGGATTGGATCTTCAAAAAAATAGCTACTTTTTGAATTCTTTCTTTTTTTAATTGCAATCATAGTAGTAATATTTGCATCCATTTTTATGGATTTTCTTAAAAAAGAATTATTAATAAATTTCTTAGAAAGTTTTTTTAATTGTGGAAAAGGACAAGTCAAAATTAAGTTTTTAAAGGATCTTAATTTTCCGTCGTCAAATAACAAATACCAGAGTTTATTTTTATAATAGATTTTTTTCAATTCACTATGATATTTGCAATTAATTTTCTTAAGCAAATGTTTACTAATATCATTGTTTCCATTTTTACCAATTACTTTTAAATGTTTTTTATCCTCTTTTTTTTTCGAATTAAGAAAAACATGTTTGCCTCTCCATACTTTTAAAATTCTTTTTTTTATTAAATCTTTAGTAAATTTTTTAAATTCCTTAGTTTTTGGTGATATATACTGAGTACCATGATCAAAACCTGTTTTGCCTTTTATTCTTTTAAAAGATGCACGACCCCCAGGACCTCTTGCTTTGTCGAACAAAATTACTGAATATCTTTTATTTAGGAGATTTGCAATTGTGGATCCAGATATACCAGAGCCAATTATACAAAATTCGCTCATTTACCAGCAACAACCATTCCCTCTATTAACATGGTTGGTGAGTTAGTTGCATATTTAAACTCCAAATCATTTGCTAAAGTGATATTTTGAAAAATATCTTTAAAATTACCTGCTATGGTAATTTCATTTATTGGATATTTAAATTCACCATTTTCAACTAAAAACCCTGTTGCTCCAACTGAATAATCTCCGGTCACAATATTACTTCCATGTCCTATTGTTTCTGTAATATAGAGACTTTTTGAATTTGAGTTCAGTAAATCTTTAAAACTAATATTTCCATTTTCAAAATAAAGATTACTTGTTCCTCCACATCTTCCATTAGATTTAAGATTTAATTTTTTTCCATTATAAGTATCAATCAGATAATGCTTCAAAATTCCGTGATCCACTAATTTAAGTGTGTCAGTCTTTACCCCTTCACTATCAAAATTTCTTGAGCCTAATCCTTTAAGCATATCAGGTTTGTCAAATACATTAATTTTATCTGAGAATATTTTTTGATTAACTTTATCCTTTAAAAAAGAAGTTCCTCTTGATATTGCTGATGAAGAAATAGCGCTTGCAAAAGTACTTAATATTCCCTTAGCTATTCTTTTATCAAAAATTATAGCAATTTTCTCACTCCCAATTTTTTTTGGACTTAATTTTCTAATAGTTTGATTAGCAGCTAGATTGCCTAACTCGTCTGCATCATCTAGGTCTTTAAGAAAACATTTGCTAGAGTATTCGTAATCTCTTTCCATGCTTTTTTCATCTTTTGCAACTGTTACACTTGATGCTGTAAATGAAGATGTTTTGTAACCATCACAAAAACCTTCGCTATTAGCCAAAACAAAATTAGATTTATTTTGAGTAAAACTAGACTCAGTATTAACAATTTTTTTGTCGTTTGAAGCAGCAGCCTCTAATTTTTTTAAATAATCTATTTTTTGATTATTCGCTATATGGCTATCATCATAGAGATCTAAATCTTTAACCTCTCTTGCCAATAAATCTTTGTCCGGCAAAGAATTGAATTCATCCTCAGGAGTATTTTTTGTAGTTTCTAGACATTTTTCAATCAAAATATTCAAATTATCAGAGAGTAAATTAGATGAAGATATTGATGATTTTTTTTTACCAACGTAGGTAGTGATACTTATGCCTAGATCATCTGACCTGTTAGCTTCATCCAATTTTTTATTTCTAAAATTAACAGTTTCAGAAACTGAATTTTTTACAACCACACTTGAGTCTGTTGCACCTAATTTCTTCGCTAAATCTAAACAATATGATGCTTTTTTCTTTAAAAATTCTTGATCCTTAACCATTTAAAGTTTCGTACCGCCTACAGTCATCTTATCGATTAATATTGATGGCTGTGCAACACCTACAGGTACACCTTGTCCAGCTTTACCACATGTCCCAATACCAGGATCCATCATCATATCATTCCCTACCATAGAAACTTCTTTTAAAATTGAAGGACCGTCACCAATTAACGTTGCACCTTTAATCGGTGATCCAATTTTACCATCAATAATTTCATAAGCTTCAGTGCAATTAAATACAAATTTTCCAGATGTAATATCAACTTGTCCACCACCAAAACTAACTGCGAAAATACCTTTGTCGACAGCTTTAATCATTTCTTCTTGGGTTTGCTTACCGCTTAGCATCATCGTATTTCTCATTCTTGGTAGAACTATATGTCTATAGTTTTCTCTTCTTCCACTACCAGTGGATCTTGTTTTCATCAAACGTGCATTAAGCCTGTCTTGCATAAAATTTTTTAAAATTCCATTTTCAATTAAAACAGTCTTTTCTGTTGGTGTTCCTTCATCGTCAATTGTAAGACTGCCTCTTCTATTATCAATGGTACCGTCATCAATAATTGTAACTCCTTCACTTGCAACTTTTTGGCCCATCAGATTATGAAATGCTGAAGTTTTCTTTCTATTAAAATCTCCCTCTAAACCATGACCAACAGCCTCATGAATTAATATTGCTGGCCATCCAGGTCCGAGCACAACCTTCATCTCACCTGCTGGCGCGGGTTTACTCTCCAAATTTACTGATGCTATCCTTAAAGCTTCATCACAAACACTTTTCCAATTTTCATCTTTCAAATATGATTCGTAAGATTGTCTTCCACCAACACCGTATACACCTGATTCTTTTCTGCCATTTTTCTCCACCATAACTGATACATTAAATCTTACTAAAGGACGGACATCTGACAAAGTCTCTCCACCAGATCTAATTATTTCTACAGACTTTTGCTCTCCCAAAAAATTAGCTGTAACTTGTTTAACCTTATCACCTTTAGATCGTAAATAATCATTTACATCGTTCAATATTTTAATTTTTTCATTAAGAGATTTTTGCTCAATAGGATTAATATTATCATAATACTTTTTATTTGATTTAGGAATTTCGTGATTGTAAGTACCTTTGACAGATTTTAATGTTGACTTTAAATTTTCTGAAGATTGTTTTAAAGAATTCTTAGAAATCTCATTAGAATGAGAATAAGCGACCACTTCGTCAGATATAGCTCTAAAACCAAATCCTAAATCTGAATTATAACTGGAATTTTTAATTTTGTTATCGTCTAATAATATCGACTCAGATTTCGAATTTTCCAAATACAATTCGCCATCGTCACATTTTTGCAAAGTGTCTGAAATAATACTCTCAGCTTCTTTTCTAGATAGGTCGGATTTTTTAAAAAAATTACTCATAATAGACATTAAATAGATTGTTTCATAAAATTTTCAACTAGAGTATTTTACGCATGTACATATCTGAGACAAATTAGTAATAAGTTCATTTATTATGAAAGTTTACTTTAATAATTCTTGTAAAATTTGTAAGGCCGAAATTGATCTTTATAAAAAAGAAAAAATTGATGAAATTGATTGGGTTGATATCACAGATAATGAATTGGCTGAAAAGGAAACATCTAAAGATAGTAAACAACTTTTAAGAAGGCTTCATATCAAAGATGGTGAGAAAGTTTTAGGAGGTGCAGAGGCATTTTTATTATTATGGAAAAAAATGCCCAAATATAAATTTCTTTATAAATTTTTTAAATTACCAATCATCTTTAATATATTTTCAGTTGTATATGAAATAGTAGCCTTTTTTCTTTACTTAAAAAATAAAAAGCAACTAAAAAAATCTAACTTGTGAAAAATAATAAAAATTTACTTAATAAAGACATGGAGGATACAAACATTACTAAGACTATTGAATACATTAGTAATATAATTTTATTTTTTTTTCTTCTTAATCTAACAAAATCTTTATCATCCAAATCAGAAATGTCTCTCTCACCAACTACTGGATAATCATAAGTAAATCGCCACGTACTTTCACCAAGTCTTGGGTCTAATTTATTATAATATGTGATCCACGCAATAATGTATCTGAAAATCAAATATAAAATTATTAAAAAGGTAGATCCCAAAATCATATAAGATAATATCTAATAAATAATAAATGTTTAATTATTATTTTTAGCTCTTTTCCTTGCAATGAGCTGTGTTAAAGAGTCTACCATGGTGTCTGAAGCTTTAAAGATGTCCACATTTCTAAACTCATGAGAAAGATTTTTTTCAGGGTTTGTTTTATCCTCAATGACAATTCCTTCGTCTGGAGAATTATTTTTAATATAAATTAATAATAACCACTCATCATCTGATGACTCGTCCCATTTAATAAAAACCTCTCCAGTTTCAAATCGTCTATCTATGCATCGAAAAATAGACATGTCTCGTGTAATGTGTCTCTTATTTAGTTGAAATACTAAACTACTTGCACTTCTATAAAAGCTCTCAAGTGCAAATTCAACTTTTTGTCTTGCTAATGTATATTCTTTTTCTTTTTCTAATAAGGTTTCTCTGTCCTCGTCACCTTGAAGTTTAACACCTAATGCCTCAACTCTTTCTTTGATTTTTTGATCTCTGAGTAATCTGTATTTTTCTTTTAATTTATCAATTCTCTCTTGTAGTCCAGAATAATCATCTCTTTTTTCTTTTAAGGAAATTTTTTCAAGCTTTTCTAATTCTTTAACTTCTCTTATTCTGAATTTTTCAATTTGTTTATCTAATCTTAATTGTTTTAAAAATTGTTTTTGCTTTTCTGCTTGTTCAATTCTTAAAAGCGCTTGTTCTTTTCTTAGAAATAATTTTATGTCTTTTGTTCTCTGTTTTTCTAATCTTTCCTCTTCTTTTAGAGTTTGCTCCCTCAGCTTTAATCTTAAATTTTCTTCTTCTTTTCTTTTCTCCGCTTCTTCGATTTTTTCTTTTCTCTCTCTTTCAATTTTTTCTATTTTAATTCTTCTTTTTTCATCAGTTTTTAATATCTTATAGTCAGAAATTACCTCTGAAATTTTGTCAAAAAAACTCTGAATGTTTTTTTCTAAATTAAAATTAAATTTGAAATTAAATTGAGGTTTGAGAGATAATTGAAATTTAACTAGTTTTAAAACTAGGCTATCTTTCTTTTTTTTTTTAATATTTGTCTGGTAATTGACTTTTTTTGGTTTTTTAGACTTATTTTTTCTCTTTTTTTTAATTAACTTGTTTTTTCTATGTTTATTAGAGATTTTTCTAATTTTATTTATTTTTCTTTTAACTTTGTTAACTCTATTTTTCTTTTTAGTTTTTGATTTTTTTTTTGATTTTTTTTGTTTTTTTTTCATTTCTAAGAAGAAATGACCCTATCAATAATTTATTGATAAATATAGTCTCTAGTCACAGGTGTTGATCTATAATTTTTAGTAAGTTGAAATTGATATACAACTTGATCTCCCCACTTGAATGCCATTTCACAACCAGCGAGATAAAACTCCCACATCCTAAAAAATTTTTCATCAAACATTTGGATAATTTTATCTTTATTTTTTAAGCAATTTTCTTTCCAATGTCTCAACGTGTGTGCGTAATGAAGTCTCAAAACCTCAATATCTGTTACTATTAAGCCAGCTTTTTCAATAGGGTTAGTTACTTCACTTAAACTTGGAGTATAACCACCAGGAAAGATATATTTCGTAATCCATGGATGAGGATCTCTTGGAGGATTTACAGATCCAATGGTGTGTATCAGTGAAACCCCATCTTCTTTTAATATTTTTTCGATTTTTTTAAAAAATTTCTTATAAAATTTCCTTCCAACATGTTCAAACATCCCAACACTTACTATTCTATCAAATTTTTCGTTTAACTCTCTATAATCCATTAGTTTGAACTTTACTTGGTTCTCTAAATTCAATTCTTTAGCTTTTTGGTTGCAATAATTAAGTTGGTTCTCTGATAAAGTAATACCTGTTACCTCACATTGAGCACTTTTGGCTATATCGATTGCGAGTGAACCCCAGCCACATCCAATATCTAAAACTTTTTGATTAGGTTTTATATTTAATTTTTTAATTATATGTTGAATTTTATTATTTTGAGCTTTTTCTAAACTATCATTTTCATTTTTAAAATATGCACAAGAATATTGTCTTTTTGGATCTAAAAATAAGTCATACAAGTCGTCCTTAATATCATAATGGTGAGATACATTCATTTTGGATTTTTTAATAAAATTAAAATTAGTTAAATATCTATATGATCCCCTTAATCTATTAATTAAATAACTGAAAAAGTTTAATTCTCCCCTTCCAAAATTCATTAAGGCAAGATCTAAAAAATCTGTAAGTGTGCCATTTTCAATTACAATTTCACCATTAGTATATGCCTCACCAAAATATAAATCAGGATGGAATAACAACTTATAATGAAGATTTTTATTTAAAATTTTTAATTTAATAGGGTTATTGTCTGGTTCTCCAATAATATAATCTTTAGAATTAGCATCAGTTAATACAAAACCACCTTTTTTAAAAATTTTATTAAGAAATCTTGCTAATTGCATTTTATGCCGCCAGGGTTGATTTATTATAAAATTCTAAATCTTTTAATCTATTCATTAATTCTTCCTCGTCATTTTGATTTAAAAGACTTAGTGGTGGTAAAATATTTTTATATATTTTGTCATTTTGTGCACAATAAGTATGTAAAGCTGAAATTAGATTATATTTATCAAAAGTGCTTCTCACATTGCATAACTTATCATTATGTAACTGCTTTTTTCCAGCAAAAAAATCATCATAAACTTGCCTAGACAATTCTGCTGTAACGTTGCATGTTGCAGTTATTATACCAGAACATCCTAATTCCAAACCTTTTAACAATTTAATTTCTGAACCAGGTAAAATTGAAAAATTTTTAAGTTTTAAATTTTCGTATAAATTGTAAGAGCTATCTTTTACTCCAACTATTTGTTCTGGAAATTTATTGACAAGTGTCTCTACACTCTTCAAACTAAATTTGTAACCACTAAGTTTTTCAAAATTATAAAGAATAATTTTACAATCCGGCACCGAATAAATTATTCTAGAATAAAAATCTAAAGCCTCTGTATCACCATAGCTATAATAAGCAGGAGGCATAATTAAAAATTTATTTAGATTCAATGAGATTGCTATCTTCATAAAATTTATTGTTTCACCTAAAGAGTTTAGACCTGTGCCAATTATATGTTTATCCTGATATTTGCTTTTTGAAAGATTATTTAGTAAGTCAATTTTTTCTGAAATGGGTATTAATTGAGACTGACCTGTGCTGCCAAATATTACCGTGCCATGACAGCCTTGATCGATAAGTTTCTCAGCATGCATTATTGTTTTTTCAACATTCAAGCTTAAATCATTGTTAAGCACTGACATCGAAGCAGCAAAAATTCCACTTATTTTTGTCATAATAAAAATTTATATAAAAATATACTCAGTAAAGTTTATAAATACTATATGAAAATATTAGCAGTTCAGAGCAGAATGGGTATTGGAGATACCATAATTTTCTTACCATTTATAAAGGCTTTATCCAAAAAATTTAATTCACCAATAAATATATTGGTAAAAGAAAATTCTAAGGCTAATCAATATTTACACCAGACAAAATATATTGATAAAATTCTCATCCTAGAGAGAGATAATAAAACGAATAATAGACATGGCGGTTTTTTTGGTATTTTTAAATTAGCAACCGATTTAAAAAAATATAAGTTCGATAAAATTTTTATTTTTAATTCATCTTTAAGATTTAACTTAATTGCTAAAATAGCAGGTATTCCGCAAATTTACCAATATCCATTGTTCACAAAAAACAAACAACACATAATTGAGACTCCTAAAAAATTTTTAAAAGAAAATTTAGATTTAGACATTAATGAAGATCCTGAAGTACAAATTGATAATTATTTAATTTCTAAAGCAGCACAAAAATTTCAAATAGACAAAGATACTACAAATATTCTCTTGGGCATAGGTGGTTCTGGGCCTACAAAAAGAATTCCTGCAAAAACTTTCTTAAGCGTAATTGATAAAATATCAAATATGAAAAATTGCAGATTTTTTCTTGCAACAGGTAAGGCAAATGAAGAACAGGAAGTATTAAACGAAATTTTGCAGTCTAAATTTAAGAATTTTTGTACTCGCTTAGATAATTTTAGTATCAAAGAAATTTTACCATTAATAAAGAACTGTAATGTATCCATTTGTAATGACTCGAGCTTTAGTCATTTATCCTCAGCTTTAGGTATTAAAACGATTACTTTAATGGCTGATACTCCCTTAATTTATGGAAATTATAGCTCAAAAATGTTTCCAATAATTCCAGAAGGAGAAAAAACGGTAACACATAATACTTTAGGTAAAGATAAAATTGATCCGCAAAAAATTTTTGAGAGTTTTTTAGAAATTATTGATTAAGAAATATCGTTTAGCACAATATCTTTAGCCTCATTAACAATTGAGGATAATCTTGAAGTTTCAGGAGAAATGTCAGGATGAATCTTTTTTTGGATTTTTATATATGCTTTATTAACATCCTCTTTGGTAACTTTTTTATTCATATCTAAATTTAAAATTTTGTATGCCTCTGAAACAGATATAGACGATACGTTATTGGTACCTGTTTGGTTAAAAGAAAAGCGACCAGATCTTCTTAATGTTTGAATAAGTCTAAAAAGAGAGATTAATTGAAAAATAGATAAACCTTTTAATTTTAATAAAGCTAAACTTGCCAAAGTAAGAGGTAGGGTTAATAAAAATTTTCCACCAATAGCAAACAATACTGCTAAAGCAATTAATCCTAATATAAGTAAAAATCTCAGGCCTTTTGAAATTTTTCTAGATGAAATTTTAGTTATTAAACGTAATAGAAAATAAAAAATGGTTAATATAACCACTGTATAAATTATTATATTCATATATTTTTAATTTAATGAAAGTACCACAACTTAAAAAAAAACCAGAGCTTAAATCTTGTCACAATACCACCTGGGAAGATAATTATAGTTGGATCCATCAGGATAATATTCTTGAGGTTTTAAAAGATAGTTCCAAGCTACTTCCAGATGTTAGGAAGTATCTTGAAGAAGAAAATAATTTTACGGAACATAATTTAAAAGACACAAAAAAATATCAGAAAATCTTATTTGATGAAATTAAAGGAAGAATAAAGTTAGATGATGAATCATTAAAATTTAAAGACAAAGAATATGAATATTGGACTAAAACAACTGTGGTAGGAAATTATTCGATAAAACTTAGAAAGAAAATTGGAAGTGATACTGTTGAAGAATTTTGGAATGGTGATGTAGAAAAAGAGAAATTAAAAACTGAATATTTCGGTGTAGGTGATTTAGAGGTAAGTTATAATGACAAACTTTTAGGTTATTCTTTAGACTTAAAAGGATCTGAGTATTATACAATTTACATAAGAAATATTACCTCAGGAAAATTAGTCACCGAGAAAATAGAAGAAACAAGTGGTAGTATTACTTTTAGTTTGGACGACCAATATTTTTTTTATTCAAAGCTTGATGAATTTCATAGACCAAGAAAAATATATAGACACAAAATTGGATCATCAGTCAAAGATGATGAGCTTATTTTTGAAGAGAAAAGTGAAGCATTTACTGTGGGCATTAGTTTAAGTTCAGATGAAAAATATTTTTTTATAACAACATCAGATCATAATACTTCTGAACAATACTACTTTGAGGTAACAGAAAAAAACCCAAAGCCAAAATTAATTATAAAAAGAAAAAAGGGTGTAATTTATTCAGTCAATTCTTGGGGTGGATATTTTTATTGTCATACTAATGATGATGCAGAGGATTTCAAAATCGAAAGATGTGAAGATTTATCAAATCAAAAGTGGGAAATTTATATAGCTGCTAAAGAAGAGGTTTTAATAGGAGGATTAATATTTTTAAATGACTGGATTATCAGAGGAGAAAAATCAAATGCATTAGGAAAATTATTTGTAAGAAATAAACAAACAGGAATCGAGGAAGAATTAAAATTTACTGAAGAGTCTGTGATTGTGCCAAGTGTTTCATTAATACAAAGAAATAAAAATACTGACTTAGTTTACTTATCATATTCATCCCCTAAAACACCAGGTAAAACTTATTTATACAATTTAAAAACCAAAGAAAAAAAATTAGTAAAAGAACAAGAAATCCCATCTGGCCATAATCCAGATGACTATATAGTCGAAAGACTAGAGTGCCCTTCTCATGATGGAAGATTAGTTCCACTTACAATTACTAGACACAAAAAAACAAAGATTAATGGTTCAGCAAATTTACTTTTATATGGCTATGGATCGTATGGAAGTTCAATGACTCCAGATTTTTCCTCAACTAGATTGAGTTTAATTGACAGAGATATTATTTGGGTAACTGCACATATTAGAGGAGGAATGGAAAAAGGAATGAAATGGTGGAAAGAAGGAAAGCTTCTTAATAAAAAAAATACATTTGAAGATTATATACACGTAGCAAAGTTTTTGATTGAAAAAGGATATTCATCGAAAGGAAAAATTATTGGCATGGGTGGCTCAGCTGGTGGTTTATTAATGGGAGCAGTAGTTAATCAATCTCCAGAATTATTTCTTGGAATAGTCATGGCTGTACCATTTGTTGACTCATTAACAACTAACTTGGATCATTCTTTGCCCCTTACTGTTGGAGAATTTGATGAATTTGGAAATGCAAAAGATAAAAAAGACCATTTTGATTATATATACTCTTATGCCCCATATAATAATATTAAAAAAATGGATTACCCTCACATGTTAATTACTACAAGCTTAAGTGATAATAGAGTACTATTCGATGAACCAGCAAAATTTACAGCCAAACTTAGAGATTTAAAAACTGATAATAATTTGCTTTTGTTAAAAACCGAAATGAACGCAGGCCACGGAGGTAAGTCAGGTAGAGATGGTGCCATTGAAGAAATAGCTTTTGACTATGCATTTATTTTAAAGATCTCTAAAAAAATTTAAATTTGATATCTTGAAAAAAAATAAATAATTCCCATATAAACAATGTTGGTTGCCTAATGGGGCTAACAATAAATAAACTTGCTTAACTAAGGAGGATATTATGACAAGTAAGGATTTATCTATATTCAACTCACTAAGACCCTTTTCAATTGGTTTTGACGATATGTTTGACCAATTTGAAAATATGCTTGGTAATGGTTCTTTGACTATGCAGTCAAACTACCCGCCTTATAACATCAGAAAAACTGGTAAGGATAATTATGCAATTGAAGTTGCTTTAGCTGGTTTTAATAAAAACGATGTTGAGGTTGAGTTTGAAGATAATTTATTAACTGTAAGAACTAAACAAGTTAATAAATCTGAAAATAATAATGCTGATGGAGAAATAATTCACAAAGGTATTTCTCAAAGACAATTTGCTAGATCATTTACTATAGCTGATGATGTGAAAGTTAATGGTGCTGAATTAAAAGATGGTCTTTTAACAATATCTTGTGAAAGAATTGTTCCAGAGCATAAAAAAAGAAAACTTATTGAAATTAAATAAGTATTCCTTGCTTGCGGAGATAAATTCTCCGCAGGTAATCAAAAGCAACCGTTAGAAACAAATCCAATAACAATAGATTTTGTATCTACCTCAAATCTTCTTTCACAAGGTATTCCATATTTTTTTGTGTTATAAACTAAAACTAAATTTCCTTTTTCATTTTTAAAATCTTCATCTGGGCTACCCAAACTGTCTTTTAAATCCTTAGAGGACTTACCTATAAATGCACTTAGCTTTTTATTTTCCTTCTCAACAATAGCGTCAGTCTTTTGCTTAATTGTCTGACAACCCAATAAAGAAAATATTATAAATATACTTAGAATTGAGATCTTAAATTTTTTCATAATTTTATAATAACAAGGTAATTATGGCATAAATATAAACTTGTGGGTTGAAAATTGTTAATAAGAATTAGTTTTGACGGGCAATACTGGAAAGAATCAAATATTTTGCGATTTATAGGAGGATAAATGCTTGAAAAATATTTTGAATACAAAAAACATAAAACAGATTTTAAAACTGAAGTAATTGCTGGAACAACAACGTTCTTAACAATGGCATACATAATGTTTTTAAATCCATTCATCTTATCAGGAGAATTCGCCGGTCCTGAAAAAGGTTTCTTTGATTTTGGCGCAGTGTACACAGCAACTATTTTAGCAACAGCTTTAGCTTGTTTTATAATGGCTTTTTATGGAAAAACTTGGCCGATAGGACTGGCGCCAGGTATGGGTATAAATGCCTTTGTTGCTTTTGGTGTTTGTGCCGGAATGGGATACACACCTCAAGAGGCTTTGGGTGCAGTCTTGGTAGCTGGAGTACTCTTTTTAATTATTTCTTTAACACCAATCAGAGCTTGGTTAATAAATTCAATACCCAAAAGTCTCAAACTAGGAATAGGTGCAGGTATTGGATTATTCTTAGCAATAATTGGTTTACAGATAATGGAAGTGGTGGTTGATAACCCTGTTACTCTTGTCCAACTTGGTAACTTAAGTGATCCTTTGGTATTATTAGGTTGTGCAACATTTATAGCAATAATTGTTTTAGATAAAATGAATGTAAAAGGTAACATTATCATAGGTATATTAGTATTTAGCATCATAGCTTGGGCTACAGGACTTGCAAAATTTAATGGTATTGCAAGCTCACCTCCACCAATGACATATCTTTTTGACTTTGATTTATCAGCTGCGATGACAGCAGGTATGTCGACAGTTATTTTTACTTTATTATTTATTGATTTTTTTGATACCGCAGGAACTTTAACTTCTGTAGCAAATGTAGCTGGTAAAGTAGGAAAAGACGGTAAAGTTCAAGATATAAATAAAGCTATGTTGTCTGATAGTGTTAGTACTGTTGCTGGTGCAATGATGGGAACTACAACCGTAACAAGTTATGTAGAGTCCGGTGCTGGTGTTAAAGCTGGTGGAAAAACTGGAATGACATCGTTAGTGATTGGAATACTATTTCTTGCTTGCATATTTTTTGCCCCATTAGCTACTAGTCTACCAAAACAGATTGATGGTGCAGCGTTACTTTTTGTGTCAGTTCTTTTCATAAGAAATATTACTGATATTGAATGGAATGATATATCTGAGTCTGCTCCTGCGATACTTGCAATGATTTCAATGCCATTAACGTATAGCATTAGTAATGGTATTGCTCTAGCTTTTGTATCATATGCTTTGATTAAGATATTTACAGGAAAGTTCTCAACCACTTCACCTGCAATTTGGGTTGTTGCAATTTTAAGTGTTGTTAGCTTTGCAGTTGCATAAGTAAACTTCTAAATAGGGCTTGCTTAAATACAGGCCCTATTTATTTATTTTAATAATTTCCTCGATAGATAGTTCTTCATAATGTTCAGTAGGCTGAACAATCCAAGGGTCTGAATCTAATTTAATCGGACAAAAATCAGGTTCAAAAGATGAGGATTTTTTTTTCCACAAACATGCTGTTTTGATCTCCTCAATATAATTTTTTGTAGGTCCATAATTTTTGAGCCATTCGATACTTTTATTCAAAGTTAAACCTGTATCGGATAAGTCATCAATCAAAAGTACTCTCTTAAAATCTTTATCATTCGCTAATGAGCTGATTTCCCTGGCAAACATTAACTGACCTTGTTGATCTTCTATACCCTCTCCTGAATAACTTTGTATGACAATGTACGCTATAGGAAGTTTTAAGATCCTAGATAAGATATCAATAATTGGTGCTGCACCTCTCATTATACCAATTAATACTGTAGGTTTATATCCATTATGAATTTGAATAGCTAGTTTCTCAACTATACTTTTGTACTCCTCCCAGCCAACGATCATTTTATTAGACATAGTTATTAATTTTCTAGGTCTTTAATGTTAATAAACTCATGGAATAAATTTGAATTATTTTTTTTTATATCCTCAAAAAAATTCCAAGCTAAAACCAATCCTAAAGGTAGTTTTTTCT
>CACBCE010000006.1 GCA_902537665.1 uncultured Pelagibacteraceae bacterium
CCCTAATTGTCTCCTAAAAGCCTTGATTTTTGGTCCTATTTTTAGATTTAATTGACTCATATTTTCTATTAGTAAATTTTGTAAATTTATTTTTACAATATTTTTCTTTAATTTACAATAGTTTTATACTTTCTTATAGATTTTGTAAATTTTGTAAATTATAAAATTTACATGGACGAAAAATTAAAAAATAACGAAAATGAGGCTCAAATCATAAGACATGAAGACCTGGCTAGACATAATAGCAGAGGTATCTACATGAGAGATGATCATTGTGATTGGGGTTCAAGTGGAATGAAAGATCTAGTTGAGACACTTAACGACTCAAACTAATTTTCAGACTTTTAACATTCATTTTCAATTACTTGAACATTACAGGGGCCAATAATGAGTGCAGAAAAGATTTCTTATGATTTAAAAAGATTTGCAGGAATTAAAAGAGACTATACTCCTGAAGAAGTTGAAAGACTTAGAGGCTCAATTAAAATTGAATATTCAATTTGTAAACAACAATCTACAAAACTATGGAAATTATTAAACACAGAAAATTATGTTAATACTTTAGGATCTTTATCAGGTAATCATGCAGTTCAGCATGCTAAAGCTGGATTAAAAGCAATTTATTTAAGTGGCTGGCAGGTAGCAGCTGATGCTAACAGTGCTGGAGAAATGTATCCTGATCAATCTTTATATCCTTATGATAGTGCTCCAAAATTAGTAGAATCTATGAATAACGCCTTAATTAGAGCTGATCAGATTCAGCATATGGAATTAAAAGATGGTGATATGAAAAAAGAGAAAAGAATTGATTATATGCTTCCAATCATTGCTGATGGAGAAGCTGGCTTTGGTGGACCTTTGAATGTATTTGAACTTGCAAAAAAATTTATTAAAGCAGGTGCTGCTGGTGTTCATTTTGAAGATCAATTAGCAAGTGAAAAAAAATGTGGTCATATGGGAGGAAAAGTTTTGGTTCCAACTGGTACGATGATAAAAAATTTAAAAGCCGCTAGATTGGCAGCTGATATCGCAGATGTGCCTCTAATTATTTTAGCAAGAACAGACGCTAATGCTGCTAAATTAATTACGAACGATTACGATGAAAATGATAAACCTTTCTTAACAGGGGAAAGATCTCCAGAGGGTTTCTATTATGTAAAAGCTGGCATTGAACAAGCCATATCAAGAGGCCTTGCGTATGCACCCTACTCAGATTTAATTTGGTGTGAAACTGCTACACCGAATCTTGAGGAAGCAAAAAAATTCGCAGATGCAATTCATGAAAAATTTCCAGGAAAACTTTTAGCATACAATTGTTCTCCGTCATTTAACTGGAAAAAACATTTATCAGATGATGAGATAGCATCATTTCAACAAAAAATTAGTCAAATGGGTTATAAATTTCAATTCATTACTTTAGCAGGATTTCATACACAAAATATTGCAATTTTTGAGCTTGCGGAAAAATACAAAAAAGAGGGTATGACAGCATACTCAAAAATTCAACAACAAGAATTTGCTCGTGAGAAAGATGGATATACTAGTGTTAAACATCAACGTGAAGTTGGTACATCTTATTTTGATGCTGTATCCAATACAATAAGTAATGGAGAAAGTTCTACCACGGCAATGGCAGGCTCTACAGAGTCTGAACAATTCCAATAAAACTACCCTTCTTGATATTAGTAGTTATTAACTGGCCCAGAAATGGGTCAGTTAAGATTTAATTTTGTAACCTTTTTTGAGAAGAACTGTAACTACTGTTATACAAATGGATAAAAATAAAAACATAGTTCCAATACTTATCCAAATATTAAAATCAGAAACTCCATAAAAAGAAAATCTTAAACCATTTATTAAGTAAACAACTGGGTTAAAATAGGTCACAGTTTGCCAAAATGATGGTAACATATCTAATGAATACAAACTCCCACCTAAAAATACCATTGGTGTCACAAACAAAGTTGGAATTATAGACATTTGCTCAAAATCTGAGCTCATTAAACCTATTAAAAAACCAAATAAAGCAAAAGTAAATGCCACTAAAATTAATAAAAATATCATTAGCAATGGATATTTAACTTGGACATCAACGAAAAATAATGAGGTAATAAATATAATTATACTTACTATTAGTGTTTTTGTTGCACCAGCCCCTACAAAAGCAAGTACGACCTCTAATGTTGAAATTGGAGCAGCTAAAATCTCATAAATTGTTCCATTAAATTTTGGAAAAAAAATTCCAAAAGAAGTGTTGCTAATTGATTGAGTTAATAATGTTAACATTAACAGACCTGGTACGATGTATGACCCGTAGCTTATTCCGTCAATTTTTTCCACATATCCTCCAATTACTGAACCAAAAACTATAAAATATAGCGAAGTCGTTAATACTGGAGACAATACAGATTGAGTTAAAGTTCTTCTAAAACGATCCATTTCGTGAAGATAAATTGCGCTAAACGCATAAAAATTAATTTTCATTTTTTTCCCTAACTAAGTTTACAAAAATTTTTTCTAAATTGCTTTGTTCAGTTTTTAAATCTTTCAATTTTAACCCTGCATCTTTTAAATCTTGAAGTAAATTAGTAATTCCTGTCCTTTTCGCTTGAACATTATAAGTATAATTTAAGCTCATCAAGTCTGGTGTAAAAGATAAGTTGTATTTTTGAAGTGTTGTGGGTATTTGATTTATTTTTTCTTGTAAATCTATTATAAGTTTTTTATGACCCATTTTTTTTAACAGTTCCTTAGTTTCATCAACAACTACGATCTCTCCCTGGTTTATAACTCCAACTCGATCAGCTATAGCTTCTGCTTCTTCGATATAATGAGTAGTTAGAATAATTGTTACACCAGTTTTTCTCAAATTTTCAACAACCTGCCACATTTCTTTTCTTAGCTCTACATCAACACCAGCCGTAGGTTCGTCTAAAAATAAAATTGTTGGTTCATGAGATAAGGCTTTTGCTATTAAAACTCTTCTTTTCATTCCACCAGACAATTGCCGAAGTTTGAGATCTTTTTTATCCCATAAACTTAATTGTTTTAAAACTTTCTCGATATGATTTGGATCTGCTTTTTTCCCATAAAGACCTCTCGAGTAAGAAACATTATTAAAAACTGTCTCAAATTGCTCTAAAGTTAATTCCTGTGGGACTAAACCTATTCTTGAACGAGTTTCTCTGTAATCTTTTATGATATCATAGTCATCTACACTAACATTCCCTGAGGTCGGATTAACTATTCCACAAATAATACTTATCAAAGTAGTTTTACCCGCTCCATTAGGACCAAGCATTGCAAAAATTTCACCTTTTCTAATTTTTAAATTTATATTCTTTAAGGCATTAAAGCCATTGTCATAAACTTTTGATAAATTGTTTATTAAAATCTGATTATCTGACATGAGGCATTTATATAGTTATTAATTGATTTAATACAATCAACTTATACGAAGCTTTTTAGCTTTAATAATCAACAAAGGTAGAAAGGTCGCTACAATAAAAGATAAAAAAAGCAAAGATTGTGTAACAAAAGATGGAAATAAATCTATTGGTATGAAAACTCCAACTAACAAACTTTTAGAAAAATCAGGAGAAGGAAATAATATAAAACCACCAATCAATCCAATCAAAATAGAAATATAAGCTAAATTTTCATTAATTGATTTATCATAAAAACTCAGAAAAACAGTTAAGACAAAAGCACAACAAAACAGGTCTGCTAATAAAAAAAGATACAAAATATCAAATCCTTTTGATGCAATAATAAAAGAGATAAACGATAAAAATAAAATTATATATTTAGAAAAGTTTAAATAATTAATTTTTTTACTCAAATTAAATACTGCTTTTCCATCTAAAATTACCAAACTTGAGATTGCATTAATTAATGTGTCTACAGTTGAAATTGTTAATGCCATACCTAGTATAATTATAAATAAAGATAAAAAAATTGTTTGCTCTTTAAGTAACAATGAAAAAAATCCAAGATCTGGTCTAGTACTAGAGTCAATCGAGAAAGCTACCATTCCTGAAAAGCCCATAAAAAAAACAATAGGAATAATGATTAAAAAAGAAATAATTAAGCTTTTTTTTAAAGTTTGGTAATTTTTAGCTGCATACACACGTTGCCAATTTCCTTGATGAAATAAATTAGTTGCGGCTACTGCTATAAAAAAAGTTAACCCTGCAGTATAATTTGGAATGTAATGACTACTCATAAGTTGAGGATTTTTTTTAGTCACAAAATCAAAAGAAAATTTAGAACCTGTAAATGAAGTAATATATATAAACGAGATTATTAACAAAACTCCTATAACAATCATTTGAATATTATCAGTAAAAATTGAAGCCTTTAATCCACCATATAATGTATAAATTAGAGTGGACGAAAGAACTACTAAAGCTGTAATCCAAAATTCAGTACCAGATATATAATTGATTAAAACTGAAATAGCGGTTACCTCAGCGCACAAAAAAATGAACATATAAAATATGGTCATTAATGAAATTAGCTTAAATAAACTCTTGCCAAATTTTCTTCTCATAAATTCTATTAAAGAAGATCCTTTAGGGAATTCATTTCTAATTTTTTTTCCTAAGTAAATTAAAAAAAATAGTGGAAAAGCTGTTCCTAAAGAATAGCCAATAACCGCACCTATACCTCCCCAAGTCGCAGCAGAAGCAGGTCCAAATAAAATCCATGATCCTAATGCTGATGCTGTTAAACTGGTGGTTAATGAAAAGACACCAATATTCCTATTAGCAGTTAAATAATTATTTAAACCTTTGAATTTTTTAGTGTGATTAATGCCCAAATAAGCAAATAGCAAACTGATTGCAATTATTAAGACTAATGAAGTGGATTGATCTAAAAAAAAAGAATTACTCATTTATTTCCCTTTCTGAATTACCGGACAGGTTCATAGGGTTTAATCTCAGTCAAAAATGACACCCCTATAAATATTATACTTTAATATTATTAAAAAAAAAGAGGAATAATGATTAAAAATTAAACTTCTATTTTCTAAAACAATTATTCACTAAAATAGCCATTAAAATCCACATCACAAATACCTCGCCATTTGTAAATGAATAATCAGCTCCAGCAAATCCCGCTACAAAATTTATTGCATAAATTATTATAGTTGAAATAACTAAACTGGTTACAAGTTTTATAAGTCCGCTTAAGTAGTTCATAATTAATCTTAACTACAATTTGCTTGAATGCAAATTAAATTTCTATTTATAGGGGAAGATTTTTTTGATGCAGGGATATTACAAAAGAGTCAGGTTGTATTCAAGAAATTAATTTTAATTTTTGTTAAATATATTCCTTGAATACAACCTATCTAAAATTTATCTTTTTTATACAAGGAGGTAGTTTTAATGAATCAAATGCCACCTGACACTTAGCTGGGTAGCTTGATATTTCATAAAAACATAAACGAAAAAAATAAAAGTCCATTAGGACTTAAATGCCAAAAAGGCGACTGTGGGGAGCTCTTTTGGTTGGAGAACGAAAGAGCGAACCCCTTCGTTTAATCTAAAAAATTTAATGTGGTGCTCTAAATTTACTATGACAAGCTTTGCAATTACTCCACATCATTTGAGTTAAAGTAGCTCTTACATCATCAGCATCCTCAAATAATGAAGATAATTTTACCATATCGTCTGATGCTTTTTTCATTAAATCATTAAACTCTCTTTTATTTTCCCAGATTAAAGGTAGAGCCTCAGTTTTAAAACCTTCTTTTGTATTATCCGGAAAATATTCAATTAAAGTTTTGTAATTTTCACTCATTTCAATCATTAAAGATTTCGCCTTATCAAATTCTCCTTTGCTAGCCAAAGCTTGTACTCTTTTTGCAGTACTATAATTCTTACTAAACAGGGCCTTTCTTCCTTTTATTATTTCCTCAACCGACATTTCAGAATTAGCTGGAAGCGACAATATTACGAAAATTAAAATGCAGAAAAAATATTTGAATACATTTATGATATAGTTAATCAACATATGAAATTAAAAAATACTCTAACAGAATATGGAGCTATTTCTAGAATATTTCATTGGTTAAGTGCCACAGTGTTAATAATTCAAATTCCTTTAGGTATGTATCTAGTAGACATGGATTTCAGTGAAAAAAGATTGACCGTAGAAAATATTCATGTTGCAGTCGGTATAAGTATTTTTTATTTAACCGTATTAAGGTTGATTTATAAAGCATTTAATCCAACTCCAAAATTAAATAATAGTATTTTTCCTGGACAGAAAATAATTGCAAGATTAAATCATGTATTTTTATATATTTCAATTTTAATGATAACAATCTCAGGTGCTTTAAAAAAATTATATAACGGTGAAGAGCTTGATATGTTTTTTTTTAATCTTGAAATTCAAGATAATTTTGATTTAGCAGAGATATTTTACGAAATTCATATCCTAGGCAATTATACACTTATCGCGTTAATATCTTTACATATTTCTGCTGTCATAATCCATAAATTATTATTTAAGGAAAATTTGCTTAAAAGAATTTTATAAAATAATACAATTTAATTTGTCTTTAAATTTTAATTTATTTTTATAATTTAATTCAATTTCTTGAATACCTTGTATAAGTTGTTTTTTTGATAAAGGTATTAAAGTAGAAATATATCTATTTTTAATCATATCGAGATATTTCTTTTTGCTTATTCTTACGTTAAAAATAAATTTTTTTTGAGTTCTTTGAGGATATAAATTTGTAATAATCTTAAATATTTTTTTATCTCTTATAAGAGATTTATTAAGTTTTAGTTTCATTAATTTAAAAGTTGGAATTTCGTTGTTTTTTGTATCTAAAGTTAAAATTATAATTTTACCTTTTGTATTTAATATTTTTTTTAATGATTTTAATAATTCTTTTACCTTACTTAATTTTATTAAATGAATTGTTTGTTTAATCATAATTAAATCAAACTTTTGACTTTTTCTCAAAGATAGATTTAAAATATTTGCTTTTTTAAATTTAATTCTTTTATCTCTATCTTTGTGATTAACAATATCTATGCCTAGAGGTTTATATTTAAGTTTTAACCTTGATTTTAAAGAACCTAAAATCTTCCCTCTTCCACAACCAATATCTAAAATTTTAAAATTTGAATTAATTTTGGTATTTTTGATTAAAAAATTATTAAAAGAATTAATATAATTTTGTGAAGATAACCAAGTTTTATTGTCCCAATTTTTAATGACAACTGATGCCATATTTTTTTAATCTCCAATAATTATACGGCCATGGTGTTAAAAAACCTACAATAAGCATTAAAGGTACAACCCACCAGTTTAATATTGCTCCACCAGTTAAAAAGTAATCAGTTAAATTCATTGTGGTTTCCATGCTTATCATTGAAATAAAACTCATCCCCAACGCTGTTTTTAAAGCTTTGTTAAATTCCAAATTTTGACGGATTAAAATAATGGTTTCAAGTATTATGCTTGTAATCAATCCGTTGATTATTGCTAATATCATTATTGCTAAAACTGGGAACGGTATTTTAGTTAATTGAAAAAATAAAATTGTTCCAAAGTCTCCAATTGAACATCCAAGCAAACACCATGCAGTATTTTTGGCACTTTGTTTCCATGTATGTGAACAAGACCAATCAAATGTAGTGGTTTCCATTCATATATGATAATATTTAGTTATGATTTTTAAACAACTATTTGATCAAAAATCTAGCACATACACATACTTAATTGCCTCATCTAAAGGAAGAGAGGCTTTGATAATTGATCCAGTTATAGAAAATGTAAGTGATTATATAATTTTATTGAAAGAATTAGATTTAAGATTAGTTAAAGTAATTGACACTCATATTCATGCTGATCATGTTACAGGTGCTTCAAAATTAAAAGATATTACGAAATGCTCCACAATAATGGGTGATCATACTCCGGCCGATGCTGTTGAAATTAAGGTAAAAGATGATGAATATATAAATTTAGAAAATTTAAAAATTAGAGCAATGTACACTCCAGGTCATACCTCTGATAGTTATAGTTTTTTAATGGATAATTATCTTTTTTCTGGTGATACATTGCTTATAAATGGAACAGGTCGAACAGATTTTCAGAATGGAAATTCGAGAGATGCATATAACTCAATTTTTAATAAATTACTTAAACTTCCTGATGAAACTTTTTTATACCCTGCTCACGATTATAAAGGAGAGAAAGTGAGTACTATTGGTAAAGAAAAAAAACAAAATCCAAGATTACAGGTTAGTAGTGTAGATGAATATGTTGAGTTAATGAACAATCTAAAACTAAAAAAACCCAGTGAAATTGATTTTAATGTTGCAAAAAATATTAATTTAGGTGCTTAATTTAAATTGAGGCTTTTAATGCCTCGTAAATTAAATCTTCAGTTGTTTCACCAACACTTCTATAAACTTCTTGATTACCTTTAAAAATTATTAATGTTGTTTGATATTGTACATCAAAAAAATTAGAGATTTCCTTTTTAGTCACATCGAATGAAAAATATTCAATATTATCAAATTTAATGTCTAATAATTCACCTTTTTTTTTTGCATTCTGAAGAATTTTCATTTGTCCAGCACATGATGAGCAATATTTTATCCAAGAACTGATTACGACAATTTTTCCATCTGATTGAGCTTTATCAAACAACTCTTTCTTAAAAGTTGTTTCTTTTTCCATTGCATTTGCACTTAATGAAAATAAAAAGAAAATTGATATTAATATTTTTTTCATAAACTTTTTATACCACAAAAATTAAAAACCAATATGAAGCTAGCCCTGAGATAATTGTCGCAATAATATTTTGACTTATTATTCCAATTAACATTGCAATTATTGCTGCCATTATCTTTGGATTGTTTTCTAATTGGAAATCTCCAGAGTTATCCAAAAAAATAGCAGGAAATATAATTGCAGGAAAAATTGCTGAAGGCACAAAAGAGAGAATTTCTCTTATTCTATCATTGAACATTTCTTTCTTTAATAATGCTATCATTGAAAACCTTGTCAAAAAAGTTATCAAACCACAGTATATAATTAATAGCCAGTTACTCATTTTTTTTATTCAACTTAGTTAAAATTGCTGCTGTCAGTAAAGCAGTTACTCCAGCGACAATTACATATGCTTTATAAGGAACATAATTAAATCCAAACGTTGCCACTAATCCTGAAATAATTATCACAATCACATTTATTAATTTTCTAAAATCATTAACCAGTAATGCTAAAAAAGTTAACGGTACTGCAAAACTTAAGCCTAGTTTTTCAGGAATAAAAGCTCCTAAAACAATTCCTAAAAAAGTAGTTGTCTGCCAAATCACCCAACAAGTAATACCACCACCGAATAAATGAAAATATTTATTTTTATCGTTATTTTTTTTAAAATACTCATTTGATCTTGCAAAAGCTTGATCAATTAAAAAATATGAGATTATAATTTTCCAAATAAGTTTTAAATCTGATAAATGCTCTGAAACTACAGCTCCATACAAAAGATGTCTTGAGTTCACTGCTCCAACTGAACTTATTATTACTAAAGATGAAGCACCTCCAGAAAATAATTGAAGTAAAATAATTTGTGATGCTCCACCAAAAATTATTAGGGACATCCCCATTGTTTCTATCGGGCTAAATCCAATATCAATTGAAAGAACCCCAAATATTAGACCAAATGGAACAACTGGTATCATTAGGGGGCTAACATCAAAAACACCTTTTAAAAAAACTCTAAATTTATTATTCATTTTAGAGAGTTTTTATTAGAAGCAAACAATATGATCAATATGAATTGGTCTTTTAATACCAAATTTTTCATTCTCCTCATGTTGGTGAATATGATGAGAGTGAACAAAAACCGGTATTAATAAATTACTTGGTGTTTTAAGGGTGTAAATAAAATTTGTACCTCTGAATTTTCTATCTATAACTTCAAACTTTAAATTACTTTGATCATCATGATGTAAGTCCTCTGGTTGAACCAAAAGTTTTACTTTTGATCCTATTGGAAAAGGTTTATTAAAATTACCCGTAATTGTTCCAAGATCTTTATTTTCTAAACTTTTAGGACTTGTAACCTCTGCAGGAATAAGAATGCCTCTATTCAAAAAATTAACTACCTCTATTGAGTTGGGTAAGTGATAAACATTATATGGATCGTCAAATTGTTTGAGCTCCTGATTTAAAATAATTCCACATTTTGATCCTAAATAAAATGCTTCATAAGAGTCGTGAGTTACAATTATTGTAGTAATTTTTGAACTTTTTAATATTTTTTTTAATTTTTCTTGTATTTCTTCTTTAAAACTTTGATCAACATTTGATAATGGTTCATCTAATAATAGTAGGTCTGGATTAGTGATTAAAGATCTCGCAAGTGAAACTCTTTGAGCTTCTCCAGCGCTAATTTCATGTGGAAATTTATTTAAAATTAAAGAGATATCGAGTAGATCAATAATTTCTTGAAAGTTTACATTTTTATCTTTTTTATCTTTATTTCTATCGGCGCCTAATAATATATTTTTTTCTACCGTATAATGTGGGAATAAACTATTTTCTTGAAAAGCTAGTGATATATTTCTGTTTTCAGGCTCAACATTTATTAGATTTGAAGATAATACATTTCCTCTTAACTCTATTGTTCCACTTTCAATTTTTTCTAATCCAGCAATTGTTCTTAAAATTGTAGTTTTGCCAATTCCTGATGGACCTAGTAGACATATAATATCTCCCTCATTTTCAATAGCAAAAGACACATTTGCTACTTTCGTCTTACCTCCAACTTTAAAATCAACATTTTTTACTTCAAAAAAACTTTTACTCATTGTGCTCTCTTAAAATATATTTTGAACTAATTATAATGAATAAAGATGCAATTAATATCAAAAATAAAGAAGGTACAGCAGCTGCCTCTAATAAATCCTCTGAAGCAGAAATATATGCTGTAGTAGCAAAAGTTTCAAAATTAAAAGGTCTTAAGATTAATGTTATGGGTAATTCTCTAATTATCTCTAAAGAAATTAAAATAATTATAAATAATAAAGAATTTCTTAAGAAAGGAATGTGAATATTCATAAATGTTTTTCGTTTTGAATAACCTAATAAATAAGAACTTTCATCGACTGAGATATTAATTTTTTCATATCCTGATTTTATTCCATTAAATGCTAAAGAGTAAAATCTTATAAAATAAACTAATACTAATCCTAAAATAGAACCAATAAAAACTTTCTTGATAGAATCAAATCCCAAAGATTTAATTATACTATTATCAAACCATGCAATAAAACTTATAAATGCAATAGCCAAAATAACTCCTGGAATTGCATATCCTGAAATAGATAAAGTTGATAAAACATTTAAGAGTTTATTTTTAGAAACTCTATTTCCATAATTAGATATTAATGAGAATAAAATTAAAACAAAGCTAGATAATATTACAATGTAAAGAGTATTTGTTAAAAGTTCAAAAATTTCTAAATCAAATAAATTTTCTGGAAATTTAATTGTCCAATACATCATCTGGAGTAACGGAAATAAAAAACTAAAAAAGAATATCAAAAAACAATATGAAAATGCATATAAAGATTTATTTCCAATAAGTTTAATCTTTTCTTTTTGTTTAAATCCTCCTCGAGAATTAAAATGATACCGTGCGTTTTTTCTAGAAAAATTTTCCAAAATAAATAATGCAAAAATGAATAATAGCAAGAAAAAGGATATTCTATTCGCAAACGCTAAATCATCAAAAGCTATCCAGGAATTATAGATTCCAGTTGTAAGAGTATTGATTGAAAAAAAATCAACTGCACCAAATTCTGCTAAAGTTTCCATCGCGACTAAAGATAGTCCAGCAACTATTGCAGGCCGAGCTGCAGGGAGTACTATTTTGTAAAAAGATTCAAATTTTGAAAAACCTAAGTTTTTTCCTAAATCAATAAGACTTTGAGATTGGTATAAAAATGAGGCCCTGGCTAAAATATAAACATATGCAAACAAAGAGAAAGAGATAGATAATATTGCGCCTAACATGCCATCAAATTTAGGAATGTGTTGATTATAATTTCCTTCTCCAAAAAGATTTTTTAAGATTGTATATGCAGTGCCATAATTTTCAAAAAAAGCAGTTAATGAATATGCATAAATATAAGGCGGTACTGCAAAAGATAAAATTAATGCCCATTTAAAAAAATTAGAAAATGGAAAATCAAAAAAAGATACCAAATAAGCTGAGCTAGTTCCTATAATAAATGTTAGAACAAGAACACATATTAATAATACTGATGAATTAAAAATGTACTCGATTAAAAATGTATTTTTTAAAAGTTCATAATAATTTGAAGTTTCTTCAAAGAAACTTGTAAATACAGTAATTATTGGAATTATAACAAATATTGAAATCAATAATGAGAAAAAAAACCAGATGTTAAAAAATTTATACATTTAAATTTTATATTATATTAATTTTTTTGGGAAAAGTAATTAGTCTTTATTAAGGGTTCTAATTTAGTGTCCACCATAAATCTCCATTTACGATGGACACCGGAAAGAAAAATCAAAAATCAAAAACTTTAAGGAGATGCGGAACTTCCTTAGGTTCGATTTCTTCTAGTTTTCTTTTATTTATTCTTTGATCGATTTTTTTACACTCCATAATACATGGGGAACATGCCTTGGAAGATTTATTTAAATCAATCTCTGAAATAAATTTTTTTTCTTGTTTCATTGTTACTTCCAACCAGCAGCTGTCATTACTTCTACTGCAGCAGCCTGATTTTTTCCATAAGAAGCTAACTTAGTTTTCATATCTTGTTTGAAATCTAACCCTAAGTTGTTAACTACTAATGGGCTTGGTGAGACACCATTAATCATCGGAAACTCAAAAGTGTTATTAGTAAAATGCTCTTGAGATTGAGGAGTCAGTAAAAACTCTACAAGCTTAATAGCGTTAGCTTTATTAGGAGCGCCTTTGACTAAAGCTGCACAACTAACATTCATGTGTGTTCCTCTATCATTTTGATTAGGGAAGAAAGCTTTAACTTTCTTAGCAGCTTCTTGTTGCTCTGCACCTTTTTTACCAGACAACATAAGTGCAAGATAATAAGTATTAGCTACAGCAATATCAGCTTCTCCTGCTGCAACTGCCATAATTTGAGCTCTATCATTACCTGTAGGTGTTCTTGCCATGTTTGCAACAACTCCTTCAGCCCATTCAGCTGTAGCTTTTTTTCCATTATTTTTAATTAATGATGCTACTAAAGATTTATTATAAATATTGCTAGATTTTCTAATTACTAATCTACCTTTCCATTTAGGATCAGCTAAACCTTCATAAGTCATTCCAGATAATTCAGCACCCGTAACTCTCTCTGGTGAATAATAAATTATTCTAGCTCTTTTCGCTATTCCAACCCATTTATTCGTTCTAAAAGTTTTTGGTACAGCATCTTTGATTGCTGCTGATGTTAAACCACTTTGAAGTGCCCCTTTTGCATCCATCGCTCCACATCTTCCAGCATCAGCTGTAATATATAAGTCAGCAGAAGAATCAGCACCCTCACTTAGAATTCTTTTTTCTAAAGCACCTGATTTTCCGTTTATCAAATTGACTTTTATTCCTGTCATATTTGTAAACTTAGAATAAAGCTCACCATCTGCTTTATAATGTCTTGCATTAAAAACATTTACCTCATTTGCCATCACAACTGATGAGGCAAATAAAGATGCTATCAACGCAAATATTGATATTTTTCTCATTATTTCTCCATTCTTCCGCATAATTTAATTGAGAATGAGAACTATTCTCATTGATAATGATTATCAATCGCAATAGTGTCGCAGCCTATTGGGACTTCCAGTCGCCTATTTTACTGAATAAAAAGTTCCTAAAAGCCTGAACTCTGGCTGTGTTTTTTAAAGATTGAGGATAAACAAAGTGAGCTTCCGTAATCGGTCCCTCTGATTTTGGAAGAACTTTAATTATATTTCTTGAATTACTTACAAGATATTCTGGTAATGCAGCTAAACCAACGCCAGCCTCTACTGCTAAAAGCAGTCCCATTACGCTATTTACCTTCATAATCGGCTTTCGCTTTTTACCATCATGCATTCCTAATTTTAACGCCCAATCTGGATTATAAACTGGTGATGGAGCCCCTTTTCCAAAAGATATAAATTTATGTTTATTTAAATCACCCAGTGTCTTAGGCATACCGTATTTCTCTAAATACTTATTAGAACCATATATAAAATATTTAAGATCAATCAATTTTTTTTGAATATAATTTAGTTGTTTTGGTCTTCTCATAAAAATGCCAATATCAGCTTGTCTGGTGCTTAAATCTAGCTCTTTGTCCTCAAAAATAAGTTCTATTTCTACTTCAGGGTTTAGACGCATAAATTCTTCAATTCTTGGTGTTAACCAATGTGTACCAAAACTTCTAACTGTTGTAATTGTTAATTTGCCAGTGGGTTTATTTTTTTGATCTCCTAGTGAAGTTTCCACTTCTTTAAGTTTGCTTATAACTTCGTGTGCAGTTTTAAATACATACTCTCCATTTTCAGTGAGCGTAAGACCTCTTGCGTGTCTTTCAAATAATTGAACTTTTAAATCTTGTTCCAAAGATTGAATTTGTCTACTTATTGCTGATTGACTAAGATTTAAATTAACAGTGGCATTAGTAAAACTTCCTGCTTCTGCAACTGCATGAAAAATTTTAAGTTTATCCCAGTCCATTATTTATTTAAATCAACTAAAACTCTTCCAGAAATTTCACCCTTTAATATTTTAGGATAAGTTTCAATTAACTCCTCCAAGCTAACAGTTTGAATAGATTTTTCTATTAAGTTGAAATCGATTAATTTTGCAGCCTCTCCCCAAATAAATTCTCTTCTTTTGATGCTACAATTAGCTGAGTCCATTCCCCAAAGTTTTATTCCTCGTAACATGAAAGGAATTACATTAGTATTTAATTCATTTGTACTTGCATTACCACATACTGCAACAATTCCATTTGAATTAGTTTGAACAATTGCATTAGCTAAAATTTTACCACCGACGGTGTCGACTACCCCATCCCATAAACCTTTATCTATAAGTTTCGGATCTTTATCAAATTCAGCGCGATTTACAACACTTTTAGCACCTAATGATTTTAAATAATCAGCTTTAGAATCTTTTCCTGTTACTGCAGTAACGTTGTATCCCATTTTATTGAGTATCATAACTGCAATGCTTCCTAATCCACCAGTTGCACCTGTAACTAAGACATCATTTACTTTTGCACCAAGTAATATTTCTTCTCGGGCTTTTATTGCAAATGCTGCCATTAAAGATGTAAAACCCGCAGTGCCTAAGATCATTGCTTGTTTAGTTGTTAAATCACTAGGTTTCTTTACTAAGAAATCTCCATTAACTTTTGCTATTTGAGAATATCCACCATAAAAAATTTCGCCAACTCTAAAACCAGTTAAAATTACCTCATCACCTGACTTAAATTTTGAATTTTCACTTTCTAAAACTGTTCCAGAAAAATCAATCCCAGGAATGTGTGGAAACTCTTTTACTAATCTACCACCATTTTTTAAAATCATTCCATCTTTAAAATTAAGATCTGAATAATCAACTTTAATGGTCACATCACCATGTTTTAAAAAACTTTTGTCTAATGATTTTACTTCTCTTGTAAAGTTGTCACCGTCTTGATTTAAAACTAATGCTTTAAATTGGTCTAACACTTTTAATCTTTTGAATTACTTATTAACCTTAAATATCTATTTTGATAACTTAAATCTTCTTTGAATTGACCCAAATAATAATTTGTGACTGTTGTAGCTTGTTCTTTTTTGATTCCTCTCATAGTCATACATTGATGAGTTGAGTCAATTGTAACTGCTACCCCTTTTGCATCTAGAGATTGCATTAGTGTATTCGCAATTTGCATAGTTAATCTTTCCTGGGTTTGTAATCTTTTAGAAAATACCTCAACTACTCTTGCTAATTTACTTAATCCAACAACTCTTTCATTAGGTATATAAGCTACATGAGCTTTACCGATGATTGGAGCCATATGATGTTCACAATGACTTTGAACAGAAATATTCTTTTGAATAACCATATCATCATACCCATCTACATCGCCAAAAGTTTTGTCTAAAACCTGAATAGGATCTTCCTTATAACCTTTAAAATACTCCTTAAATGCTTTGACAACTCTTTTTGGAGTTTCTAACAATCCCTCTCTATTTGGGTCTTCCCCCATCCAAGATAAAATTGTTTTGAAAGCTTCTTCTGCCTCTTTATCAGAAATCTTCTTCGTATTTTGATTATTATCTATGTCTTTAACCAACTTCATGGAGGGCTTTATACATATAAATGCACATTTTTAAAATATTTAATATATCTCTATATGTGCTACATAATCACCGAATATGTTCAAAAAAAGAGAAAATGTGGTTGAAATTGAAGAAGGAAATCTTCTTTCACCTAAATTTGATAATGATGGTTTGATACCTGTGATTACAATGTGCTCTCAAACAAAAGAAATTTTGATGCATGGGTATATGAATGTTGAAGCATTAAAAAAAACTATTGAAACAAAAGAGGCTCACTACTATAGCAGATCAAGGAAAGCTATCTGGCACAAAGGCAAAACCAGTGGTTTTATTCAAAAGGTAACTGAAATCAAAATTGATGATGACCAAGACTCCGTTTGGCTTTCTGTTGATATTGGAAATGGAGCTAGCTGTCACGTAGGTTATAGATCTTGTTTTTATAGATCTATACCTCTTGGACCAATTGAAAATGGAAGAGAAGTTAAGATGAAGTTCACTGAAAAAGAAAAAAAATTTGACCCTGAAAAAGTCTACAAAGATCAGCCCAATCCAACAAAGATATAATTAAATGGAAATTAAATACCAAAATTTAAGAGTATTAGGCCCAGCAATACTAAAAGTGAAAATACCGGATGAAATACTAAATAAATTAAATGAGTATATTGATAAAATAATTAATGATGACTCAAAATTAAAAAAATTAAATTATGGTGAAGCACTAGTTGGTGACGTAACTCAAGAATTTTTATTAGAAGTAGAATTTGTTAAATCTTCAGGTTGGTTAGAATTTTTGGGAAATTCTTGCAAAGTTTACACAGAATTAAATGAAGGAAAAAAAATATCAAAATTTAATTTACTAAAAACTTGGGTTGTTAGACAATTTCAAAATGAATACAATCCAACTCATTGGCATGGTGGTCATATTTCTGGAGCTGGGTTTCTTAAAGTTCCAAAATCATTAGGACAAAGTACTCAACAAAAAAAATCTAAAAAATATAGAGGTGGAAACTTACAACTAATACATGGAGCAAGAATGTTTACTTGTCCTTCGACATTTAATATTACTCCAGAAGTTGGTGATTTTTATTTATTTCCTAATTATTTGATGCATACGGTTTTTCCATTTAAAGGCACTGATGAGGAAAGACGTTCTATCTCATTTAATGCGTCGATTGATGAAGATATATATAACGTATATGGAAAATAAGATTCAAAAAAATGTCCTTGGGGAAAATCTGGAATTATGTTCCAAAAATCCTCTTACTGGATGGTATAGAGATGGTTGTTGTAATACTGATAAAAATGATCATGGTTTACATACTGTTTGTGCAAAAGTTACGACAGAGTTTTTGGAATGGTGTAAAGAAGCTGGAAATGATTTAATTACACCTCACCCAGAGTTTGGGTTTCCAGGCTTAAAAGATGGAGACGGGTGGTGTGTTTGTGCAACTTGGTATGCAAGAGCAGTAGAGGCTGGAAAAGGTTGTCCAATTTTTTTAAAAAGAACTCATGAAAATACATTGAAAGTTTTGCCAATCGAAACACTAAAAAAATTTGCAATAGATTTGTCTTAATGAATAGTTTAGATTTTAAATTATTAGCAAGTCATCATAAAAAAAATTTAATTGTTAAAAATACTCCTTATGGTCATTGTACAACAAATAATTTTTTTCCAGATAATATAATAAATAACATTGCAACGTCTTTTAAATTTCCAGAAACTGTCGGTTCAACTTCTGATCCTTTGTTTCAAAAAACAAAACGTTCACTTAGTGATTATAACTTATTTCCAATTGAAATTAAAAAAATAATTGATTATCTCAATTCTCAAAGTTTTATTAATATTCTTGAGGAAAAATTTAACATTAGAAATCTCGTTTCTGACTCCTCTTTATTTGGTGGTGGCATGCACGAAAGCAGAAATGGTGGATATTTAAAGATACACTCAGATTTCGTTTATATTAGAAATAGAAAACTTAAAAGAATGTTGAATTTATTAGTTTATTTGAATGATGGGTGGAATGAGAATTGGGGTGGAGCAATTGAATTATGGGACCAAAACATGAAAAATAATTTTTTAAAGATTTATCCAAAAATAAATCATGCTCTTATTTTTAGAACAGATACTGAGTCTAATCATGGGTTTCCAGATCCGATTAATTGTCCTAAAGACAAAAGCAGAAAATCGTTAGCTTTATACTATTATATTCATGATAATTCTTTATTTAAAAGAACAAAATATTATTACGCAAGGTGGAAAAGAAGGCCAGGAATTGAAGAGCCAAAATTTGGCGATAACAGAAATTTTATCGAAAGATTTAAAAATAATTTTTTATTTAGATTTAAATAAATTAAATATTCCAATTATGGATTTTTAATGAGATGAATTTTACTTATGGGTGAAGATATTTTATCAGTTATATATCTTTTATTAGTAATTGCACTTGTCTTTCCAGGTTTTTATTATGCAAATAAAAATAAAAAAGTTTTTTTAAAAAATCTAATTATTTGGCTAGGTATTATTGGAATAGTAATAATTTTTGCTAATTTTCTAAAATAGCTAATTACATATTTCCATACTTTGGTCCACCACCTCCTTCAGGGGTAACCCAAATTATATTTTGAGAAGGTTCTTTAATATCACAAGTTTTACAATGAATACAGTTTTGAGCATTAATAACAAATTTGTTTATATCATTCTCTTTTTGAACCTCGTAAACTCCTGCTGGGCAATATCTTTGTGCTGGTTCATCATATTTCTCAAGGGTATATTTTATTGGTAAATCTTTATCTTTTAGTTTTAAATGCACTGGCTGATTATCCTCGTGGTTAGTTCCAGTCAAATAAACTGAGCTTGTTTTATCAAAAGTAATCACATTGTCTGGTTTAGGATAATCAATTTTTGGCATTTTATCTGCAGGTTTTAAGGTTTCATGATCAGAATGCTTATGTCTTAATGTAAATGGAAGTTTTCCTCTAAATAAAATTTGATCAATTCCTGTAAAAATTATTCCTAAAATTAATCCCCAGCTAAAACTAGGTTTTACATTTCTTGCTTGATACAGTTCTTTATATAGCCAGCTTTTTTTAAACATTTCTTCGAATAATGATAAATCTTTTTTAGACTGGATGTGTTCGTTAATAGTCTCTGCCGCTATAATTCCACTTTTCATAGCAGTATGTGATCCTTTTATTTTTGGCATGTTTAAAGTTCCCGCATCACATCCAATTAATAATGCACCAGGCATAAACATTTTAGGTAAACTTTGAATACCACCTTCAATTAAAGCTCTAGCGCCGTAGGAAATTCTTTTACCACCTTCTATAATTTTTTTTATTGATGGATGTGTTTTAAATCTTTGAAATTCATCATAAGGAGAGAGATGAGGATTTTGATAATCTAAACCTATTACATATCCTAAAAAAACTTGTTTGTTTTCAGCATGATAAATAAAACTTCCGCCATAAGTATTATTATCTAAAGGCCAACCGGCTGTATGCATCACTAATCCCTCTTCATGATTTTTTTCATCAATTTCCCAAATTTCTTTAAATCCAATTCCGTATTGTTGAGGATCTTTATCTTTATTGAGATTAAATTTTTTAATCAATTGTTTTCCTAAATGACCCCGACAGCCCTCAGCAAAAACTGTAACCTTACCAATTAGCTCAATACCTGGTTCAAAGCTATCTTTTTTATTTCCTTGTTTATCTATACCCATGTCCTGTGTGGCTACACCTTTTACTGAACCATCGTCATTAAATAAAATCTCACTAGCAGGAAACCCCGGAAATATCTCTACACCAAGTGCTTCTGCTTGCTCAGCAAGCCATCTACATAAATTTGCAAGGCTTATGATATAATTTTTATGATTTTTTTGAACAGCAGGTAGCAACCAGGTAGGCCAACTCAAAGATTTTGTTTTTCCTAAAAATAAAAATTTTTCCTTAGAAACTTTTGTTTTTATTGGGGGATTTAAATCTTTCCAATTTGGAATTAATTCGTCTAGTGCTCTAGTTTCAAAAACATTTCCACTTAAAATATGCGCACCGATCTCTGATGCTTTCTCCAAAACGCAAATATTTAAATTTGAATTTAATTGTTTTAGTTTAATAGCAGTTGTTAATCCTGATGGTCCTCCACCAACAATTACAACATCATATTCCATTGACTCTCTGGACATATTAATTTCTTACAGATTATATTATTTTTGTATAGTGTTTAATTTGTTCAGTTCCTCAATAAATTGAGGTACTGCTTCAAAAAGATCGGCCTCTAGACCATAGTCTGCAACACTAAAAATTGGAGCCTCACCATCTTTATTGATTGCGACAATTACCTTGCTTTCTTTCATTCCAGCTAAATGTTGGATTGCACCAGAAATCCCAATGGCAATATATAAATCTGGGACTACAACTTTTCCTGTTTGACCCACTTGATGATCATTGCTTATATATCCAGCGTCAACAGCTGCTCTTGATGCTCCAATAGCAGCATTTAATTTATCAGCAACAGAAGTAATTAATTTAAAATTATCTCCACTCTGCATTCCTCTTCCTCCAGAAACAACTACTCTTGCAGTTCCAAGTTCTGGTCTATCTGACTTAATTTCCTCTCTTTTTACAAATTTTGTATTATTAAATTCATCACTTGGTTCAACTTTTTCAATCTGTGCAGATCCACCTGAACTCTCACATGGATCAAATGAGGTTGGTCTAATAGTAATACATTTTTTTGGATCTTTGCTTTTTACAGTTGCAAACGCATTCCCAGCATAAATAGGTCTTAAAAATGTATCTGCAGAAATAACTTTAATAATATCACTGACTTGAGAAGTATCTAAAGAAGCTGCGATTCTTGGCATCAAATTTTTACCAAAAGTATTCGCTGAACAGACAACATGCGAGTAACTTTCTGCTAATTTCACGATTACTGGAGCAAAATTTTCTGCTACAAAATTTTCGTAGTGAGCAGCCTCTACTTGAATCACTTTTTTGACTAATGGTAACTCTGATAATTTTTTTGCTGCATCTCCACAATTATTACCAATAATTACAGCATGAAGATCTCTATCCATTTGAGAAGCTGCAGTTACAGCATTAAGTGTAAAGGGTTTTAGTTCTTTATTATTATGTTCTGCAACTAATAAAACTGACATTATATTACTTTAGCCTCATTTTTTAATTTTTGCACTAGCTCAGCCACACTTTTTACTTTTATACCTGCTTTTCTTTTAGGTGGTTCTTCAACCTTAATTTGCTCGATTCTTGGTGATGTATCTACTCCTAAATCTGACGCATTTATCTGCTCAATAGGCTTCTTTTTAGCTTTCATTATATTCGGTAAAGATGCGTATCTTGGTTCATTAAGTCTTAAATCACAAGTTACAATTGCCGGGATATTGATCTCTATTGTCTCTAAACCTTCGTCAATCTCTCTTGTAACTTCAAGTTTTTTATCTTTAATTTCAATCTTTGAAGCAAATGTTGCTTGAGGCCAATTTAGTAAAGCACTTAACATTTGACCTGTTTGATTACAATCATCATCAATTGCTTGTTTTCCCATGAAGACTAAATCTGGTTTTTCTTTTTCAACAATTTTTTGTAATAATTTTGAAACAGCTAAAGGTTCTAAAATTCCATCGGCTTTAATAAGAATACCTCTATCAGCTCCAACTGCTAGTGCTTTACGGACCGTTTCTTGAGCTTTCTCTTCTCCAACACTTACTGCAATTACTTCCGACGCTTTTCCCGACTCTTTGATCTTTACCGCCTCCTCGATTGCATTATCGTCAGGTGGATTGGTAGACATCTTAACATTTTCAGTCACTACACCCGTATTATCCTCTTTAACTCTAATTTGAACATTGTAATCAATGACTCTTTTTACTGCGACTAAAATTTTCATTAAGCTCTCAATAGTTTATTTTCAGCATCGTAGGGACTTTCCTCTACTATTGTAGCTTCATACATTTTTCCAAGAATATCAACTTTAAGTTTTTCTCCAATATTTGCTAAATCAGGTTTTACCATTGCTAAAGCAATAGATTTATCTAATCTAAATCCATATTCCCCACCGGTTGCTCTTCCAACAACTTTATTATCTTTATAAATTGGATTGTTACCTAAAACATCTGAGTCTGTTGTGTCATGAACCTCTAGTGTTACTAATTTATTATCAAAACCCTTTTCTCTCCATTTGTTTAGTGCATCAAGTCCTATGAAATTACCTTTGTTTGGATGAATAAATCTATCTAGACCAGATTCATAAGGTGAATACTCAATCGATAGTTCAGTTCCCACAAGTTTATAAGATTTTTCTACTCTTAAACTGTTCATTGCTCTAATGCCAAAAGGTTTAAGACCGAGATCCTTACCTGCTTCCATTAATTTATCAAAAATATGGTTTTGATATTCAATTGGGTGATGTAATTCCCAGCCAAGTTCACCAACAAAATTTACTCTCATAGCATTTACTGGAGCGTATCCAACATTAACATTTTTTGCTGTTAACCATTTGAAGTTTTCATTTGAATAATCATCAGTTGAAACTTTCTGCATAAGATCTCTAGCTTTAGGACCAGCTACAACAAGCACACCTGTGCTATTTGTTAAATCCTCAAATATAACTGAACCATCAGTAGGCATCCATTTTTGAATCCAGTCATGATCTAATCTTAAATTCGCTCCAGCTGAAACCAAATAATAACTATTTTCAGCTTCTTTCATAATTGTAAACTCAGAGTGAACACCACCTTTAGTATTTAGCGCATGACACAAATTAATTCTTCCAATTTTTTTTGGAAGTTTATTGGCCACTAAGTAGTCTAAAAATTCCTCTGCTTTTGGACCCTTAATTCTACATTTTGCAAAGGCTGTCATATCCAAAAGTCCAACATTCTTTTTAACATTCTCACATTCTTTTTTAATTGCATCAAACCATTTTGATCTTCTAAATGACCAATGATCTTTTTGTTCCATGCCATCTGTTGCAAAAAAGTTTGGTCTTTCCCATCCAAATTTTTGTCCAAAAACAGCACCAAGATCTTTCATTCTTTCATAACAAGGAGATGTTCTTAAAGGTCTTGCAGCTGGTCTTTCCTCGTCGGGATAATGAACAATAAATACATGGCTGTAAGCTTCTTCATTTTTTGCTTTCAGATAAGACTTTGTTGCATAATTTCCATAACGTCTTGGTTCAACACCAAGCATATCGATCGTCGGCTCACCATCAACAATCCATTCTGCTAATTGCCAACCTGCTCCACCTGCTGCAGTTATTCCAAAACTATGTCCCTCATTAATCCAAAAATTTTTAAGTCCCCATGCGGGGCCAACAATAGGATTGCCATCAGGTGTGTAACATATTGCACCATTATAAACTTTTTTCACTCCAACTTCTCCAAACGCTGGAACTCTATGTATTGCTCCTTCAATGTGTGGAGCAAGTCTATCTAAATCCTCTTGAAACAATTCATATTCAGAGTCTTTTGAAGGACCTTCGACATAGCATGCTGGTGCACCATCTTCATAAGGACCCAGTATTAACCCACCAGCCTCTTCTCTCATGTACCATCTACTATCACTATCTCTTAATACACCCATTTCTGGAAGACCTTCTTTTTTTCTTTTTTGTATCTCTGGATGTGGTTCAGTCACAATATATTGATGTTCAACAGGTATAACTGGAATATCTAATCCAACCATTTCACCAGTTTGTCTTGCAAAATTTCCCGAACACGAAATCACATGCTCACATTCAATTGATCCTTTATCTGTTTCAACAATCCATCCTTCTTTATTTTGTCTCATAGATAACACTGTTGTGTTTCTATAAATTTCAGCTCCACTGTTCCTTGCCCCTGTTGCTAATGCTTGAGTCAGATCTGCGGGTTGAATATAACCATCTTCTGGGTGTTGAATTGCTCCAACTAAATCATCAGTATGACAAAGCGGCCAAATTTCTTTTACTTGTTGAGGTGTCAAAAATTTTACATCAACACCAATTGTTTTAGCTACACCAGCATATTGATGGTACTCATCCATTCTATCTTTGGTACTAGCTAAACGGATATTTGAAACCACACTGAAACCAACATTCTTACCAGTCTCTTCTTCTAATTTTTTGTAAAGATTTACTGCATACTTGTGAAGTTGACCAACAGAATAACTCATATTAAAAAGAGGTAATAATCCTGCTGCATGCCAAGTTGAGCCTGAGGTTAATTCTTTTCTTTCAACTAAAACAACATCTGACCAGCCTTTTTTTGCTAAATGATAAAGAGCACTTACTCCAACCACTCCTCCACCAACTACGACGACTTTTGCTTTAGATTTCATTAAATGATTCCTACTAAATTTTTATTCATAACGAAACAAAATTGTATTATGGATAATCAAATTGAACTTCCTAGTGCTATTGGGCTAGAAACCATTGTGGTCAACCAACAATCCTTAAGGGGTCCTTCAGCAGTATATTTTTCCACTTGCCAGTTGAACTTATGATAAATCTTATCTTTATCTAAAATTATCACCTCAAATTGTGCCCATTTGTCACCACCTCCAACCTGTGTAATTGTATGGCTTAAGTGATTTAAGAGCATTTGATATGAGTTGCCTTTAATCATCATTTTGAAATTTGGTAAAGGCCCAGTATTTTTTTTGTTACTGGGATGCGCAAAATTCCAGGTTTGCTCAATCCCACTATCTTTATAATTTAAGTCGTTTTTTTGGAGACCACTTAATTGAATCTCGACAACTTTGGAAGGTTTTATATCACTATTTGGCTTGAGTAATTCAGCTTTTGTCGTTGAAACCAAAAAAAGAAGAATAATAAAAACTTTAAATATTATTTGCAGTTTTTTTAACATCTTCTAAAAATTTTTTTCTTATTTTGCCTTCAACAAATGGTACAGCAAAGTATCTTCGATATACTACGTCCCTTATGCCGCATATATTAAAAACCCCTCTTCTTAATCTTTTTGTTGGCATGTTTAAAAAAAAAGTTCTTACAGCAAACTGTGGTGAGCCGTAAGTACAAAAAACTACAGCTTTTTTCCCTTTTAAATTTCCCAGAGGATAACCATAATTTCCAAATAATTTTTTAAATCTAAATGCCCAGGGCGGTGCAAGAACCTTATCGATCCATCCTTCAACGATGGCTGGCATTCTAAAATTCCATATAGGTGCAATTAATACTATTGCATGAGAACTCTCTATTCTTTTTCTATGATCTAAAACCTTACTGTCAGGCTCTTCACCTGAAAAAACTGGATCAAATTTTTCTTTATATAAGTCAACTATATCTACTTGATGCCCATTATTTTCTAAAGTTTCTTTAAAAGTATCTCGAATTGCTGCATTAAAAGACTTTTCATTATAATGACCGTAAACAACAAAAATTTTTTTCATTAGTTAAAATACTTTTCGTACTCTATCTTCGTACATTTATTTTCTATGTAAATAATGTTATTTGTCTCAACAATTTTTTTTGCCTCTTCATTACTAATGTCTAGTTGTAACCATAATACTTTTGCATTTATTTTGACAGTTTCTTCTGCAATTGTAACTACTTCGTTCGATGGCCTAAACACATCTACTATTTCTACTGGATTATCGATCTCTAAAATATTTCCAAAAACTTTTTCTCCTAATATTTTTTCTCCTTTCATAGATGGATTTACAGGGTAAACTTTAAAACCATTGTCTTGTAGATATTTCATAACAATAGATGATGTTTTTGTTAAATCTTTACTTGCACCTACTAAAGCAATACTTTTATATTTTTTTAAAATTTCTTTTGTATTTTCCACTATATTTACTTTTTACTCATTATCTTTTCTTCACAAAACTTCTTAGCTTCTTCAATAGTCATTGGTTGATCCAACTTTTGACTTCCTGCAATACAAGCATCGATAGATCTTTTAAAATTATGGTCTCTAAAGGTAAAAATAAAATATATACCAATCATGATTAAGATAATTGTTAGAATATTTTTTACTTTCACTTATTTCTCCACTTTGGTTTTCTTTTTTCTAAAAAAGCTGAAATACCTTCTTTTGCATCCATAGCCATCATATTGTATGTCATCATTTGACTGGTATACGAGTACGCTTTTCTGAGAGGCATTTCTAACTGTTTATAAAAAGCTTGTTTTCCAATTTTGATTGTTAAATTTGATTTTGATGCAATTTTTTTTGCAATTTTCATCGTCTCACTATTTAATTTTGATTTTGAAAAATAATCATTAATCAAACCAATTTCCTTTGCGTAGTTTGCTTTAATTGGCTCACCAGTAAGAAGCATCTTCATCATAGGTTTTCTATTAATCTTTCTGCTAACTGCAACCATAGGGGTGCTACAAAACAATCCAATATTTACTCCTGGTGTTGCAAAAAGAGCATCTTTAGTACTGTAAGCTAAATCACAGCTAGCAACTAATTGGCATCCAGCTGCATAAGCTGCACCATGAACTTTTGCAATAACAGGTTTTTTACCCTCAACTATTTGAAGCATTAACTTTGAACAAAGATTAAATAATTTTTTATATCTTTCTTTTTTCTTTAAGTCTTTTACTTCTTTTAAATTATGACCTGCGCTAAAACCTTTTCCAGCACCCTCAAGAATAATAACTTTAACTTTTTTATCTTTGTCTAATTTTTTTAAAACATTAATTAAATCTTTCAAATTTTTGTAAGATAAAGAGTTATATGTTTTTGGTTCATTAATAATAACTCTTGCTATATCTTTATTCTGATTGATGATTTTGATATTCATTTAAAACTATTTAAGTTTACCCTCTTCTCTCATCTTTGCTCTTATTTTGGTGGCTGAAATTTTTTGTATTTCCTCAGGTAAAACAATTTCTTCTATTTTGTAACCAACACCTCTTCCATAACAAATGTTTGTAATATTGGGAACTAACATAATTTTAAAACGTCCCTCGAATTCTGGATTAAGTTTATCTTCAATATTTTTTTTTACAGTTTCAAAGTCAAATGGATTATCATCCACACCTTGTACGTCTCTGATTTGTATGCAAACTTGTCCAGTTTTTTTAATTATTTCTTTAAATAAAGTATAGTGACCATCATGAAACGGTTGCCATCTTCCAAGCATTTGAGCAGTTGGTTTTTTATTATCCCACTTGTAAGTCATTATTTTAATTTCTCATATATCTTTGGAGCCCAATTTTTAGCATCTTGAGTTGTTACATGAAAGTCATACTTATCAGGTTTTACAAACATTTTATTTGTATCATCAAACCTACCCTCCTTAATTGTATCTACCCAAATAACAAAATCTGCTGGAAATAAACTTCTTGCTTCAGGAGTAGGACAAATAAAATCTGCTACAACATAATTTCCATCATTTTTCAATTTTACTGCAAAGTCAGCCATTCTTTTTGCTTGTCTTTTTCTTCCTTCCTCAGAAAAATCCCAATCATTTGCCTCTTTTCTAACTTCATCTGCGTTCAATCTTTTAGCGTTTAACATTGGACCAAGTTCGTTTGCTAACGTAGTTTTTCCTGATCCAGGTAGTCCCATTATTAAAATTATTTTCATTTGATATTAAATTGACACCTTTTTCAAAAAAGATAAAGATCTTATAATGAAATTTTCTCTTGAAATAGGCCCTCAGACAGATCTTGATACAGTACCTCAAGTAAAAGATGTTTATATCACAATGCTTCCAGGGGGTGACTATAGAGAAACAGCTCAACAGGCAGTTGAGTTAGTTAAAAAAGGTTTTAATCCTGTTCCTCATTTTCCTGCAAGGTCAATGCTGGATGAAAAACAACTAAAAGATTATGTCTCTAGGTGTAAAGATGGTGGGGTTAAACAAGTTTTAGTGATTGGTGGCGGGAGAGAACCAATGGGAAAATTTGATAGCTCGTTTCAACTTTTAGAGACTGGTTATTTTGAGAAGATGATAATAGGAATTGCTGGACACCCAGAGGGGAGTCCTGATATATCCGACTCAGATTTAGAAAAAGCTATGATAGATAAAAAGCCTTATGCTGATTATATCGTAACCCAATGGTTATTAGATCCCCAGCCTATTATAGATTTTGTTTCTAAACAAAGTGTACCAGTGCATGTGGGAATTACTGGGCCTCTAAAAATATCTAGCTTAATAAAATTTGCTAATATTGTTGGTGCAAAAAATTCTCTAAATTTTCTTAAATCTAATTTTAGTAAGGCGTTAGATTTATTAAAACCTAAAGACCCTAATGATTTAATTGGGAAAGTTAAATCGCATACTGATTTCTTCCACATTTATACATTCGGCGGCTTGAAGGAAACAAACAAGTGGTTGAAGGAGAATGGTTATGTCTAAAGAATTTGACTATACTAAACTAAAGCATGTTACCTCTGTTGATCAGTCAGATCGAAAAGTACCATACAATTTAAGACAAAGTGGGCCTACAAAAGTTGAAATGTTAATTTCAACAAGAGTAAGAAAATCACCATATTGGCATTTATCAATGCAAGCAGGTTGTTGGAGAGCAACTGTTTATAATCGAATTTATCATCCTAGGGGATATGTGAAACCTGAAGATGGTGGTGCAATGGTTGAGTATGATGCAATTGTAAATCATGTAACTATGTGGAATGTTGCTGTTGAAAGACAGATCCAAGTAAAAGGTCCTGATGCAGAAAAATTTGTTGATTACGTGATAACTCGAGATGCAACAAAAATCTCTCCGATGCGAGCAAGATATGTAATTTTATGTAATGCTTACGGAGGAGTTTTAAATGATCCAATTCTTTTAAGAATTGCAAAAGATGAATTTTGGTTTTCTTTATCGGATTCTGACATAGGAATGTATCTTCAAGGTGTTAATGCAGACGGTAAATTTAATTGCACTATCGAAGAAATAGATGCATGTCCTGTTCAAATTCAAGGGCCTAAATCAAAAGCGCTTATGAAAGAATTGTTAGGTGATCAGGTTGATTTAGAAAATATGCCTTTCTATGGTTTAGCTGAAGTTAAGGTTGCCGGAAGAAGTTGTGTTATCTCTCAATCAGGTTTTTCAGGTGAAGCTGGATATGAAATATATTTAAGGAATGCAACTTTATATGCCGATGAGATGTGGAATGCTGTTCTTGAAGCTGGAAAAAAACACCAGCTAATGGTTATTGCCCCTGCTCACCACAGAAGAATTCAAGCTGGGATTCTTTCTTGGGGTCAAGATATGGATCAACAACATAACCCTTTCCAGTGTAATTTAGGTTATCAAGTTTCTTTATCAGGAAAAGGAGAATGGAAAAAAACTTCTGATTACGTAGGAAAACAAGCTCTTGAGAAAATGAAAGCCGAAATTAAATCTGGAAAAAAACCATATAAGCTACAGTTGGTTGGTCTTGAGTTAGGAGGAAAACCAATAGATGATTACGCACCAGATTTTTGGTTGATATCTAATGAAGATGGTGGTGATCCAGTTGGTTTTGTAACATCACCTTGGTATCACCCTGAGAAAAAAACAAATATAGCCATGGGGTATGTCCCTTTTGATGGAACATTGAATGCTAATGGTTTTCCAAAAGGAAAGGTTGGAAAGAAATTTAAAGTTCATTTACCAGAGAAATATTCAGATAAACCTGGAACACCTGTTGATGCTGTTATAGTTGATATTCCATTTAAGGAATCTTATAACGCTAACACAAGAGAAGTGGTATCAGGTTAATTATTTTTTTAGGGGAGTTTTTGCTCCCCTTAAAATCATAAATGACAAAGAGTTTCATTATTGCAGTTTGCATTATCATCGCTATTGCATTATTACTATTTCCGTTGATTGTATCTTACAAAGAACAAAAAAATAAAAAAAAATAAATGTTTGCTGAATTTTTAAATATAATTTTTAAATCTATAAAATTAGATAAGACACTTTATAGTGATAATAAAAATTTTGGTGAAGCTGCGATATATTTCGCAGGTTTAATAATGATATTAGATGGTGTAGCTGGAGCTGTGGCTGCAAATACTGTGGTAAAAACAGCTATAGGTATGTCTGGTCTTACGGCAATTTTAACATGGTTCATTTGGGCAATTTTTATTTATGTGATCGGTGTAAAATTATTTCCAGATAAACAAACAAAAGTACCTTTTAAAAAAGTTCTGGTAGCAGTTGGTTTTGCTCATTCACCAGGTTTACTAAGATTTTTTGCATTAACCCCCGAATTAATGATACCAATCATTTTTCTTACTCAATTCTGGATTTTTGCAAGTTTAATTATTTCAACAAAACAAATTTTAAATTTAAAATCTAATTTTAAAGCGTTTGGAATAATATTTTTATCATTTTTAATTATTGCTTTTTTATCAATATCTTTTGTTATGAGTAGAATGAATGCTTTACCAATAAATAGTATCTAAATTGGAAAGATTGTTTTCGAAACCCTGCATGATTTACAGATTTTAAATCCAGTCAAAATTAAATTTTGAGTAACACTCTCATCAGTTTTTTTACATTCATCACAGATATCGTTTAATTCATCAACGTTTGTCTTATGCTGATCTTTTATATTATCATCTTCAATCATTATCAGTTAAACCAGCCCCTGCTGCCCCTTTTTTTAAACTTTCTGTTTCTTCAACAAAAGTTTTTTCTGATAATTGATATAAACTTTTCCAATCTTGCTCAGTAAAGTTGTCATTATTTTCTAAAATTTTTACCTCTACTTTGTTTGCAATATTTGGACAATTTTTATTTAATAAGTTTGTGGAAATATTAACATTAATATTTAATAGAAATTCGTTTTTTTCAAACTTAAAAAAAATTTTTTTACCAATAACCTCAGAGCTTCTACTAAGAAATGGTAAAAATAGTAACGGGTATGCAATCTTGGAAAAATTAATAGTTTTTATTTTTTCAATTTTTTCAATTTGATCTAAAAAACTTACACCTAAAATAATTGGGCAGTAAGAAAATTCATAACATTCGTTATTTTGATTAATTAGATTAAGATTCTCAAAATTTTTGTCTTTTTTTTCATTTAAATATTGATTTAAATTTTTAATTCCCTCAAAGTTAAACATTTCTAGTAATCTTACACTTTTTCCAACTTCTTCGCTTATTCCCCAAGAATAACCTAATGCTCTACTCGCGCGTTTAGAGGTTGTTTCAATTTCACTTAAAGATTTCATAAAATTTAATCAACAATAGACCCAATGCTGATTATAATCTTTTAATTCATGCGGAAGTGGTGCTCCTTGAAACATACAAATTCTTAACCACTTATCTGATCTAGGATCAAATTTTAGTGCGCCAAAAAAAGATAATTTTAATCGTAGCATATCGATTGGTACAACGTTTTCATTAATTGTATTATCTTGAATTTCAGCATATGGAAATTTTTCAACAATAAATGCGCGTCTTATAACATGTCTTAAATCTGCATTATTCATCAAAAACCTATCTATAGTTAAATCATCTTTACATGAAATTAACTGGTCATTTAGTTTTTTAATATCTCTAGCAATTGCAAGAGGTTGCTCTAATTCTGCACCTACTTCCTCAAAACGATCTGCATACCTAGGCTCTTCCTTATTTTTAGAAATAAACCAAAAATTTCTTAAATTTGATTTATCTTTGAAATCAATCTTAAGAATATCTGAATATCTTTGTTTTAAAATATTTTTAAGATCTAAAACTGTTCGTTCTGTGGGAATTCTAAAATACTTTTCCTCATCTGAGCTCATTTTTTTTATTAATGGCTGAACAATTTTATCAAAAGGTTCCATCATCATGGACACGATATACTCAATAGTTTCTTCACAAGTTTCTTTCTCTAACCATAAATATATTTGATTGAAAGGATATGGAGTTGTAAAATCTAATTGATTTTCGATAAATTCTAAAAATTTTTTAACATTGAAAAGTAGTGAATTTATTTTTTTTGTTTGAAATTCACTTTCAGAATTCCAACTTGTAATATTTTTTAAGGAACCTTTAACACATCTTTTGAATAAATCTGAATCTTTTGAATTTACATTTTTAATTTCTCTAATTTCTTTTAATGCGATTTCTCTTGATAAAATCCAATTATTTAACAAGGTAGGATGATTTACAATAAAAGGTGCCATTCCTAGTCCAGTTGAATTTCCAATGCCAAGGTTTCTACAAATTTTTGGTTCTAAACATACAGCTTTCTTTGGATTTTTATGCTTTGCTACATGATTAACCTGATCAAAAGTGAATTGCCTTACTAAATAGACCAACATCATCTCTAATCTAAATGGTCCATTAATTTCTGCCCTATTTTTAATTCTAAATCGATCTGCTAAACCAAACTTTCCAGAACCATAAACGGCGGTAGTTCTATATAAGTATCCAACTTTTTCTAATAAATTTAAATCTGGCTGATTACCTTCGCTTAACTTTTCAACTACGTGATTAAAAACTCTAACCGATTTATTTGCTCTAGATAAGGTTAGTTCCTTATATGAAAGTCTGCCAACCTCTTGTCTTGGGACTTCATTCTTCAATCTTTCAATATCTTTTTTTGAGGGAACCCCATCATGCAAAGTAAAGGCAGCATCCCACTTTGTTGCAATAACTCTATCTGATCTATCATTATCATCAATCTTGTTAGCAAAACAAACTAAGGAGTAAACTCTTTTATCTTTTTTGAAGGAATATATCGCTACTCCATATCCGCCAGGATCTAAGTTGAATAAATCTCTTTTGTATTCCCAGTCTTTGAATTCATCTAAAAAACTTCTTAAAAATGATAATTTAGATTGATGGAAAGACCCTAGTCTAGACAATTTCATTATTATATTTGGATCTCTTAATTCGACTTTCATACTTTAAATATTTCTATAAAAATTATACCAATTGTTGCCTAATATCCCATTAGTTTCTTCCTCAGAAAATCCAACTTTTCTTAATCCCTTTTCTATATTAAAAAAACCTCTAGCATCCTCAAACCAACCTGGTTGTTTAGGGAAACCAGGTTTGTTCTTTGAGCCTTCCCCATAATTTTTGTTTTTAGACCAGGTACCGTTCCTCATCCATTCTACAATTTCATCAGGTTGATTCAAACATAAGTCAGATCCAATACCGATATTTTTGATACTCATTATATCTGACGTTCTAGCAATCATTTCACAAAAGCTATCCAAAGTACAATTAGTATTATTCTTTAAATGGTGAGGATATAAAGAAAAACCCAAAATTCCTCCACTATCACTTAAAACTTTTAATAGCTCATTGGATTTATTTCTTTTAGCAGCATGCCAAAAGCTTGGGTTAGCATGTGTGATTGCAATTGGTTTATCACTTATTTCAATTGCGTCTAATGTGCTTTTTTCAGCAGAATGGGACATGTCTATAACTATTCCAACTCTGTTCATTTCTTTAATGACTTCACGTCCAAAATTAGTTACTCCGCTATCAATTTTTTCATAACAGCCGGTTGCTAGAAGAGATTGGTTATTATAAGTTAATTGCATAAAACGACATCCAAGTTTATGTACTTTTTCTACTAGAGATATGTCATCCTCAATTGGTGAGCAGTTTTGGAATCCAAAAAAAATTGCAGTTTTTTTTTCTAATTTAGCTTTTTCAATATCTTTAAAATTCGTGCCTTGAAAAATTAAATCTGAATTTTTCTCAAAAAGTTTTTGCCACTTTTTAATTTCATTTAAAAATTCATTATAATCCTCATGATAAACAATTGTTACATGAACAGCATCTAACTCAGCTTGTCTATTAATTTCAAAAACTTCTCTTGTCCAATTACAATACTGTAAATTATCAATTTTATATTTCATGAGTTTAATTTTATTAAACCATATCAATATGTATTTGAAATTCTATTAATTTATTGAAATTTCAACAATTTTTTGAAATAAAGTTTCAATAAATATATTCATGAATAAAAAAAATCTTAAAGTTTCAATAGTGATGGGCAGTCAATCTGACTTTAAAACGATGAAATTAGCAAAACAAATTTTAAAAAAACTTAAAGTTCCTATGGAAATAAAGATTATTTCTGCACACAGAACTCCAATGAGAATGTATAAGTACGCATCTGATGCAGAAAAAAATAATATTGGGGTAATTATTGCAGGAGCAGGAGGTTCCGCACATTTGCCTGGAATGATTGCAGCACTTACTCAAATACCTGTATTAGGTGTCCCAATTGAGAGTAAAAAACTCAAAGGCTTAGACAGCTTATTGTCTATCGCTCAAATGCCAAAAGGAATTCCTGTAGGGACACTGGCGATAGGAGAAGATGGAGCAATTAATGCAGCCATACTTGCTGCTTCAATTATTTCTAATAGTAATCCAAGCGTTAAGTCTAGACTTAGAAGTTGGAGATTGTCTCAAACAAAATCAGTCAAAAAAAATCCAAAATAATTCAATGTCTGAAATTAGATTAGGAATTCTTGGTGGTGGTCAATTAGGTAGTATGTTGTCAGTTGCTGCAAAAAAATTAAATATCAAAACTTTGATTTACTCAGATGATAAAGATGCACCTGCACAAAATTTCTGTGATGAATTCATGTTTGGTGATTACAAAGATAAAAATAAAATTAACGATTTTGTTAAAAAGGTAAGTATAGTTACCTATGAATTTGAAAATATTCCTTATGAAACTTTAAATGAAATAAATAAATTCAAAACAGTCAATCCAAAGCCATCGATAAATAGATTAATACAACATCGTTTAGCTGAAAAAGATTTTGTGAATAAATTAAATATCAGAACTACAAGATATGTTAATATAGAAAGAAAATCAGATTTAGAGACACTTAGTGATTTTTTGCCAGGAATTTTAAAAACATCGACCATGGGTTATGATGGAAAAGGACAATATCCTATTAAATCACTAAATGATTTAAAAGGATTAAATATAGATTTTTCAAAAGAATATATTCTTGAAAAACTGGTTAAATTAAAAAAAGAAATCTCTGTTATAATTACCAGATTTGGCAATAACAGATATGAAATTTATGAGGCAATCGAAAATATACATGAAAACCAAATTTTAAAAAAATCTAAAATTCCTGCTGATATTGGCAATAAACTTATTGATCAATCTAGAGAGTGGAGTAAACAAATTTCCGAGGAATTAAAATACATTGGTACACTTTGTGTAGAATTTTTTATTGATAGAAATGATAATCTATACGTGAATGAAATTGCACCAAGAGTTCATAATTCTGGCCATTTAACTATTAATGCTTTTAATATTAGTCAGTTTGAAAATCATTTAAGAGCAGTTTGTTCTTTAAAACAAATTCCCTTAAAGAAATTATATAATGCAGAAATGATAAATCTTATAGGTAATCAAATTACCCCATATAGACAAAATATAAATTTAAACGATAATGAATTTTTTTTCGATTATCAAAAAAAAGAAATAAAAGATAAAAGAAAAATGGGTCATTTAACAAAAATTTTATAATGTTTAAAACTATTGAAGGAAACTTCGAAAATTCAGATGTTAATGAACTTTTAAAAAAACATTTTATAGAACTAAGGGCAGCTTCTCCTGAGGGAAGTGCGCATGTTTTGGATATCGAAGGTTTAAAAGTACCATCTATTAAGTTTTGGAGCTTATGGAATGATGATAAATTGATCGGTTGTGGCGCTCTTAAAATTTTAGAAAAAGATCACGGTGAATTCAAATCAATAAGATTACATGATGATTTTAGGAATAAAGGGAATGGAATAAAACTTGTTGATCATTTGTTAAATGAAGCAAAAAAATTAAATATTAAACGAATTAGCGTAGAAACAGGAGCAGGAAAATTCTTTAAACCAGCAAGAAAACTATTTGATTTATGTGGATTTAAGCCTTGTAAACCGTTTGCTCACTATAAAGAGGATAAAAATTCTATTTATTTGTCAAAATTAATAAACAACACTTAAAAATTAAATTTTAAGTATTGATCTATTTTGTTGACAAAACTAATTAAATTATAAAGAAAGTCATTATTGCTTAAATATAAGTAATAAATTAACAAACAAAAAAGTAAGAAGAAAAATATGAGTCTACAAGGAAAAGTAAAGTGGTTCAATCCAACCAAAGGTTTTGGTTTTATTGAAAGAGATGATAAAGAAAAAGATGTGTTTGTACATGTTTCAGCTGTAAGAGATGCTGGTATGAACGGTTTAGATGAGGGTCAAGCTTTGACTTTCGATGTTGAAGATGGTCCCAAAGGTCCCTCAGCAGTTAACTTAAAAACTGCATAATTTTCATTACATAGGTTATTGGCTATAAGATTTACAATGTGATAATATTTGTATATTTGTAGCCAATAAGAAAAATTTTAAATCGATAAAATAGAAATAGAATGATTGGAATTTTAGGTGGCATGGGCACACAAGCTGGCCTAGACTTTTGTAACAAACTTGCAATCCTTTATCGAGGAAAAATTGATCAAGAATATCCATTATTTCTCCTTTTCAACAAATCAAATATTCCAGGAAGACCAGAGTCAATAGGTGTTCAAACTAAGAATTTATCAAATCGTAAAAAAAATAAAAAAAATGAAAAAAAATACTCATTGGTATTAAAAAGTTTATTACATGGATGTAGTATACTTAAAAAAAGTAAATGTAAGTTTATTGTTATTCCGTGTAATACAGCACACTATTGGTATGATGATTTAAGAAAAAGAATAAAATTACCAATTATAAACATGCCAAAAGAAGTATTTATTCACACTAAAAAAACGTGTAAAAAAAATTCATCAATTGGACTATTAGCAACTGAGGGTACTTTAAACACTGGTGTTTACAATAAATTTTTTGATAAAAATTATAATCTTATTTTTCCAAATATTTCTTTACAAAAAAATTCTGTAAATAAAGCAATAAAATTTGTCAAAATGGGAAATGTAAAAGCTGCCAGCAAAATTATTAAGCCAGCCATAAATTATTTGATTAAAAAGAAATGTAAAAAAATAATTTTAGGGTGTACCGAATTACCAATAGCCATATTCGCATTCAAATCTTTTAAAAAAATAAAAACTTCAAAAATTTTTTTAGATCCAAATTTGATATTAGCCAACGCGGCAATGAAAAAATATCGTAAATAATGAAATCTAAAGATAAACCGTATATTTTATATGTAGCCGAAAAAATATATTTAGAGGTTTCAGAAATTAAAAAAAAAAATAATGGTTTTTCTAACATAGATGCCATAGATGGTTTTATTGGATCTGAAACTTACAAAGAGGTAAGTAGCGGCAAATTTCATGACAATTGGTTTGAGGAATTAAAGAAAAAAAATGAAAAAATTCCTGAGGAGACAATGAGATTACTGAAAATACAAAGAGAAATGATGATCAAACAATTAATTCAATACCCAGAACTTTATTACACTAAAAGTCATTTTCCTCTAGAGATTTCTCAACGTGCGTTCGATCACTTATGGAGAATGTGTGAAAGTTACGAATTATGGTGTAAAGAAACTAACCAAAAAAAATTGATTCTTTTAAATCTTACCGATTAATTTTTTGTTGTATTAATTTATTGTGAGTCAATTTCACTCTTTTTTCAACTAATAGTTTAAAATCTTTTATTATTTTTGTCTCGTTATTTTGATCAACTAATTTTTGGTGAACTATTTTTACTCTTTTTTCTATTAAGTCTTTAAAATCTTTATTTAAGCGATTTTCATTATTATTTTTAGATACTTCTTCAGTAATGTAGTTAAGAGAGCTTTTGCCAGTTTTTCTTTTTAATTCATTATCAAATACCAATTGAGCAGTTGCTTTAACCAAGTTTCCTGAAGTGGCTACTGTGATTGCAGGACCCAGTACTGCTGGTAGTGGGACAAAACCCGTCAAAAATAAAAACGACGTTAGAAAAAAACTAAGTTTAAAAAATTTTAAAATCACTAAACTAAGTTATTTGATTTAATCAAAGGCTACAATTAATAGATTGTCCAAAATAAGTTTTAACATTGATAAAATATTGTGGTAATTCAACATATTTTAAGTCATTTTTTAACATGATTAAAATTTTTCCTTTTATCTTTATTATCCTTTGGTCATCTGCATTTATAACTACTAAACCAATCATCGATAATAGTGATCCATTTGCCGCCTTGGCTTTTCGATTTTTTTTTGTTGCAGTTGGGTTTTTGTTATTCTCACTTTATTCTAAATATTCAATTATAATAAAAAGAAAAAACTTAATTGAATCGGTCCTGAGTGGTATTCTTTTTCATGGTTTGTATTTAGGAGGGGTTTTTTATTCAATTTCTATTGGTATGCCCACAAGCATTGCGGCATTAATTGTAACTCTCCAACCAATTTTGACAAATATTCTTAGTGGACCAATATTAAATGAAAAGGTAACTTTAAAACAATGGATTGGTATTTTACTTGGATTTCTTGGAGCAACACTAGTTTTGGGTTTAGATTTAGGATCGAAGATTCCATTATTGGGATTAGTTGCAACATTAATAGCACTAATTTCAATAACAGCATCAACAATTTGGCAAAAAAAACTAAGTAATAATCTACCTTTGTCAGTTAGTAATTTTTATCAAGCTGTAGGAGGATGTTTTTTTCATATTCTTATTGTTATATTTTTTGCAAAACCATATATAGCCTTCACAAAAACATTTCTTCTTTCAATGGGTCATCAAATATTTCTTGTGTCTTTTGGTGCTTTTACAATTTTAATGTTTTTAATAAAAAAAAATTCTGCAAGTAAGACTGTTTCAATTTTTTTTCTTATTCCAGCAACATCTGCTTTAATGGCTTGGTTCTTTCTAGAAGAAACCTTAACAACAATTGATCTTTTAGGTTTTTTGATAACATCAATAGGAGTTTATATAGCTACTAGAGATTAATCTAAGCTATTTATTTTCATAACCAAACTCTAATGCTGCATCGGTAATAGAATGGTATAACGACTCTCCAAAACTTCTTAGAGCAAATAATCTTACTTTAAATGGTTTATCATTTAGTAAGTCTACTGTGAACGCAATATTATTATAAAGAGAATTTATTGAATTATTTTTCTTTAATTCATCAAAATTAAATGGTGATCCTTTTTTTAAAACTTCTATTACATGATTACCCTCTATATCAATTACAGCTCTTGAATGAGATAAATCAGTAACCGCAAAATCTGTTTCTTTACATGTTGAAGAAATATCGTTGATTAAATCTTTTTTGGAAGAGACCAATAACCAATTTTTTGGACCATTCCATAAAATTCTTGTGTTATCATTAAAACTAATATTTAAAGGAGAGTCTTTTAGTTTTAAACTGTCAATATCTATACTTTCAATCGGTATCTTAGAATTTTTGAACTGTGCAATTTGCATAATTAATAAATTTTTTTTCTCTGAGATTTTTAAAAGGTCATCCCCTTTTTTGTCCTCAAAGTCTCCAAATTGTCCTTGATGATGAACATTGGCTAGTGCAGAAATTAAACTCATGATCTAACTCGTTCACCTTTTGGGTCAACATAATGTGAAGACACTATCTCGACTGGGATTACTTTATTTTTTAGTGGGGACATTACAAATAACTTTTCTCCGATCATATTCTTACCATCCTTTAAAATTGCTAAAGAAAATGGATTATCATATTCAACACTCCAGCATGAAGCTGAAATATAACCTAATTTTGGGTTTGGAAGTGGTGCATTTGAATCTTTAACTAAATGAGATCCTTCGGGTATGCTTGTTTTTTTATCTAATGGAACAACACCAACAATTTTTTGTCTATCTTCAGCTGCAAAAGCTTTTCTTGATAAAGATCTTTTTCCAATAAAATCTTTCTTTTTGCTCAATAGTCCCTCAAGTGAATTGTCGTAAGGAATAGTTCTTCCATCAAGCTCTGAGCCTGCAACATGCCCCATCTCAATTCTTAAAGTTGATAGTGCTTCTGTTCCATATGGTTGAATTCCAAACTCTTCTCCAGCTTCTATTATTTTTTCCCACATAAAATATCCATTGTCTGACTCAACATTTACTTCGTATGCAAGTTCACCAGAAAATGAAATTCTAAAAATCTTTGCTTTTACTCCAAATAAATCACCTTCCATGTAACCCATAAAAGGAAGTCCTTCATTCGTAACATCAGATTTTGGAAAAAGTTTTTTTAATAATTCTCTCGATTTTGGTCCAGCAATTGCTGCTCCCGCCCACTGTTCTGTCGTTGAAACTACATTTACATTTAATTCTGGCCAAACAAGTTGCAGGTAATATTCTAGATGCGATAGAACATTAGCAGCTTGAGCAGTTGTTGTAGTCATATGGTAATGATTTTCTGATATTCTTGTCGTTGTTCCATCATCCATAACAATCCCATCTTCTCTCAACATCACACCATATCTTGCCTTTCCAACTGGCAATTTTAACCAAGCATTTGTGTAAACTCTATTTAGAAGCTCTGCCGCATCTGGTCCTTTAATATCAATTTTACCTAAAGTGGTTACGTCACAAACACCAACATTAGTTCTAACATTTTTAGCCTCCCTTTTTGACGCCTCAAATAAATTCTCTTCACCACGTTTGTAATACCTTGGTCTTAACCATACACCAGCATCAACAAAGACTGCATTGTTTTTTTCATGCCATGAATGTATTGGAGATTTTCTTGTTGGTTTTGAATGTTTTCCTATTTCCCTTCCAACAATTGCTCCAATAGAAACTGGTGAGTAAGGAGGTCTAAAGGTTGTGTGCCCAACTGCTGGTACAACTTTATTTTCAATTTTCGACACTAATTGTAAACCATTAAGATTACTTGTCTTACCTTGGTCAGTAGCCATACCAAGTGTAGTATATCTTTTCACATGTTCAATAGACCTATACCCTTCTTTAAGAGCTATCTCTATATCAGAAACTGCAACATCATTTTGGAAATCTAAAAATCTTTTGTAGCTTTTTCCCTTTGGTAAGGGTACACACCAAAATTTATCATGTACTGTAGATTTCTTTTCAACAACATTAGGAAAAGAAACCTTGTTCTCATTATTTGTTATTTTCTTTGATAAAAGGTTTCCTTTTTCAAATGAGTCTTTTAATGTCTCCTCTAAAGTATAAATTCCATTTGCAGCCCCTAGAGTTTTTTCATTTTGTTTAGATATACTGGGAACAAATGCATCAATATCTTCATTGAATTTTGTTTTATTTCCAGATTGTGATGCCAAATGAATTGTAGGTGTCCAAAACCCAGAAACACAAATACAATCACACTCAATATTTTCAATTGATCCAAGTTCTTCTTTATTATCTGAAATTTTAGCTACGTCAGCTGATTTTACTTTTTTATATCCTTGAGCAGCTACAACTACATATGAATTTTTGATATTGATATTCATATTTTGTGCTTCTTCGATAATCTCTGATTTAGGCTCTTTTCTTGTATCTAAAATTATTGGATCAATACCATTCTTTTTAAATTCAATTGCTGTTTCATAACCACTGTCATTATTTGTAAAAACAAGCGGTTTTTTTCCAACTAATACTCCATACACTTTCAAGTATTCCTTAGCAGCTGAAGACAACATTACGCCTGGAGTATCATTGTTACCAAACACAATGGGTCTCTCTATTGATCCAGATGAGATTAAAACTTCCTTTGCTCTAATATACCAAAGTCTCTGCTTTGGATGAAATTTTTTTGTTTTTGGTAAATGATCACTTATTCTCTCAGACATCACCAGCATGTTATGATCGTAATAACCAAAAACTTGAGATCTGTTTTTTACAGTTACATTAGGCATTTCTTTAAGTTCTGAAATGATACTATCTGCCCACTCTTTACCTGATTGATTGCCTATATTTACTTCACTAGTTAATAATGTTCCTCCAAATCGTGATTTGTCCTCAGCTAGAATAACTTTTGCACCATTTTTTGCAGCAGAATAAGCGCTGGCTAACCCCGAAGGACCTGAGCCTGTGATTAACAAATCACAATATTCATATTTATGTTCATATCTTTCTTTGTCATGTTTTATAGATGCTGTACCTAAACCAGCAGCTCTTCTGATAAATGGCTCATAAATTTTATACCAAAAACTTTTTGGCCACATAAAAGTCTTGTAATAAAAACCAGCTGGGAGAAATATCTTTAAAAAATTATTTATAGCTCCCACGTCAAAATTCACACTTGGCCAACAATTTACACTTTTTGCTTCTAAACCCTCAAAAAGTTCCTGCTCAGTAGCTTTTATATTTGGTTCTGTTTCACCATTTCTATATAATTGAACTATAGCATACGGCTCATCAACTCCAGCACCAAAGAAACCTCTGGGTCTATGATATTTGAAGCTTCTTCCAATAAGATGAACTCCATTTGCAATTAATGCAGAAGCAAGAGTATCGCCCTCATAACCAAAATAATTTTTACCGTTGAATTTAAAAGAAATTTTTTTGTCTCTATTTATTAATCCACCACTTTCTAATCTAAAACTTTGCGTCATTATGAAATTTCTTCGTTAGCTTTTAGAGTTTTAAAAATTTCATGAGTAGCTGTATCTCTCTGAACTTTTATCCATTGTCTGCAACCTGATAAATGCTGCCATAACTCCCAATGCTTTCCCCTTAGGCTTTTTCTATTATAAACAAAATTATCCCAATCTTTATCAGATATTTCTTTTCCTAATTCTGGGCGTTTAACAGTTGCATCGCCTCCATATGAAAATTCATTCTGTGATCTCAATCCACAGTGTGGACATTTAATATGGAGCATTTACGAAATCCAGGTTTTGGTACCAAGTCCCTTTTCATCGAGTAAGTGACCAGTATTAAATCTATTTAAACTGTAGCCTGCATTTAATTCATGAACTCTATCTTGTGCGATTGTATGTGCAAATGTCCAGCCAGATGCAGGGGTTGCTTTAAATCCACCATAACACCAACCACAATTTAAATACAAACCTTCAATATGAGTTTTGTCTATTATTGGTGAGCCGTCCATAGACATATCCATTATTCCACCCCAAGTTCTAAGCATTTTCAATTTACTTAGGAAAGGCATCATTGCAATTCCTTCGGTTAGAACATGTTGAAGAGTTGGAAGATTACCTCTTTGTGCATAACTATTGTAGCCATCAAGATCACCACCCATAACCATTTCACCTTTGTCAGACTGGCTTATATAAAAATGTCCAGCACCAAAAGTAACTACTTTATCTAAAACTGGTTTTACTGGCTCAGATACACATGCTTGCAGTAAATGTGTCTCAATTGGTAATGTCATATTTAGTTTTTCAGCTAAAATATTTGTACTACCTGCAACACATAATCCAATTTTTTTTGCTTTAATGTCCCCACGAGAAGTTCTCACTCCATTAATTTTTCCTGCAGACACATCAAATCCAATTACTTCACAATTTTGAATTATGTCTACACCCATATCATCTGCCTGACGTGCATAACCCCAAGCTACAGCGTCGTGTCTAGCTGTTCCCGCACTAGGTTGCATTAATCCCCCAAAGATTGGAAATCGTACATTCTCAGAAAAATCAGCCATAGGAATAATTTCTCTTACTTCTTCCCTATTTAAGAGAACTGCATCGATACCGTTTAATCTCATTGAATTTCCTCTTCGAGCATAAGTATTCATTTGTGCATCTGAGTGAGCAAGATTTATTATTCCTCTTGGAGAAAACATCACATTGTAATTCAAATCTTGACTCATTCTTCTCCAAAGATCCATTCCAAATTCACTGAATAATGCATTGTCATCATGCATATAATTTGATCTAATTATTGTAGTGTTTCGACCAACATTACCTCCACCAATCCAACCTTTTTCGATTATAGCAACATTGGTTATATTGTGTTCTTTAGCTAAATAATATGCTGTTGCTAAACCATGTCCGCCGCCACCGATGATAACAACATCGTACTCTTTCTTAGGAGTTGGGTCTTTCCAAGCTAAGTCCCAATTTTCGTGATTTGAAAGGGCATTTTTAACAAGACTAAAAACTGAATATTTTTGCATGAGTAAATTTTATAATAATGAGTATAAATAGTTCATATTTTTTTTATATATAATTTTTAGATATTTCCAAAGGCTTTAAAAAGAGATACTAATCGACCAGTTTTTTATTATTTTTTATAAAATTCAATGAGCGACATAAAATCAGATATTCAAATTGCTCGTGAAGCAAAAATGCTTCCAATAAAGGAAATCTTAGCGAAAGTAAATGTTCCAGACGAAAGTTCAGCTTTTAGCCCAATGGGCAGACATATTGCAAAAATAAACTTGGAATACTTAGATACATTAAAAGATAAGCCAGACGGTAAATTAATTTTAGTTACAGCAATAACTCCAACTCCTGCTGGAGAAGGTAAAACAACCACTTCTGTTGGATTGAACGATGGACTAAATAAAATTGGAAAAAAATCTATTGTATGCTTAAGGGAACCAAGTCTAGGTCCATCCTTTGGTATGAAAGGTGGTGCTGCAGGAGGAGGATATGCTCAAGTAGTTCCGATGGAACAAATTAATCTTCACTTTACTGGAGATTTTCACGCAATAACATCAGCACATAATCTTTTATCTGCTTTAATTGATAATCATATCTACTGGGGAAATAAATTAAACATAGATGTCAGAAGGATTGTTTGGAAAAGAGTTATGGATATGAACGACAGAGCTTTAAGATCAATTAATATTAATCTTGGCGGTGTTGCTAATGGTTTTCCAAGAGAAGATGGTTTTGATATCACAGTTGCTTCTGAGATAATGGCTATCTTTTGTCTCGCTAATAATCTTGAAGATTTAGAAAAAAGGATTGGAAATATTACAGTAGCATACACTCGAGAAAAAAAACCGATCTACGCTAAAGATTTAAATGCTCATGGACCAATGACTGTTTTACTTAAAGAGGCAATCAGACCTAATATTACACAAACACTGGAAAATAATCCTGCGATAATTCATGGTGGACCATTTGCAAATATTGCACATGGATGTAATTCTGTAATTGCAACTAAAGCTGGATTAAAACTTGCTGATTATGTTGTAACTGAAGCTGGTTTTGGTGCAGATTTAGGAGCTGAAAAATTTTTAGATATCAAATGTAGGAAATCAAATTTAAAACCAAGTTGTGTTGTTATAGTAGCAACTGTTAGAGCCTTGAAGATGCATGGTGGTGTTGCAAAAGATGATTTAAAAAATGAGAATGTAGATGCACTAAAAAAAGGATTAATAAATCTTGAAAGACATATTGAAAATGTGAAAAAGTTTGGTTTACCTGTAGCAGTAGCTATAAATCATTTTATAAAAGACACTGACAAAGAAGTGAATGCTTTAATAGAATTTTGTAAAAAGCTAGGGGTTAAGGCTAGTATTTGCAAGCATTGGGCTGATGGTGGTGAAGGAACAAAGGATTTAGCTAAACATGTAACAGATTTATGTGAAAAGAATGAAGCTAAATTTAAATTTTTATATGAAAGTAAAACTCCACTTTTCAAAAAAATAGAAACCATTGCAAAAGAGATTTATAGAGCTAATGAAGTTATTGCAGATACTAAAATCAGAGATCAACTAAAAAACTTTGAAGAAGCTGGTTATAGTGAATTACCTATATGTGTTGCAAAAACTCAATATAGTTTCTCAACAGATCCAAGTCTTAAGGGTGCTCCGACTGGTCATTCATTACCAATTAGAGAGGTTAGGCTATCATCTGGTGCGGAGTTTATTGTTGTTGTTTGTGGAGCAATCATGACAATGCCCGGACTTCCTAGAGTGCCAGCTGCTGACTCTATTAAGCTAAATAAAGACGGTAATATAGAAGGTCTATTTTAAACTTTTATCTTAAGTTTTTTATTTTCTTTAATTGTCTTAAGTAAATTAATCATTAGTGGAATTTTTTTCTTATCAATTTTTTTTAAAATAAATGGTGTGATCTCTCTTGCAAGTTCTTCACCTTCAACAGTTTCTTTAGGCATAAATCTTTTTTTTGCAGTTTTAAATGTAAATCCATTACCTAAAAAACTACCCATTTTACTATTTCTTCCACCAGCAGCACTCACGTAAAGGTCACCCACTCCAGCGAGCCCAAGGATTGTTTCATCTTTACCTTTAAAATATCTATTTAAATATCTCATTTCAAGAACTGCTTTTTGAAATAAATTAGATGAAGAGTTAAGACTTTGACCAGCTCCAATGATCATTGAATATATATTTTTAATTGCTGAACAGACCTCTACCCCTACTACATCCCGGGAGTATTCTGTTAAATAATATTTAGTAGAAATTTTTCTTCCTATAGATTTTGCAATGTTAATATTTCTATTTGCTATAATCACACTAGTTTGATTTTTTCTAGCTAATTCTTTCGCCAAACAAGGTCCTTTTAGTACTGAAATATTTTTTAGATTATAGTTTTTTTGAAGTTGTTCTGAAATTGTTAATATCTTATTCTTTTTTTTTTCAAATTTTAACCCTTTAGTAAGAACCAAAATTGGTGATTTAACTCTTAAATCTTTTAATTCTTTACCAATAAAATCAATACCTGAAAGACTTAAGGCTATTACTATTAGATCAAAATTTTCTTTTAATAAATTTTTAGAAAATTTTCTAAATTTCAATTGTTTTGGTAATTTTATCTTAAGAGCAGAATGAAATTTTTTTTTTGAAGATAAATCTTTAATAAATCTTTTGCTATAGGGCTCAGTTATTGTAACATTATTTTTATTTTCTAAACTTGGGATTGTAAATGCAGAGCCCATTGCACCTCCACCAATAACTAAGATATTTTTCATAACAAATAATTATTTTATTGTAATTGTCATCATTTTGTTAGTAAAATACAGAAATAATTATTTAATTTAGTAGATTAATGACAAAAGTAGCAATTATTGGTGCAGGACCTTGTGGACTATCAATGTTACGGTCTTTTGAACTAGCAGAAAAAAATGGTAAAAAAATCCCTGAAGTTGTTTGTTTTGAAAAGCAAGACGATTGGGGTGGTTTATGGAATTATAGTTGGCGAACAGGATCTGATCAATACGGGGACCCTGTACCTAACAGTATGTATAGATATCTTTGGTCAAATGGACCAAAAGAATGTTTAGAATTTGCTGATTATTCTTTTGATGAACATTTTGGAAAGCCGATACCATCCTTTCCACCTAGAGAAGTTTTATATAACTATATTGTTGGAAGAGTAAGTAAAGGAAATTTAAAAAAAAAGATTAAATTTAATACTAGAGTTATTAATACTATTTTTAAAAATGACAAATTCGAACTTAGTTATCAAGATAAAGTTAACAATAAAGTATTAAAAGATAATTTTGATTTTGTTGTTGTTTCAACTGGTCATTTTTCTGTTCCTTTTATTCCAGAATACAAAGGAATGGATACATTTCCTGGAAGAATAATGCATTCTCATGATTTTAGAGATGCAGAAGAGTTTAGAGATAAAAATGTAATAGTGCTAGGTAGTAGTTATTCGGCAGAAGACATCGCTCTTCAGTGTAATAAATACGGAGCTAAAAGTGTTACCATTGGTTATAGACATAACCCGATGGGATTTAAATGGCCTGATGGAATGAAAGAGGTTCATTATCTTGACAAATTAGTAGGAAAAAAAGCAATCTTTAAAGATGGCACTGAACAAGAGGCTGACGTTGTAATTTTATGCACTGGTTACCTTCATCATTTTCCATTTTTAGAGGAAAATTTACGATTAAAAACTAGAAACAGACTTTATCCACCAAAATTATATAAAGGAGTGGTTTGGCAAGATAATCACAAACTTTTATATCTTGGTATGCAAGATCAATTCCATACATTTAATATGTTTGATTGCCAAGCTTGGTACGCAAGAGATGTTATTATGAATAAAATCAAAATACCTAGTAATGATGAGGTTGATAAAGATATTAATAAATGGGTTGCAATGGAAGAAAAGCTAGAGAACCCTGATCAAATGATTGATTTTCAAACTGAGTATACAAAAGAGCTTCATGAAATGTCTGATTATCCAAAAATTGATTTTGAGTTAATAAGAAAACACTTTAAAGAATGGGAACATCATAAAGTAGAAGATATTTCAACATATAGAAATAAATCTTTTTCATCTCCCGTAACTGGCTCAGTTGCTCCTATTCATCATACGCCATGGGCAACTGCTATGGATGACTCTTCAAAAACTTTTTTAGACAAATAATCTAAGATTAATCAATACCTAAATGTTTTTTTCTTTTTTGGACATAGGCTCTAATTAAATTATCAAAAATTAAAGCTATGAAAGCTACACAGATACCAAGTGTTAATCCAATTCCAGCACCTTTTTTGTCAGATAATGCTTTTAATATATATTGTCCTAAATCTTCTGTTCCAATAAATGCCCCGATAATTACCATGAATAAAGCAAAAACAATTGTTTGATTTATACCAAGCATCATATGTGGGAACGCCAAAGGAAATTCAATTTTAGTCAATCTTTGAAATTTATTTACACCCGACATGGTTGCAGCATCATGTAGACCAGCTGGAACACTTCTTAGTCCCTCAATTGTATATCTTGTAGCAGGTATCGTTGCATAAACTATAACTGCAATAAGTACAGATGTATCTGTAATACCAAATAACATCATTACTGGAATTAAATATACAAAAGATGGGAATGTTTGAAAAATATCGCAAACGCCCAGCATAAAGTTTGCTGAATGTTTATTTTGGAAACACAAAGTTCCTACTGTAAATCCAATGATACAAGAAACAACAACTCCAAAAGTTGCCATATATGCCGTAACTAAAGCTCTATCCCACCAGGGGCTGAATGCAATAAAAAGTGTCAAAGCACAAACTACCAATGCTGAACGTAAGCCACCAATTAAATATCCTGCTCCAACAACTAAAACTATTGTAGCGATTGCAGGCATTCTTAGATACAATGCTCTCATTGGCTGAAGTACATCTTGTATCAACCATGTATTGAACGCTTTAATATAAACAAAGAATGTCTCAAAAATCCAATCTACTCCTTTATTCCAAAAATCAGCAGTTGATATTCCTTTGTTATGTGGAATTTCAAATAAATAATTGAAAGTATCTTTAAATAAAAAAGTTCCAATGTAAGCTAAGATTATTCCAACAACAAATATAACCCCAAAAAATAAAAGATTTTTGTTTCTTTGATAGAAGGTAAGATTACCAAAATAATCTGTTTGTTTATTTGCCCAAGCTAAAGACATTTTATCTAAAAGAATTGCAATTAAACTGATACATAAGCCAGCCTCTAAAGCTAATCCAATATTTAATTGGTTTAGAGCTAACAATAAATTAAACCCCAAACCTTTTGCTCCAATAAATGCTGAGATAACTGCCATCGAAAAACACACCATGATGACTTGATTAACTCCAATTAAAATATCTCTCCTTGCAGTTGGAATTAATACTTTAAACATTAATTGAAAATTATTACATCCGCTCATCCTTCCAGCCTCAATTACCTCTGGGGGCACTGCTCTTAGACCTAAAAGAGTTAATAATATCATCGGTGGTATTGCTACAACCATAGTAATAATCACAGCAGCATGGTCACCTACTCCAAAAAGAACTAATGCTGGAACTAATACAGCATATTGTGGCATCGTTTGCATCACTAGCAATATTGGATATAAAGCTTTTTCTACACGTTTACTTTTAAAAGCTGCAATTCCTAATCCAAGTCCAAAAATAAAAGATAAAGGAGCAGCGACTAATATAAATGAAAGAGTTTGCATGGAAGGTTTCCATTGACCAAACACAGAAATGTAAACCATAGTTAAGCCTGCAAACAAAGCTAGACCTTTCCCGCTTAATTTATAAGAAAGTAATGCTGCACCTGCTGCAACAATAGTCCAAGGTAATCCTGGTAATTCAGCCCATGGGTTTTTGTCTATCCAATCCCAACTGGTGAAGGCAACAATAGTTTCGAGACCTCCCAATAAAATCTCTCTTATTAATTCTATTAAAAAAGTCATAAAAGCAGTCAAATTTCTACTAATTTGTAAAACTATAGGCCGACTTTTAAATTCTTGAGTATCTTCATTCCAAACTTCAATTGGCATCCATTCGTTCATTAAGAAAAACAACGAGTCATTAATCCAGATGGGTAACCATCCAAGCAATGGAGGCAATCTCCAAAAGACATCAAAAGCGTAATATCTTACCTCTTTACCTAAAAATACATAACTACTTTGATTGGGATCTTTAACAAATTCTGCTTGACCCCTGATAAACTTATATGTTTCAGGAACATCAATCGCAAAGCATAAAGCAAAGAATACAATTAATAAAAATAACCACTGAAAAGTTTTCGGATATTTCTTTAAAAATTCCATAATTTAATTATTATTTTTTCTTCCCCCAAAGACAGTATTGATTATTTTTGTTGGATTGATAGAGCCTATAATTTCATTATTGTTATCAATTACAGCGACTATTTTTTCCTGTGTAAGAATTTTTTCTGCAACATTCTCTATAATTTCATTTTTAGAGACTTTTAAATCACCTAAATTATCTTTCGATGTATCCATAACATCCTTAATCAATAAAACTTTTTCTCTCGGCACTTCTTCTGTAAATTTTCTAACATATTCAGTGGCTGGATTTAAAACAATATTAGCTGGTGTATCTAACTGCTCAATAATTCCATCTTTCATAATTGCAATTCTGTCAGCAAGTTTTAAAGCCTCATCAAAATCATGTGTAATAAACATAATTGATTTTTGTAACTTATCTTGAAGTCTTAAAAACTCATCTTGCATCTCTTTTCTAATTAATGGATCCAAAGCTGAAAAAGGCTCATCTAAAAACCAAATATCTGGCTCAACTGCTAAAGATCTTGCTATACCTACTCTTTGTTGTTGCCCTCCTGAAAGTTCCCTAGGAAAATAATTTTCTCTACCTTCGAGTCCAACTAACTTTACCATATCCATTGCTTTATTTATGCTGTCCTCAGTTTTGATCCCTTTAATCTGGAGAGGAAATGCAATGTTCTCAACAACAGTTTTGTGTGGAAGTAAAGCAAAACTTTGAAAAACCATTCCCATTTTATTTCTTCTCAGATCTATTAGATCTTTATTATTTAATTGTAATAAGTCCTGGCCCTCTATGAAAATTTTACCACCTGTTGCATCAGTCAATCTTGAGATACATCTTAACAAAGTTGATTTACCTGAGCCAGATAAACCCATAACGACTAACATTTCTCCTTTTGCAACTTCAAAAGAAGCATTGTTCACCCCAACTATACAACCATTTTCTTGAAAAACTTTAGCATCAACATTTCCATTTGAGTCTTGAAGCATCTTCTGAGCATTTGCTCCAAAAATTTTATATACGTTTTCACATTTGATTACTGGCTCAGACATAAATTTCAATTAAGTTATATGAAATTAGAATAAAATTAAATCCATAATATTGTTACTTCCCCCTTAAAAATTTTTAATATAATAAACCCTTGTATCTATTCCGGTGCTTAGAAAACTTAATGCTTCACCACTGACAGTAATTGACTCGTCAACTCCAACATTATTTCCACTCACTGTAAAGCCTGCAAAACACTTATTTTTCTCTTCATCCCACTTAACAAAAGTTTCATCTATTTTGTTACCATTAATTGTGTAAATTTCATGCGCTCTAAAATTTAAGAAGTTTGCCCCCATAATCGCACGTTGTGGAATTAATTTTGTAGCTTTACAAACTTGCTCATAAACTTCGTCTGTTAATCTGAAGTGATCTGTGCCATCAAAAGTTACCAGTATTCCTGAGGGTAATTTAGAAATTAATTCACTTAATTTCTTTTCTTGAGCAATCCTCTCTTCTTCTAATTTCATTTTTCTAACAAGTTCATCGCCACCACCAAACATTATGTTAAGAACAAAAAATGAAAATGATATTATTAGAATTATTAGCACCAAGCCACCAAACTGTTTTGTAGTCTCAGGTAAATATTTTATTTTACTTAAAAAATTTTCTTTTGACATTTATTCTTGTAACTTTCCATTTTTCCATATCCCTGTTTTTTTAGTGCCATCAGACCAAGTAAAAGTTCCCTTGCCATTCATGAAACCTTTTGCCCATTCACCTTCATAAGTTGAACCATCAGGAAAAGTTAAAACACCCACCCCACTCCATTCGCTATTTTTAAACTCACCTTTGTAAATATATCCATTGGGCCAAGTTTCAATTCCTTGTCCGTTTTTCTTAGTACCTACCCACTCACCTTCATAGGTAGTTTTATCTGTGTAAACCCATTTACCAAAACCGTTTTCACAATTTCCTTCTTTGCATCCTGTGCTTCGCGCTATTACAACCGTGCTGATAAATAAACTTAAAATTATTGTTAAGAGGTATTTTTTCATAATGATATTTTACACAAAATTATTTAAAAAAAAATTATACTTTTTTGTCATCTTTGTTACATGAATAAATAAAAATATATTTTTCAGAGTTTTCACTTTTTATATTTTTCGTTATTTCATGAATTAATTCACCTGTTTTAATTGTAATAATACCTGACTCAGAATAATTTTTTTCTTGATCAATTGATTTAAATAAAACCACATCTTTATTGACTACTTTGACATTAAGTTTTGATGAAACTGAGAGAAATGATGATAATCCTTTGATAAAAAGTGTTTCTGGTTTTTTTGATAAAATTTTAAAACTATCTAAACCCTTTTCATTTAAATCTTTAGCTAAAAAAGTTTGATAATTATATTCTGAATTCTTAATTATTTTTTTTTCTAAATCACAGACAAATTCGAGATCAATGTTTTCATTTATACTAACATCTTTTGCTGAAGTTTGATTAAAAAATATCAGACTTAAGAATATAGTAAAAAAATATTTGATCATTTAGATTTATTTAAAAAAAAATCTCCCCCAACACTGTTGGGAGAGATTTAAAGATTTAGTTGCTATTTACCTTATTTAGTAAAAGCTTTCCAAACTTTCTCGTTATCTTTTAGCCATTTTTTAGCTGCATCTTCGTGAGTCATTTTATCAATGTCTACTAAAGCTGCCATTGCTCCAATTTGACTTGTTGAGAAAGAAAGTTTTTTAAACATCTTAGCTGCATCTGGATGAGTTTTCGGAAAATCAGCGTTAACTGCTTTTTTCAAATAACCATCTGGCGAACCACATTTTCCATCTCCACCATCTTCAGGTCTGCAACCTGCAGTGTACGGAGGAAAGTCGATAAATGTAAAACCAGCACCATCAGTAAAGTTTGGTGTCCAGTTAAAGATAATTGTTCCTCTTCCTTCTTTTTCAGCTGCTGCTAACTCTGCCCAAAGTGCGTCTGCACTTCCAGCAAATTTAACCCACCAAAGATCTCCTAGACCTAAAGCGTCAACTCTTTGAGGGATTAAGTCACCGTGCCAAGTTTGTGGACCTTCTAACATTCTTCCTTTTCCATTCGGAGAGTCAGGTGTTGTAAAGTTTTTAGCACAGTCTGGGTTTTTCAAAGCAGTCCAGTCTGGTAATCCTGGGCATAAACCTTTTTCAGCAACCCAATTAGGATATCCCATATCCTCTAGAGTTCTAGCTTCATGATCACCCCAGTCAAGTAAACCACCTTTATCTAAAGCTGTTGTAAATGATTTACCAAAAGCAGATTCCCATACCTCGTGAGAGATAGTTACGTCACCAATTCTAATTGACTCGTAAACTGCTTGTGAGTCAGCATTTACGTATTTAACGTTATTACCCATGCTTTCCATTATTCCACCAATAACGTAAGCCATTACAATTTGACTTGACCAGTTATGAGTTGGGATAACGATGGGTTTTTTGCTATCTGCATTTGATAAACTAGCAAAACTTACTGCTGAGATTATAACTGCAGAAATTAAAGATATTATTTTTCGCATTTATTCCCCTTTCTTAATATTAAGTGCTTTGAGTATGTGCCTAAGTAAAATGATAGTCAACTACAAGATTTATATATATTATGTAGAAAGATTTATAAAAATGTCGCAAACTACTTTAGATATTAAAGAGCCTGGTTTAAATGTTTTACCACCTGGAGTTGAAAGACATGTCGTTAACGCTGGTGGTCTAACGGGTTTGCAAATATTTCCAGATGATGAAATAGAAATCATTAATGAGGAAGGAAATCAAATTTGTGAAATCATTTGTTTTGATAAAGATGGAAAATCTGAACTTGGAATTTTAAATCAAAAAGAAAATTGTAAAAAAAGTTTTATTAAAGAGTTATTAAAAGGTAAAGATGAAAGCTCTTTAATTACAAACCTACAGTTAAAAAAAAGAAATTTAAATATTAATAAATCTAAATCATCAATTTTGTTTGATGAACAAACTCCAAGTGGTGAAAAAATTAAGATAAAATCTAAAGATAAATGTTACGTTATTTTTGCAGCGCCACAAAACAATATGCTGGTATCTAAGCAAAATCCTTCAAGCGACTTAACGTTATTCATTAAAAGATATAAAATAGTTAATGACAAAGAATTATCAATAATTCCTGATCCTGTTTATGAGCCAAATTATGAGGAAAATATTGAAAGACAAACTGCAATTTCATTTGAAGTTAAAGAGGGAGATTTTATTCAAGTAATTAGTCCAGCTGGAAGACAATGTTCTGATTTTGTGGCGTTCGACACAAAAAAACTTGATAAGAAAGTTGAAAAAGGTCTTGATTGGCAAACAACGAGAACTTTTATGGGAAATACTTTTCCAGGTCCTGGTTTATTTTCAAAATTTTACGACACCGATCATGAACCATTAGTTGAAGTCATAAGAGATACTGTTGGAAAACATGATACATTTAATCTAGCTTGTACCTCAAAATATTATGAAGACGCTGGTTATTTTGGTCATCCTAATTGCTCTGAAAACTTAAATAATGCAATGGCAAAATATGGTGTTCAGAAACAAAAAGGATGGCAAGCTATCAATTTATTTTTCAATACTTCAGCAACAGGTTTAAATTCAGTAATTTCAGACGAGTCATATGCAAGACCTGGGGATTATGTAATGTTCAGAGCTTTAAAAGATTTAACAATTGGGACAACAGCTTGTCCTAGTGATATCGATGCGTGTAATTCGTGGAATCCAACAGATATTTTTGTTAGAACCTATGATAAAAAAAAAGAATTTTCAAAATCCTTTGCGTTTAGAATGAAAACCGACTCTGAAAAAAAGCTTACTAGAAACTCTGGCTTCCACGAAAAAACATCTAAGCTTACTAGAAATTTTATAGATGCTAGAGGTTTTTGGTTACCTAATGATTATACCAAGCATGGAGTTGTTGAGGAGTACAATGCTTGTAGAGAAAAAGCAGTTCTAATTGATTTATCTGCTTTAAGGAAATTTGAAATTATAGGTCCTGATGCTGAGGAATTGATGAATTACACATTGACTAGAAATATTAAAAAACTTGCTGTTGGCCAAGTTGTTTACTCTGCGATGTGTTATGAAAACGGAATGATGTTTGATGATGGTACATTATTGAGATTAAGTGAAACTGGTTTTAGATGGATTTGTGGAGACGAATATGGTGGTGAATGGCTCAAAGAGGTAGCTAAAAAGAAAAACTTTAAAGTCAATGTAAAAAATTCAACAGATCAAATTAGTAACGTATCAATACAAGGTCCAAAAAGTAGAGAGATATTAAAAAAAATGATTTTTACTCCACCAACACAACCATCTATAGATGAACTGGAATGGTTCAGATTTACTATTTGTAGAATTGAAAACCTTCAAGGTATTCCATTGATTGTTTCAAGAACAGGATATACTGGCGAACTTGGTTATGAAGTATGGTGTCATCCAAGTCATGCTTCTGAAGTTTGGGATAAACTTATGGAAGCTGGAAAAAATGAAGGCTTAATTCCTGCTGGATTTGCAGCTTTAGACAAGCTTAGAATTGAAGCTGGTTTAATTTTATTTGGTAATGAATTTGATGGTCAACAAGATCCTTTTGAGGCTGGAATAGGTTTTGCTGTTCCATTAAAAACTAAAGAAGAAGATTTTATTGGTAAAGAGGTTTTGAAAGAAAGAAAAGCAAATCCTCAAAAAAAACTTGTGGGTTTAGAACTTATTGGAAAAGAGGCAGCTGGACATGGTGATTGCGTGCACGTTGGAAGATCTCAAGTAGGTGTGATAACTAGCGGTTGTTTATCCACGACTTTAAATAAAAATATAGCTTTATGTAGAATCGATACTCAGTACTCAAGTGAAGGGACTGAAGTTGAGGTTGGTAAAATTGATGGTCATCAAAAAAGAATTGCTGCAAAAGTAGTTGGGTTTCCGCATTTCGATCCGAAGAAAACAAGAGTCAGATCCTAATGCCAAAATCAGCGAAGGATTTATTGGAATTTTGGGAAGATCAGATGAAACTTTCTCATACTTCAAGTAATTACTTTTTTAGAAAATCACCTTCACATTATCATATGATGCTTTTAGTGATGCATGCGTATAAATATAAAGAAAATCTTACTGTTGAGGAACTTAAGACTAAACTATTTAAAACTTCACGTCCAAAGTCAGCTTTGATGATAAATGAGGCTTGTGAAAAAGGTTTTTTCTTTTTAGAAAAAACCTCAAATGATCAAAGAAAAAAGCACATTAAACCAAGTGAAAATTTTATTAACGAGTTCAATAATTATATTGAAACACTAAAACATCTAAGTTTTTAATATTTATACATGTTTTACTTATATTTTTTATATATATAAAAAACTATATATTTAAGTCGCACGAAAAATAGAGTTTGTATATGTCATTACCGACAAAAGCAAAAGTAGTAATAATCGGTGGGGGTATCCACGGTTTAAGTACTGCTTGGAAATTATCTGAAACTCATAAAAATCCTGGTGACATTGTAGTGCTTGAAAAAAAAGACACTGCTGCTGGAGCAAGTGGAATTGCATGTGGAGTAGTTAGAAATAATTATTTTCAACCAGCAATGAGAGAATTGATGGCCCACTCGGTTTCTGTTTGGGAAAGTGATCCAAAAGCATTTAAATATAATCCAGTTGGTTATTTACAAATATCACCTGAGGTTATGCATGAAGACGTTGCAAGTATTTATGAGCAACAAAAAGCAATTGGCTATGAGTCTGATTTTATAGAAGGTGAAAAGGATTGTATGAAATACATGAAGGGGATGTTTGATGACTGGCAAGCTAAAGGTATAACTTCAATTCTTCATGAAAAAAAGGGTGGATATGCATTTAATAAAGACTCTATTAAAGCTTTAGAAAATAAATCTACTTCTAATGGTGTTCAAGTGATGAAGGGGGTAAAAGTTACAGGATTTAAAAGAGGAAGTAATAGTAAGGCAGTTACAGGAGTTGAAACAGATAAAGGCACAATCGATTGTGAGCAAGTAGTAATTGGAGCAGGACCTTGGGCTAGAGATTTTTGGAATATGCTTGAACTTCCTAAAACAGCAAACATTAAAGGTAAAGATGGTAAAATGCATGTAACTGACATGTGGACTTACTGGATGCTCCAGGAAGGAGTTATTGGTGTAGAACCAGATTATTTAAAAACAAATGACGGAAAACAACCACCTGTGGTTCACGTAGACTCAACTGCACCATTATATTCTGATAAAACAAAGAAATTAATTACAGATAAAATTTGGGGAATTTATTATAAACCTGATATTGAAGGCTTAGGAGTTCAAGGTGGAACATCTCCTTACATTGTTAAAAAACATTTTGATCAGGTAAATGTTGATCCTTATGGAATTGAGTCTCCAGAATATCAGACTACAGATGCATTTAGTGATATGTGGTGCTCTGCTTTGGCACATTGCCAAAAAAGATTTGAAGGAAAATCTGATTTATATAGAAAAGGTCCATCAGGTGGTCTTGGATGCATGACACCAGACTCATTTCCAATCTTTGATAGATTTTTTGAAAACGTATACATGATTGCTGATGCTAACCACGGATATAAAATGATTGGTGTTGGTGAACTTGTAGCCAAAGAAATTCTTGGTGCTGAAAGTGATTTATTAAAACCGTTTAGATTCAACCGTTACGAGAAGGGTGAACTTCACCCTACTTCGAACAGTCCGTTTCCTTGGAGTTAAACTCTTAGCCTAGACACTAATAAATTTTTCAGTTACGCTTGAATAAAATTATAATTCATTGAGGGGAAAAATGACGGATCTAGAAAAGCACGTAAACCGACCTGGTAGAGACAAACAAGTTAAAAAAGTTAGAGAAAAAATTAACGAATTAGGAATTACTTATATTTATTATCAATTTATTTCTGTAACAGGGAGAGTTGTGGGTAAAGGAATACCTGCAGATCATTGGGAAAGAACAGCAGAAAAAGGTTTTCAATTAGTATACGGGGCTACAGCAAACTTATTTTTAGATCGTCATAACAATTATATAGGTTATGGACCTGAAGCAATGGAATTAGTGGGTATCCCTGATCCAGAAACTTTCTGTCAATTACCATGGGACAAAAGAGTTGGAAGAGTTTTTGTAACATGTTTCAGAAACAGAGAAGAAAGAAATAATCCTGGTGGACATTTAACCTCTGACTGTAGAGGAAATTTAAGAATTTTTATGGATGAATTCCAGAAAAAACATGGTTTAGAATTAAGAGTTGGAACTGAGCCTGAAATGATGTGGCTGACAAAAAATGATGACGGTACTCCTACAGGAAAAGGGTTTTCAAAACCATTCTGTTATCACATAGATCAATTTGAGTCATTGAGACCAGTATTCATGAAAGTTATTGAATACGCAAAAGCTATGGGTTTAGACATGATTCAAGGGGATCACGAGGATGCTCCGGGTCAATTAGAACTAAATTGGACTTATGACAACGTACTTCGAAATGCAGACAGACTATCAACTTATAGACAAATATGTGCTCAGGTTGCTAGAGAACATAATCTAATTGCATGTTTTATGACCAAACCATTTATGGGAGTTTCTGCAAGTGGTTGTCATACAAATATGTCTTTATGGAAAGGTGGAAAAATTAAAACAAATAAACTTGGACACAAATCTTTACCAGGAGTTGAAGAAGTTTTTGGTTATGTTGAAGGTGGAACTAATACGTTTATGCCTGATACGAAAGATGTGCAATTACCAGGTAAAATTGGTTTACAATCAATTGCAGGTATTATGGAACACCTTCCTGCTTTAACAGCGTTAGGATCTTCAACGGTAAATTCTTATAGAAGATTGTGGGATCAAGGTTTTTGGGCACCTGTTTATGCTGACTGGGGTTACCAAAATAGAACTTGTGGATTAAGAGTTTCAGCGCCTGGAAGATTTGAATATAGATCTGTTGACTCAATGCATAATCCTTACTTGTTAGGTGCTGCATTATTAAAAGCATGTGATCATGGAATAAGTAATAAAATGAAACCTGCAGATCCTGAGTCTAGAAATATTTACGAGGCTCAAAAAGCTGGAAAGGACGTCAAAAAACTTCCTTTAAGTTTAGGAGAAGCTTTGGATAGATTATCAGAAGATGAAGTAATTAAATCAGCTATGCCTGATGAAATGTATAAAGTTTTTCATTGGTATAAAAATGATGAATGGGAGAGATTTTTAGGAGCAACAACTCAATGGGATCTAGATACTTATCTAGATTGCTTACCATAAAAAATACGGAAAGAGGAAAAGTATATGTGCGGAATTGCGGGATTAATTCATAGAGGAAAATCTTCGAAAGTTGGTCATGAGCTTCAAGGTATGTTGCAAGCTCTGAAACATAGAGGAGAAGACTCTACAGGTTATGCTTTATACGGAGATACCGATGGAAAAAATTTTATCATGCGTTTTAAAGTTGGAGAAAATGTTGGTGAAGGTAGTACATCAGTTGCTGAAGATGTGTCTGTTTATGATGAAAGAAAAAAAATTGTTGATGGTTATCTTAATGAAATGGAAGCAAAAATTATCAAAGAGGAAAGGATACTCCCCTACTCATTAAGATATGAAATAGAATATAATAAAAAAGATTTATTAGAATTTTCACAAAAGATTGAGAGCATTCCAGGAGTAGAAATACTTTCAATGGGTAAATCATTAGAAGTAATTAAAGATCTCGGAAACGCTAAGATGGTTTGTGATAGATATAATTTAGATAAACTTGTTGGTACTCACGCGATTGGGCATGCAAGAATGGCAACTGAGTCCGGTGTAGATATTAAATCTGCCCACCCATTCTGGGGTTATCCGTTTAGTGATGTATCAGTTGTTCATAATGGTCAACTTACAAATTATTGGAATAATAGAAGAGCTTTAGAAAATAAAGGAATGAGATTTATGTCTGAGTGTGACTCAGAACTTATTGCTGTTTATTTAGCAGAAAAAATGAGAGATGGCGCATCTTTAGAGGAAGGTATGAAAGAATCTCTTACTGGATTAGATGGCGTCTTTACTTATTTTGTAGCTACAAAAGACTCTCTAGGTATGGCAAAAGACACTATGGCCGCTAAACCTTTAGTTTTGTATGAGTCTGATGATTTGGTAGCAATGGGTTCAGAAGAAATAGCAATTCGATCAATTTTACCACAAGAAATTGATACTTATGACCCGTTCGATGGAGAGGTAAAGGTATGGCAAATATAAAAAGTGTTTCCAAAAAAACTAAAGCTCAAGCTATGGGTATGCACACTGAAGTTTTAACAGGACGAACACAACAAAAATTCTTTAATCCTGATGAAGCAGAAAATTTCTATTATTTTGGAACTCATGATGTCGATTTTAATAAAAGAACTGACCTTGATGTAAAAGATATGACCGCTGCAGAAGCGAATAAAGAAATAGATAATTTGATGGGACAAGGTTATGGAACAATCGTAATTAAAAACCCACAAGGAAAACATAGTTTAGGTGTTGGTATTTTAAATAAATTAAATTTAATTTTTGAGGGAAGTTTAGGATATTTTGGAATGGGTTCATGTGATGGTCCAATAGTTCGAATCAATGGGAGAGTTGGATGGTCATGTGCAGAAAATTTGATGGCAGGTAAAGTTGTAATTGAGAAAAATGCTGGATCTTGTTTTGGAGCTGCTATTAGAGGTGGAGATTTAATCTGTAAAGGTAGTGTAGGTGCTAGGACAGGTATTGATATGAAGGGTGGCACAATAATTATAGGTGGTGACGCGGGTGCATTTACTGGTTTTATGATGCAAAGAGGAAGAATCATCATCCTTGGTGATGTTGGTATAAATTTGGGCGATTCGATGTATGATGGGACAATTTTCGTAGGTGGAGAAATTGGCTCTTATGGTAGTGATGCTGTAGATGCCGAGTTGACTAAAAGTGATCAAGATTGGTTAAAAAGAAAATTGAAGGTCGCTGAGATCGGTGAAAACTTTGATGTAAGTAAAATGAAAAAAATTGTAGCGGGTAAAAAACTTTGGAATTACGATAACTTAGAACCTACTGAGAAAAAAGGAGCAATTTAATGGCTAAGAAAAAAAAGAGAAAAAATGGTAAATTAAAAACTAATGGTAACGTAGGTGGAAAAGCAGACGTCCATTTAAGTTCTAACGGTGGCAGAAATAAAAGTTTATTAGGTCATAATGCTATTTTCACACCAGAAGTAATTGATGATATTCATATTAAATCTCAGTTAGGAAGATACAGAATGCGTGGAATGGCATTGATGAAAAAAATTCCAACGTTTGATGATTTAGTTTTCTTACCGGGAACTCTTACTAGATTCGTAATCGAAGGTTACAGAGAAAAATGTGAAACTAAAACTGTTATTGGACCAAGATGTGAAAATCCAATTGAATTAGATATTCCAGTTTATATTACTGGTATGAGTTTTGGTGCTTTATCTTATGAGGCAAAAACTGCATTAGCAAGAGGAGCTACAATGGCAGGTAGCGCAACATGTTCCGGTGAAGGTGGAATGATACCTGATGAAAGAAGATATTCTGAAAAATGGTTTTATCAATGTATTCAATCAAGATATGGATTTAACCCACATCACGCTCAACTAGCTGATGGAATAGAAGTTTTTATTGGACAAGGACAAAAAGTTGGTATGGGTGGTCACTTAATGGGTCAAAAAGTAACTGACCAAGTTGCTGAAATGAGATCACTACCTTCAGGTATTGACCAAAGATCTCCTGCGAGACATCCTGACTGGTTAGGTCCAGACGATTTAGCATTAAAAGTAGAGGAACTTAGACAGCTAACAAAAAATAAAGTTCCAATTCAATTAAAATTAGGTGCATCAAAGGTTTATGATGATGTTCGTATGGCTGCAAAATGTGATCCTGACTCTATTTATTTAGATGGAATGGAAGGATCTACAGGAGCAGGTCCACACATCGCTGCTGCAAACACTGGTATACCTGGTATTGCAGCTATAAGAGAGGCGAGAAGAGCATTAGATGATGTAGGAAAAACTGGAAAAGTTACATTAATTTATGCTGGTGGTGTTAGAGATGGTGCTGATATGGCAAAAGCATTGGCTTTAGGTGCAGATGCGATAGCTATTGGTACAGGCTCTATGATTGCACTTAATTGTAACAAAGATATTCCAGAGGCAAATTTTGAAAAAGAAATGGGTGTAAAGGCTGGTGAATGTTATCACTGTCATACTGGAAGATGCCCTGTGGGAGTTGCTACACAAGATCCAAAATTAAGAGCAAGATTAAATCCTGACGATGCAGCTTTGAGAGTTTATAATTATTTACATTCAATGACACTTGAAGCCCAGTTATTAGCTAGAGCGTGTGGAAAAACAAACATACACTCTTTAGAACCTGAAGACTTAGCGGCACTTACTTCTGAAGCATCAGCTTTAGCAAAAGTTCCATTAGCAGGTACTAATTATACTGTTGGAGTAGATAACTTTCATAAAATTTAAAGGTATCCATGGCTAAAAAGAAAAAATCAAAATCAAAAGCAGTTTCTCTTCAACTAGGTAAAAAGAAAGAGACTGCTAGAGAGAAAATGATTGGTCAGTCAATCGGTTATCGATATGACGTAAATCTACTTCCAGATTACAAAAAAATGACACCATTTCTAAAAAAATATGTTGAGGCAATGGGTTGGGATGATCTTAATTGGCTAGAGGACGTTCATATGGGCTATGAAGAGGGAAGACCAGCTGTATTTTGTAGAAACGCAAACGGTTGGGTTACAATTCCATCATCAATTAAATTACCTGATAATCAACAAGATAGAGATATGATAGCAAGAGAGCTTTTAGTGAAATTTCAAATGTCTCCAAAACATCCTCTCGTTGATTTAAAAAAAGCTTATCTAAAATTTTAATTACACAATCTAAAGTTGATTATTTTTTAAAAACCTATTGTCAATATTAGGTTTTATTAGATTGTTTCGTTTGTAACAACTTTCTAAATTTTATAGGGTTTTAAAAAACTAATAGGAGAGAGAATATGACTGATCAGTTAGGTGCTCTTACTACTATATTTACAGAATTTTACTACTGGATAACGGTGGTGCTGATGTTTTTAATTCACGTTGGTTTCTGTATGTATGAAGTTGGAGCTTCTCGATACAAACACCATCAACATACTCTTATGAAAAACACGATGCTGATACCTTTGGTTACAGTAACATGGTTTTTATTTGGTTGGTGGATTTATTGGGCTTTCCCAACAGGACCTGGGATAGCACCTTCAATAATGAACGAAAGTACAGCTTTAATCACCGATGATAGTTTGTTTAGTGCAAAATTTCAGGTGGCAACAAGTAGTATAATGGCAGTTAACCTTGGGGATCACATTAATGGTGTTTTCTGGGCTGCTTTTTTATTATTTTCTTGGACTGCTGCATCTATCGTTTCTGGAGCAATAATTGAAAGAATAACTACTTTTGCTTTTGGAATATTAGCAATAGCAATTGGTTCAGTATTCTGGACAATTGATGCTGCTTGGGGATGGCACTTTGATGGTTGGATGCTAAAAATTTTAGGATACCATGATGCTTATGCATCAGGAGTAATTCACGCGATTGCAGGTGGATTTGCTTTAGGTGTACTAATGGTTTTAGGTCCTAGAATTGGAAAATTCTCATCAAGTGGTGAACCAAGAAATATTGGACCAAGAAATCCTTGGCTAGTAACAATTGGATTATTTCTAATTTATACTGGTTTCTGGGGATTCTATGCGGCATGTAACATTCCAATATTTGATCTTGGCCCAGAGTACGGCATGGAAGGTATATCTTATTGGACGGCTACAAACATTTATGTAACGCCTACTACACTTAGTGGTATTACTTTTAACTTCTTGATGTCACTATCAGGAGGATTATTAGCTGGATACTGGATTGCAAAAGGTGATCCATTCTGGACTTACTCAAGTGGACTAGCGGGTATTATATGTGCTTCAGCTGGAAATGATTTATATCATCCAATTCAATCAATGATCATAGGTATGATCGGAGTTGTGCTATCGTACAAATTACATTATTGGGTTGAACGTAAGTTCAAGATTGATGATGCGGTTGGTGCTGTTGCAGTACACGGTTATGCAGGATTTATAGGTCTTGTAATTTGTGGTTTTGTTTTAAATGGTTATCCATCATCTGGCTACAGTGTTGGAGCTATGTGGGACGGAACTACTTATGCATCAATAAATCCTTTAGGTATGTTCTTAGGAGCAATAATAATGTTCTTTGTTCTAGGATTAATACCAGGCTATATCATTGCAAAAGTATTACACGGAATGGGTAAATTAAGAATTCCGCGTGAAGCTGAAATAGCTGGACTAGACTATGAAATGATGGAAACTGCTAAATCTGACGAAAAAGCAGTTGCATCAGCAACCAGGTAAAGGAGGAAAATATGGCGACAGTTACAAATTGGATTGATCACCTTAATAAACCAGCAGAGGAAGTTGCTGGTGCTATTTATCCTGGTGCTGGATCTAGTGAAGGCTTGTTGGTAATACTTGCTATTATCATATGGGTTGGCTGGCATGTTTTAACTGCTAAATCTGAGAGTGATGAGCTCGAAAGATTAGCAAGAAAAAGACATGGTCCAAATGACCATAAAAGCAATATTACTGATTGGTAATTAAATTAAAAAATTTGGGCGCTACAACTTTTGTGGCGCCCTTTTTTTGTCATATGTCAGAAGAAAACAAAGATAACGAGGAACTTAGACCAAGCAAGATGAGAGGCGTTGCTTTTCCAAAAGCAAAGTATGGAGCAATATTAGCCATAATTATAATTATTGTTGTAAATTTAATTTTTTATAAAGAAACAATTTTATCTTTTTTAAAATAATTGTGTTAACTTAAGTTATGCCAAAAAATTTATTCAAAATTGCTAGAGAAAAAAAAATTAAATATTTTTTGATAAGCTTTGTTGATTTATTTGGAGTGCTTAGATCAAAACTAGTACCAGCACATGCAATAAAAGATATGCAAGAAACTGGTGCAGGATTTGCAGGATTTGCTGCGTGGTTAGATATGACACCTGCAGACTCAGACATGTTTGGAATTCCAGATCCAGATAGTTTAATTCAATTACCTTGGAACAAAGAAGTTGGTTGGCTTGCATCAGATCTTTGGATGAATGGAAAACCTGTAGACGCCTCTCCAAGAATAATGTTGAAGAAACAAATTAAAAAACTCTCAAAACAAGGATTGACTATGAAATCTGGCGTGGAGTGTGAGTATTTTTTAATATCACCTGATGGGGACTCCATCGCTGATCCAAGAGATACACAATCAAAACCTTGCTATGATCAATCAGCTTTAATGAGAAGGTATGATTTAATTAAAGAAATTTGTGACTGTATGATTGAAATGGGGTGGGGTCCTTATCAAAATGATCACGAGGACGCTAATGGTCAATTTGAAATGAATTGGGATTACTCAGAATGTTTAAAAACAGCAGATAGACATACGTTTTTTAAGTACATGGTAAAAACTATTGCTGAAAAACATGGTTTAAGAGCTACGTTTATGCCCAAACCATTTGAGAATTTAACTGGAAATGGTTGTCATGCCCATATTTCGGTTTGGGATGGAAAGAAAAATAAATTTTTGGACAAGTCTAATAACTTAGGTCTTAGTAAAATGGCATATAATTTTTTAGGTGGAGTAGTAAAACATGCTTCATCTTTATCTGCTTTTTTTAATCCTACAATAAATAGTTATAGAAGGATTAATGCACCACCAACAAAGTCAGGTGCATCTTGGTCACCAAGTAGTATTTCTTACACTGGCAATAATAGAACTCACATGATTAGAATTCCTGATCCAGGAAGGTTTGAACTAAGATTAATGGATGGATCGGCTAACCCTTATTTACTGCAAGCAAGTGTTCTCGCAGCTGGAATTAATGGTATTAAAAACAAAATAGATCCTGGAAAACCTCTTGATTGTAATATGTATGAGGATTTTGCAAAATATCCAAATCTTCCAAAACTTCCTGATGAGTTAGATCAATCGTTAAAGCAATTAAAACAAAATAAAGAGATGAATGACGCTTTTGGTGCTGAAGTAATTGATAGTTATATAAAACTTAGAGCTACTGAAATAAAAGAATTTAACAATATAGAAAGATTTGATAAATCAAAACCTATAACCAAATGGGAAAGACAAAACACTCTAGATTGTTAAAGTGAAGAGTTTAAAAAATCTTAAAAGCTGGAAATATAAAAAATTATTAAAAAATAATCGTTATAATTTTAAAAGAAGTTATGTTTTAAAACATCTTCCTTCTGCATTAATCACTAATGCTTACAAATCAATTTCTGGTTGGAAAAATTATAAAGTAACCCCCCTACTATCACTTGATAAATTGAAGAAAAATTTGAAATTAAATAATATATTTTATAAGGATGAATCCAAAAGATTTCATTTAAAGTCGTTTAAAGCATTGGGGGGAGCATACGCAGTAGAGAGAATATCTAAAGGAAAAAAAAATATTGTTATTTCATCAGCAACAGCTGGCAATCATGGTAGATCAGTTGCTTGGGGAGCAAAAAGGTTAAATTTAAAATGTAAAATTTTTGTAAGTCAATATGTAAGCCAAACAAGAGTTCGTGAAATTGAGAAATTTGGCGCCGAGGTAATACGAGTTAAGGGAAATTATGAAAATTCTTTGGAGGAATGTAAAAGACTTTCAAAAAAGAATAATTGGCAAATTTTTCAGGATGTCTCTACCAAAAACTATAAATATGTTCCTCAACTTACAATGGCTGGATATTCTATTATGATAAAGGAAATATCTAAACAAACAAACCATTATATAACTCACATATTTGTTCAAGCTGGTGTTGGAGGATTAGCAGCAGGTGTAGTTGCTGGGGTCGCAAAATATTTTAAAAGAATTCCAAGAATAATTGTTGTTGAACCTGATAGAGCTGATTGTGTTCTTCAGAGTGTTAAAGCAAATAAGATGAAAAAAATAAGAATAAAAAAAGAAAGTATTATGGGTGGAATGTCATGTAATGAAATGTCACTTGTCCCATGGCAAATACTTAAAAAAACTTCTAACTATTGTGTATCTGTTAGTGATAACAATGTTGCTAAAACGACCGCGATGTTAAAAGATAGAAAACTAAGTAGGGTTTCAATCATTGGGGGTGAATGTGCAACCCCTGGAGTTATTGCTCTTGTAGGTTTAGCTAACAATTTTAAAGCACGAAAATCACTGAATTTAAACGAAGACTCTAACATTCTTGTCATTGGATGCGAAGGAAATGCAGATGTTAAACTTTACAAACAGCTGCTATCTAAAGGTAGAAAATAATATTTATATGACAAAAAATGCAATAGCTTGGATAAGGGAAGACTTTAGAATCGAACATAATCCTGCTCTCTCATATGCCACGCAAAATCATGAAAATGTTATTGCTTTATTTATTTATAATAAAACCGATTTTGATCACAAAAGAGAAGCACAAAAGTGGTGGCTATTTAAATCTTTAGAAATATTTAAATCAGAATTATCTAAATACAAAATTAATCTTCAAATATTAGCGGGAGATGAATTAGATATATTTTCTAAAATTAAAAAAAAAGATGACGTTTCAATATATTGGAATAAAATTTATGAACCTGATGTTATTGCAAAAGGAAAAAAAATTAGAGATGTTTTCTTAAAAAATGAGATTGAATTTAAATATTTTAAAGGAAATATTTTAAATGAATTTCAAGAAGTTACTAAAAATGATGGAACACCCTTTAAAGTATTCACCCCTTTCTGGAGAAATGCTGAACAAAAATATTTAGGTTTACCACCAAGTAAAAATTATATTGTAAAGAAAAAAACGAAAGTAATATCTTTCTTCAAAAATTGCGTTGAACCAAAAAGTATTTTACCAAAAAAAAATTGGTATATGAAATTTGAGAATTATTGGAAAGTATCAGAAAATGATTCAAAAAAAGTTCTGAGCAGTTTGATTAATGATAAAATTAAAGAATACGGTTCGGCTAGAGATTTTCCTTCTATAGAGGGCACATCAAAGTTATCTCCTTATATAAAGCACGGACAAATACATGTAAGCACGATTTGGAAAAAATGTAACGAAATTAAATCTAAAGGTATTGGTTATAGGAAATATATTAATGAACTTGGTTGGCGTGAGTTCTCTCATAGTTTGATTAATTATTTTCCAGAGTTTTTAAAAGGGAATTACAGAAAAGAATTTGATAAATTTCCTTGGGTAAAAAATGAAAAATTTTTAAAAGCATGGAAATCGGGGATGACTGGTTATCCGATTGTTGATGCTGGAATGAGAGAGTTATATGAAACTGGTTGGATGCATAATAGGATTAGAATGGTGGTTGGTTCTTTTTTAGTAAAACATTTGAGAATTAATTGGACCGAGGGTGAAAAGCATTTTAGAAATTGTTTGCTAGATTTTAATAAAGCTAATAATGTAGCTCAGTGGCAATGGGTTGCAGGTTGTGGAGCAGATGCAGCTCCATACTTCAGAATTTTTAATCCTATTCTTCAAGGTGAAAAGTTTGATAAAGAGGGAAAATATGTAAAAAAATGGATTCCAGAATTAAACAAAGTTCCTCAAAAATTTATTCACAAACCTTGGGAAATGGAAATGAAATATCAACAAGCAATCAATACAATTATAGGAAAAGATTATCCAAAACCAATAGTGATACATGAAGAGGCAAGAGCTTCTGCATTAAAAGCTTTTCAAAGTTTAAAAAAAAATTAAACTTCTCCCAAAAAATGATGAATGATGGTTCTTGTCTGTGGGTTTAATCTGTGCTCAAATAAATAAATACCCTGCCAAGTTCCAAGTAATAATTCTCCATTTTCAACACTAAGAGAAATTTGATTATTAGTTAAGCTGGATTTTATGTGCGCAGGCATATCGTCTTTACCTTCAGTTGTATGAATATATAATTTGTTATCCATTGGTGCGATTTTATTAAAATAGTTGATTAAGTCAGTTTGGACATCGGGGTCTGCATTTTCTTGTATAATTAAAGAGGCACTAGTGTGTTGAATACTCAAATTAAGTATACCATTTTTAAATTTATTTTTCTTGATCCAATTAATTGTTTCATCAGTGAATTCGTATAATTTTTGTCCATTGGTAATCACTTTAAAGTTATTAAATTTTTGTATCATAAATTAAAGTTTGAGGATGTTAGCTCATAAAGACGGCTAATTGTACGATTAAAAGGCTCTTTTAATGATTTAGATGACGTTAATTCATCTAGATTTTTTTCAGCGGTGACGGCAATTGGTATTTTCTTGTCATAAACTATATCAATTAGGGTTATGAAACGCTGCTGTTGATTAGAGTTTATGTCATTAAACTTTGGTATTTTATCAATAACCATAAATTTAGATACTTTAGCTATTTCAAGGTAATCCTCGGCTCCCAAGTTTTTGTCACATAACTCATCGAATTTAAATCTTACAACTCCCTCATAGAATTCTTTAATGATAAATTCTCTGCCTTTAACGTCAAGATTTTGAATAGTTTTTTTTCTATCCTTTGAAATGACTCTAAAGAATTTATTCATTTTAAAATTACTTTCTTGGTTTAATGGGAAGAAATATCTATCATTTTGGTTTTCTTTTGATTTTCTATAATCATCTTCAATTATAAGCTCATGTTCGACAGTCTTTTTTTTCATGATCTCAATAAAAGGTTTGAACTGATCACGTTGTAGACCATCCTTATATAAATCAGAAATTTGAATATTGGAGGTAACAATAATTTTTATATTCTCACTAAATATTTTATCAAATAATTTACCTAATATCATAGCATCTACTATATTAGTAACTTGAAATTCATCAAAATATATTAACATAGCCTTTGATTTTAAGTCTTTAACAAATGAATTAATAATATTTTCATCTCCCTTATTTTTGTTTTCATGAACAAAATTATGAAAATTTAACATAAACTCATTAAAGTGAAGTCTTAATTTTTTTTCAGACATAAGATCATAAAAAAAATCTAAGATCATTGTTTTTCCAACACCAACACCTCCATTAAGATAAAAACCTTTTTTATAATCTTCTTTTTTAAAAAAATTGAAGATTGAATAGTGAAAATTTTTATTATAAAAGTCTTGAAGTAATTTAATTACCGTTATTTGGTTTTGATTAATTTCTAAATTTTTTGAATTACAAAATAATCTAAATTTTTCCTCAAGATTTTTGGACATCAATTTTTTTTTGATTTAAAATCAATACCGTATTCTGATCTTGGACCTTTTCTTAAACCAAATGGACCGGAAATAAAAATTGTCATTGGTTTAGTTCCAGGCTCCAAATCTACTCTGTGATATGCATTAGCAGATCTAAATCCAATATAGCCAGGTTTTCTCCAAAATTTTCCTTCTTTAGTTGTTTCCCAATAACCACCTCTAATCACTATCGTAATATATGGAAAAAGATGATTGTGTACTCCATCACCATGATCATCAGCTAACATTTCATGAATAAGTATATTAAATGGAAACCATTTTGGTCTATGTCTGAAAATTAAATAATATCTATTCATCCATGGTTTAGCTAAATCAAATCTTGGATGTGATGGTCCCCTATCTAAAACTACTTTTTTTCTTCCCAATTTATCTAATAATTTTAAAAACATTAGTTAAGTTTTATAATTGCGTTGTCTTTAACTAAATATAAATTTTTATCCATTATAAATGGTCGTGATATTTTATCATTATCAACTTTTAAAGTTGAAATTGTTTTTCCTGATTTAATGTCAATTACTAATAATCTTCCAATATTTGTAGAAAGGTAAATATTTTTTGAGCCAACAATAAATCCCGTTGGTGATATTTCATCTCTTTTCTTTGGATTAAAATTTTTGAATATGTCTGTGATCTTAATGATGTTGCCTGTAATTTTATCAATAATAATTAAATATCCTTCTATTGAGACTGAAATCAAAAAATTTCCAATTAGAGTCGGTCTTAAATTTGAATTAACTGTATTTTCCCAACTAAAACTTCCTGAATTAACATCTATGGAAAAAAATTGATTATTATTATTTGAAAAAAATAAATTATTTTCATCTGCAATTATGTCTGATGTTTCAAGAGAAAAAGATGACTCATAAAGTGTACTTTTTTGAGTAGGTAACTGCCAGATTAAACTTCCATCATTAACATTTAATGCACTAATATCTCCAAGTGAATTATTAAAATAAACTGTATCTTTAACTATAACTATAGATAATTTTTTTTGAGATCTTATTAAAGATTTTTCTGTTTGAAAACTCCAAAGCTCCTCACCATTTTTAAGTAAGAAACATCTTAAGGTGTTTGTGAAATCTATTATAAAAAATCTGTCCTTAAAAATCTTTATTTGTGAATTAAATGGAGCTGAATTACTTTTGGACCATACTAACTCACCATTATTTAAATTAATCACATAGTAATTTGCCAAATTATCAGCAACTACTAAGGACCTATCATTATTTGCAAATTGTAAAATTGGGTTTAATTTTTTTTCAGCTTTAGAATAATAATTTTTTTTCCAGATCAATTTAGAACGCTCATCAAATTGTAGAATTGTTCCCTTATTATCAAAAAAAATAATGTTGTTCTTATTGAAAGATATTACTGGCTCAAATTGATAGAAATTTTTAATTTTTGAAAACTTATATTTAAAAGATCTTTTTAATAACCCATCAAAATTTACTCTACCGTCGTTATTGGTTAGTTTATTTTCTAGACTAATCTTTGTAAATTTTGAACCTAAATTTAAATTTACATTTGTATTGAATTCTTGAATTAAAGTTTTTTCATCATCAAAAATTTTTTGAAACTTTTTTTCCTCTAATTCCTCTAATGTGTCTGAAGTCCAAAACTTAGAATTTTTGTTTAAAGAACATGCTGACAAAAATAAAATAATCAGTAATAGATTAAAAATCTTATTCACTAAAATCTCTATTAAGTCTTTTTTGAGACTCTAATTTAATCTCTTTATTTGCATTTTCTAAGCTAATAATTTGAGTAAAAAATTCCTTTGATTTTTGCTTTTCATTTTTTGAATAAAAATATTCCGCCATCAAGTATAACGCATGCGATTTCCAGATACTCTCTGAATTTATCAAAGGTTTTAAAATATTTAAAAGATCGCTCTCATTAACATCATCAGCATTATAAAGCCCTTTTTTATAAATATTTAAATTCTTTATTTCCTTATCCAATGAAGTCTCATAAATAATAACATCAAATAATTCATTAATTTTGTTTTTTTCACTAATTAATTCATTATCTATTATGAAATATAAAGATAATGGTGAATAGGTTGAATTTTTTTCATTAATTATTTGTATTAAATCTTTAGCTGTTTTTTCTTTATTACTCTCAGAATAGTTTATAGTTATTGCATTAAAAGAGTCTGAAATCTTTATTTTTTTACTATCCTGATATTCCCCAAAAGCAAAATAACCAATTAAAAGTATAACGATAAAACCTAAAACTAAAATTATTTTTTTTTTATTTTGGATAAAAAAATTTTTTATTTTTTCATTTCTCGTGTTTGTATTTATTATTGATATATCTTCATCCATATTTAAATCATATTTCTTAAAACATATTGAAGTATTCCACCATTTTTATAGTATTCCAATTCATTTTTAGTATCAATTCTGCATAGGGTATCTATTATTTTTACATCACCCGATGCATATTTAATCTCAACTTTTACTTTGTCAGAAGGATTAATTCCCTTTTCAATATCTACTACACTAATCAATTCAGAACCTAATAAATTAAGATTTTTTCTGTTCATATTTTCCGTAAATTGCAATGGCAATATTCCCATCCCAATTAAATTAGATCTGTGTATTCTCTCAAAACTCTCAGCAATTACTACCTTAACACCCAATAATTTAGTTCCTTTTGCAGCCCAATCACGAGAGGAGCCTGTTCCATATTCTTTACCACCAATTACAACTAAGTCAGTTCCCCTTTTTTTATACTCCACTACTGCATCATAAACTGACATAACTTTTTCCTCAGGATATAATTTTGTAAAACCACCTTCGGTCCCTGGGGCCATTTCATTTTTGATTCTTATATTTGCAAATGTGCCTCTCATCATTACTTCGTGATTTCCACGTCTTGAGCCATATGAGTTATAGTCTTTAGGAAGAATTTGATAATTCATAAAATATTCTCCTGTTGGGCTATCTTTTTGAATATTACCAGCGGGAGAAATATGATCTGTAGTTACCATATCTCCCAATATCAACAATGGTCTTGCATTTTTAATCTCTTTAAACCCCTCTGGCTCATCGCTAAGATTTTCAAAAAATGGAGGTTTTTTTACATAAGTGGAATTTTCATCCCAATTATAAATACTACTTTTTTCTGTTTTTATTTCTTGCCATTGTTTTGGTCCATCTGAAACATTTGAATATCGTTTAACAAACATATCTGCGTTAAGAGAAATCTTCAATGTATCCTCTATTTCTTTATTTGAAGGCCAAATATCTTTTAAAAAAATATCTTTGCCGTTTTTATCTTTTCCAAATGAGTCTTTAATTAAATCAAATTCCATATGACCTGCAAGAGCGTAGGCTACAACAAGCGGTGGAGAAGCTAGATAATTTGCTTTAATGTGAGGTGAAATTCTCCCCTCAAAATTTCTATTACCTGATAAAACAGAGACTGCATATAAATTTTCCTTTTGAATAGCATCAACTATATTTTCTGCTAATGGACCTGAATTCCCAATACAAGTTGTACAACCATAACCAACTAAATTAAATCCCAGTTGATCTAAGTAAGTATTTAGACCTGCTTTCTCTAAATAATCAGTTACTACTTGGGACCCAGGAGCTAAAGATGTTTTAACCCATGGTTTTACATTTAATCCTAATTCTATAGCTTTTTTTGCAAGTAGTCCTGCACCAATTAGAACATTTGGATTAGAAGTGTTCGTGCATGATGTAATTGCTGCAATAAGTATTGAACCATCTTTAATCTCATAATCTGTATCCTTTACCTTAGAAATTTTATAATCATTTTTATCTGTAGCTTCTTTAAAGACTTTTTTAAAATTGTTTGATGCATCAGTTAAAAGAACTTTATCTTGTGGTCTTTTAGGGCCCGAAATTGTTGGAACTACAGTGGACATATCTAAAGAGATTTTATCAGTAAATTCAATTTCATCACTTGCCCACAAACCTTGTTCCTTCGCATACTTTTCAACAATCGCCACTGTTTCTTTATCTCTTCCGGAAAATTCTAAATATTTTAAAGTTTCTTCATCTATTGGAAAGAATCCACATGTAGCTCCATACTCAGGGGCCATGTTAGCAATTGTTGCTCTATCTGCTAAAGTTAAATTTTTTAATCCCTCACCGTAGAATTCAACAAATTTCCCAACTACTCCTTTATCTCTTAGCATTTTAACAACTGTTAAAACTAAGTCTGTAGCAGTTGTGCCCTCTGGCATTTTTTTTGTTACTTCAAATCCAATGACTTCAGGGATTAACATTGAAATAGGTTGCCCCAACATGCCTGCTTCAGCTTCAATTCCACCAACACCCCATCCTAAGACTGATAAACCATTGACCATGGTTGTATGACTGTCCGTTCCAACAAGAGTGTCAGGGAATAAATATTTATCTCCTTTGAATTCTTCTGACCAAACTACTTTTGATAAATACTCTAAATTAACTTGGTGACAGATGCCAGTTCCTGGAGGAACAATTCTAAAATTGTCAAAAGCGCTTTGACCCCATTTTAAAAATGAATATCTTTCACCATTTCTTTTAAATTCAATATCTACATTCTTTTCAAATGAATCTTTTTTTGCTGATTGATCAACTTGAACAGAGTGATCAATAACTAAATCAACCGCAGACAGTGGGTTAATTGTATTTGGATCTTTATTTTTTTCTTTTACAGCTTCTCTCATAGCAGCTAAATCGGCTACTGCTGGTATACCTGTATAATCTTGAAGTAAAACCCTAGCTGGTCTGTAGGCTATTTCAGTTTTTGATTTTTTGGTCTCAAGCCAGTTTTTGACTGCTTCTATTTGTTTTTTATTAACTGATATATCATCCTCATATCTAAGTAGATTTTCCAATAAAACTTTTAACGACTTTGGTAATTTTGAAATACCCTCTAAACCATTTAATTCAGCTTTTTTTAATGAATAATATTTATAATTTCTACCATTAGCCTCTAGGTCAGATAAAGATTTGTAAGAATTTTTATTTCCTGGTTTCATATCTTATATATAAAATGTAATTATGCTCAAAAGAAGAAGCACTGACATAACATAATTAAAGTATTTAATAAATTTCTCATTTGTCGCAAATTTTCTGAGATATTTGCCAACAAATGTCCAAAAGGTAATGCTTGATAGAGATACTGCAAAGGCAAATAAAACAACTTGAGTCGCATAATTAAGATAGTTTTCTCCATATTCAACATAAGTAGAAACTATGATAATTCCAATCAAAACGCCTTTTGGATTTAAAAATTGAAAAATAAAAGTATCTAAAAAAGAAATTGGATTTTCATTTTTTTTCTCATCAGAAGGTTTTGAGAAACTAATTTTATAGGCTAGGTATACTAAAAATAAACTTCCCAGATATTTCAAAATAGTTTGAATAGTCGGAAATATTTTAAAAACATTAACCAAGCCAATTGTCAAAGCAAATACCACTGAAGTAAATCCAAAAGTAACTCCAAAAATATGTGGAATTGTTTTTCTTATTCCAAAATTAAAACCTGAATAAGATGCGACTACGTTATTTGGTCCTGGTGTATAAGCGGCTACAATCCAAAATAGTGCCATAGATAAAAATTCTGGATGCATATTTATGCTATAGGTAAACCATTCTCTGCTTTTTGTGAGGGATGTACTAATGTTACCTTTCCTTCAGAGTCTATTGAGCCTAAAAGTAGAAATTGAGATTTTACACCTGCAATATTTTTTTCTGGAAAATTACAAACACCAATCACCTGTTTACCAACTAAATTTTCCTCATTATAAAAATGAGTAATTTGAGCGGAAGATGTTTTAACACCTATTTCTTTTCCAAAATCGACTTCAACAACTAAAGATGGTTTTCTAGCTTTTTCATTTTTTTTGACTGAGAGTACTGTCCCAAGTCTAATGTCTATTTTCTCAAATATGTCGTATGTAATTTGTTCTTTCATAAATGAGGTATTTATATTAATTATTACTAATGAGTACAGAAGTAAATTTAGATAAATTATACGAGAATTCTATTAAAATTTTATCTGATTTAATTGGATTTAAAACTATTTCAGGAGAAGATAACAATGATTTAATTAATTATTGTGAAAAATATCTCAATGACTTGGGTGCAACTTCATTCAAAACGTATGATGATGAAAAAAAAAGAGTAAATCTTTTTGCAACAATTAAAGCAAAAAAATCAAATGGAGTTAAACCAATAATTTTATCTGGTCATACTGATACAGTCCCTGTTTCAAAGAGCTGGAGTACAGATCCTTTCAAAGCAACAATTAAAGAAGATAAACTTTATGGAAGAGGTTCCTGTGACATGAAAGGTTTTATTGCATGTACTTTAGCGTTTGCTCCAGTTTTTTCTAAAGTTGATCTAAATAGAGATATTCATTTTTCTTTTACTTTTGATGAGGAAACAGCATGCTTGGGAGCTCCAATATTAATTAAAGAACTTAAAAAAAGAAATATCCAAGATGGAATTTGTATTGTTGGTGAACCTACAAAAATGAAAATCATAGATGCACATAAAGGTTGTTATGAATATACTACTTATTTTGAGGGATTAGCTGGACATAGCTCAATGCCTCACAAAGGTGTTAGTGCCGTTGAATTTGCATCAAAATATGCAAATAAATTAATCGAGCTTAGGGAAGAATTAAAAAAAAGAGCTCCGAAGGACTCCATATTTGATCCTCCTTTTTCAACATTGCAAGTTGGAGGAATATTTGGAGGTATAGCTCACAATGTAATAGCTGACAAATGTCGGGTCGAATGGGAGACAAGACCAGTAGTTAAAGAAGATGGTGTTTTTCTAAATCAAAAAATAGATGAATATGCAAATGAAGTTTTATTACCAGAGATGAAAAAAGTTTTTCCTAATTCAAAGATAACCAAGGAAATAATAGGTGAAGTCACAGGTTTTGATCGTATAGATAATTCAGAGGCATGTGAATTAGTCTCAAGTTTGACCGGTGATAATTCTAGAGAAGTTGTATCCTTTGGAACTGAAGCTGGATTGTTTCAAGAAATTGGTATCAGCACAGTTGTTTGCGGACCAGGCTCTATTGAACAAGCTCACAAAGTTGATGAGTTCATTGAACTTAATGAACTTAAAAAATGTTTAAAATTTCTTGAAGGAATTAAGAAAAAATCTACTTTTAATTAACTCCACCCACCTACAGATTTAACCTCTAGAAACTCCTCTAGACCATGTTCACCAGCTTCTCTACCAATCCCCGAATGTTTAAATCCACCAAAAGGTGCATCAACAGCAATACCAGCACCATTAACATCAACCATCCCTGATCTAAGTTTTCTAGCAACTCTCTTTACTTTTTCTTTATCTTTAGTTTGAATGTAGTTTGTTAATCCGTAGGGAGTATCGTTTGCAATTTCAATAGCTTCTTCCTCCGTTTCAAAAGGCATTACAGATAAAACTGGACCAAATATTTCTGTTCTTGCTATTTCCATTTTGTTATTAACATCAGCAAATACAGTAGGCTTTACAAAATAACCTTTTTCTAATCCATCTGGTTTGCCTGGGCCTCCAGCTACTAATTTAGCCCCCTCATCAATACCCTTCTTGATTAAAGTTTGTATCTTGTTGTATTGAGTTTCAGAAATAACCGGGCCTATATGCTCTCCCTCTTTTTTTGGATCACCAACCTCGAAATTTTCTGTATACTTCTTTAATCTTTCCACAGCTTCATTATACATTGATTTTTCAACTAGCATTCTTGTGGGTGCATTACATGACTGGCCTGAGTTTCTGAAACATCTCAAAGCACCTCTTTCTATTGCATCTGGATCAGCATCTTTAAATATTATATTTGCACCTTTACCACCAAGTTCTAAACTTACTCTTTTAAAATCTTTCGCAGCATTTTGGGAAATTAATGCTCCTGCTCTAGTTGATCCGGTAAATGAAATCATATTAACGTCAGGATGACTTGTTAATGCATCACCAGTTGTTGCTCCATCACCATTAACTAGATTAAACACACCTGCTGGAATTTTAGACTCATCAATAAGCTCAGCTAATATCATTGAAGATAACGGAGCTAGTTCAGATGGTTTTAAAACCATAGTGCAGCCAGACGCTATTGCAGGCATTACTTTTAAACAAACCTGATTCATTGGCCAATTCCACGGTGTGATTAATGCACATACGCCTTTTGGTTCATAAATAAGTCTTTGGTTAGGCGCATGTTCTCCTAATGGTTTTTCAAATTCAAAATTTTTTAAATATCTTATAAATGATTTTAAATGTGCAGCACCTGTGCCAGCTTGAAGTTTTGTTGCAAAATCTTTTGGTGCTCCCATCTCTATCGTAATTGCATTTGCGATGTCAGCCCATCTTTTCTTATAATTTTCGTAAAGTTTTTCTAATAATTTTATTCTCTCCTCTTTTGATGAAAACGCCCACGAATTGTAAGCTTTTTTGGCGGCATTCACGGCATCGTTTACATCATCTTTGTTGCCTAGTGTTATAACTGCACAATTTTCTTCTGTTGCAGGATCAATTACCTTGATTTCTTCTTTACTTTTTGGTGTTACCCATTTGCCGTTGATATAAAAATTTTTTTTATTTTCCATTGAAGACTCCTAACCTTTCTTTACTTTTTTGCAAATAGATTTGTTAACTCATAAACTATAGTAGCAGCTGCAAGTGATGTTACCTCAGCATGATCATAAGCAGGTGATACCTCAACAACATCTGCAGAGATTAAATTCATGCCAGACAAGCCTCTAATAACATTAACCATTTCTCTAGTGGTCATGCCAGCTATTTCTGGTGTACCAGTGCCAGGTGCAAAAGCAGGATCTAAAACATCAATATCAATTGATAAATACAATGGATTATCTCCTACTCTTTTTTTTATTCTTTCAGCAATTTTATCAGTGCCTTCAGTTTGAAACTCATCACAATGAATTATCTTAAATCCAAAACTTTCATCATTTTTAAGATCTTCTCTGCTATACAATGGACCTCTAATACCAACATGCATTGAAGCATCATCCATGAATAAATTTTCTTCACGTGCTCTTCTAAAAGGTGTTCCATGTGTATAAGGCGCACCAAAATAAGTGTCCCAAGTATCAAGATGAGCATCAAAATGTACTAAAGCAACAGGACCATTATTAATTTTATTTACTGCTTTTAATAAAGGAAACGCAATTGTATGATCTCCACCTAAACTAATTATACCACCAGTTTTTTTAAGAAGATCCAAAGCTCCTTCCTCAATTTGCTTAATTGCTTCATCTATATTAAATGGATTACAAGTAATATCACCTGCATCAGCAACTTGTTGAACTTTAAAGGGCTCAACATCATAGTTTGGATGATAATTTGTTCTCAAATGTCTTGAAGCTTGTCTGATGCTTTGAGGACCAAATCTTGCTCCAGGTCTATAACTTGTGCCTGCATCGAATGGTATCCCGACTATTGCAACATCGCAGTACTCAACATCTCTTAATTCTGGTAGTCTAGCAAAAGTTGATGGGCCGGCAAATCTTGGAACCTTTGTACCACTTACTGGTTGAATGGGTTCTTTGGTTCTTTTTTTTTTCATCACAAAAACTCTATCACATTCTAACAAATTGGAATATCTTCAATAATACTAATTATGAAATTATTAAAGCTCATTTTATTGTATTTATTTTTAATTTCTCCAACCCAAGCAGATACAATTTACGAATTAATAAAGATTCCAAACCTGGAGATTTATAATCTTAAAACTGAAAACAAATTAAGATACTTGAACGCTAAACAAGCATTTACAATAGGTATAGATAATAATATCAGTTGTTTTAAATCATCAAAGCAAGACTTAGATAAAAAATATAAGATTATTGAAAAAAATCTTAATAGATATTCTCAAAACTTTTTAAAAAGAATAAATCTAAAATACATTGTTATGTGTGAAGACTTATCAATCTCCGGTATCAATACTGCTGGGATACCTGATAATGTAATGAAAACTTTAATTGTAGATATAAAATTTAACGATAGATATTTTGAAAGAGTATTACATCACGAAGTGTTTCACATAATAAATGATAGTTTCAAAGATATATTTAATGAGCAAATTTGGTCTAGTTTTAATCCTAAAGAGTTCAATTATGCAGAATGTTCGACGTGTACTAAAAAAATAGGATTAGAAACATTTTCTAAAACAACTGGTTTTATTACTGAATACTCACAATCCACCGCATCTGAGGATATGGCTGAAGTATTTTCTCATTTAATGTATGGAAATTTACCTGAAACGGTTGATCCAATTCTTCAAAAAAAAATTGAATTCATCAAAAAAGGGCTCCTAAAAATTGATGAAAATTTTATTTTATGATTGAAAAGATAAAAGCTTCAAAATCTGAAAAAATAATTTTTATATTTGTTGTAATTTTAGGTTTATTTTCAATTACCTCTTTTGTTTTGCTAAAAGATAAATGTTTATTTGTTAAGAATTATGATCCAAATAAAATTAATTTTGAAAATCCAAATAACATAGCAATTCTAAACGTTGAATGTGGAAATGTAATTATAGAATTATATCCAGAAATATCTCCAAATGGAGTAGAAAGATTTAAAACATTAATTAAATCTTATGCTTATGATGATGTGGCATTTCATAGGGTCATTAAAGATAAACTTGTACAAGCTGGTGATGTAGAATTTGGAAAAAAAGGAAACATTGATTATGGAAAAATTGGAACTGGAAAATCTGGCTTAGGTACAATCAAATCTGAAGTTGACAAGGATTTTAACTACACCAAAGGAAGTGTAGGATTAGCTCGATCTTTAAAATATGATACTGAAGATAGTCAGTTTTTTATAATTCTTCAGGATGAACCTTTGTATGAAGGGGAATACACACCCATTGGAAAAGTAATATTTGGCTTAGAAGCTTTAGAAAAAATTAAATACTTAAATAAATCTGAATATGTTTTAAGGCCTGACTTTATAAATACTCTTAGATTATTTAATTAACCAAAGGTTTACCAGTAGCAAGAGTATGTTTAATTCTATCTTGAGTTTGTTTAGTTTCGATTAATCTCATAAAAGCATCAAGTTCCAATTTAAACAAATCATCCTCTGTAAGAGTTTTATCTTTGGTAGTTTCACCACCGCTTAAAACGTGAGCTAATTCTTTTGCCACAGTCAAACCATGATCCAATATAACTTTATCATTGTAAAGTTTTTCTAAAATTTTGTTCATATCATCAATAACTTCTTTACCAGGTAAATTAAATATAAGTTCATTTGGTGCTTTAAAGTCCTTGTTTTCATTCAAGATTTTTTTCGATACTTCAAGCAAACTATTTCTATTCATAATTCTTTTATTTTCAGGTAGTAAGTATTTCAAAGGTTCTGCCTCGACTGGAGACGTAGCTGTTCTACCATAGCCAATTATATCAAATACTTTCAGGGGTGCATATTTTGGATCTTTCTTAGCCTCTTCAGTATTTAACCATCTAGCCAACATTTCTTTACATCCACCTCCAGCTGGAATTAATCCAACAATAGTCTCTACTAATCCGATTACAATATTTGTGTGTGAAGCTACAAAATTACTTTGTACTAAAACTTCAAAACCTCCACCCAAAGTTAAACCTGATGGAGCAGATATAACTGGGTATTTAGAGTACTTAAGATGTTTGCAAGTTTCTTGAAAATATTTAATAAATTTTTTTATAGATTTAAAATCATTTTTATTTGCAAATTCCATTGTATAGGTCAGGTTAACACCAGCAGAAAATTGCATGCTTTCATTAATTATTATTAAAGGTTTATCAGTTGCTTTCTTAAGAGCATCCATTGAGTCATAATCGAGCGCATTAGCTTTAGTCGTAAACTCAACAATATTAAAATCATTAAATCTATAAATTGAAGCTGAACTGTTACCATCAACACTTGAGGCGGTTTTCTTGATCTTACCTAAAGTTTCAATTGATGTGTACTTTTGCCTTTCACCATAAAAATTTTCATCTTTTGAATTAGATAAGTTTTCTAAAAAATTATTACCTTTATATTCATCAACTTTATCGAAGAAATTTTTTACACCAATTTCTTCTAACATCTCAAAAGGTCCTTTCGCCCAGTTAAATCCAAGTCTCATTGCTTCGTCTATGTCATTAAATTCTTTGGTAATCCCCGGAACTAATGAAGAAGCATACTTTATTATCTTGGATAGTACAGACCAAGCATAGTCTCCATACTTATCTTTTCTGTTAATTAGAGCCTTTAAATCTACTTTATCAGACTTAATATCTATTTTTTGACTTGTTGAATAATCTCCAGTTTCAAGATTTATTGCTTCCATAATTTTTCCACTATCGGTCTTCTTCATTCTATAGAATCCGCCTTTGCCTTTTCTCCCGGTATATCCAGTTTCAATTAATTTTTTAACTAAAGGAATTTCTTTAGCAACCTCATGGAACTCATCAGATTTTGGAAGTTCTTTGATAAAACTTTTTAAAACATCTGCCATTAAATCTATTCCAATCAAATCATATAATCCAAAAACTCCTGTTTTAGGTATACCCATAGGTCTTCCAAAGATTGCATCTGCTTCCTCCACAGAAAGTTTCATCTTAAATGCTTCAGTCATTGCAATTTGCATTGCATACACACCTACCCTATTTCCTAAAAAACCAGGGGTATCATTACAAACAATTGCTCCTTTACCTAGCTCAACTTCACAAAATTCTTTTAATTGATTGATTTTATTTAAATCATTGTCTTCATTCTTAACTATTTCCAAAAGACCCATGTATCTAACAGGATTAAAAAAATGAGTGATGCAAAAATCTTTTTTTTGATCTTTATTTAAATTTTGAGATAAAACTTTAATTGGGATTGAAGAAGTGTTTGAGGAAACTATTGCTCCATCTTTCCTGCTTTCAAAAATTTTATCATAAATTTGATGTTTAATATCAATTCTCTCAACCACTGCCTCAACAATCCAATCAGCATTTTTAACTACATTAAAATCATCAGATATATTTCCAACTTTAATATTATCAATTTTTGTCTTATCGATTAATAAAGGTGGCCTAGATTTATAGATTCTTTCTCTTGCATTTTGACTTATCTCGGTTTTTAAATCCAAAAGTGTGACAGGGATATTAGCATTACAGAGATGTGCAGCTATACCACTGCCCATTGTACCTGATCCAATTACTACTACGTTCTTAATTTTCATGTGATTATTCTACTATCGATTAATACCTCTGAGTCTTTCAGATCTTCTTCTTAAAAGCTCAGCGGTTACTAATATTAATGTTGATAGTATTATAAGACAAGTCGCAACTGCTAAAATTGTTGGACTCAATTGTTCTCTTAAACCTGTCCACATTTGTATCGGAATAGTTGTATTTTCTAATCCTGCTAAAAATAAAACTACAACAACTTCATCAAAAGAAGTTACAAATGCAAATAATCCACCTGAAATAACTCCAGGTAAAATTAGTGGTAAAGTAATTTTCATAAAGGTATTTACTGGATCACTACCCAAACTTGCGGCAGCTCTTGTTACACTATGGTCAAATCCTGAGAGTGTAGCGGTAACCGTGATAACAACAAATGGTGTTCCTAAAATGATATGAGCAAGAACAATACCTGTGTGTGTAGCTGCTAAACCTGCTTTTGCCATAAAGAAAAATATCGCAACACCTGAAATAATTAAAGGTACGATCATTGGAGAAATTAAAACAGCCATTATCAAACCTTTGTAAGGCATATGTCTGCTACTTAAACCTAAAGCGGCAACTGTTCCTAGTATTACTGAACCTATTGTTGCAAAAATTGCGATAATAAAACTATTCTTAGCAGCTAATCCCCAAGGATTTTTAGTCCCATAGATCATGTCTTTATACCATCTTAAAGAAAAGGCATCAGGGTCAAGGCTTTTCATCCCATCAGAGAAACTTAAAAATTCCTCCGCATTAAAAGATAATGGGAAGATTACAAATAAAGGAGCAATTAGAAAAAAGAAAACAGCGGCACAAATTGTTAGGTAAATATAATGCCAAATTCTATAATGTGGTTCAGTATATTTTGGTAATGCCATCCTAATTATCCTAATTTAATATTATCTATTCCAACTATTTTGTTATAAAGCCAATAAATCACCAACACTCCACTTAACAACATTAATCCCATTGCAGATGCAAAACTCCAGTCTAGGGTACTTTTCATATGAAAGGCAATCTGATTACTGATTAAAGTTCCAGATGCACCACCAACTAAAGCTGGTGTAATGTAATAACCAATCGCTAAAATGAATACTAGTAAGCAACCTGCTCCTATTCCAGGGATTGTCAGTGGGAAATAAACTTTCCAAAATGCAACAAATGGTGTTCCACCTAGTGATTTTCCAGCTCTCATTAAGCTTGGTGAAATAGTTTTCATGACACTGTATAGTGGTAGCACCATAAATGGCAGCAAGATTTGTGTCATTGCCACATAACTTCCAGTCTTATTATACATCATTTCAGGTCTGTTGTCGTCAGCCACCAATCCTATTCCAACAAAGAAATCATTTACAATACCTTGTTGTTGTAACAAAATCATCCAGCTGGCAGTTCTTACAAGTAATGAAGTCCAAAACGGAAGCAGCACACAGATCATTAATAAGTTACTATATTTCATTGGCAGAGTAGCTAACAAATGTGCTATTGGATAAGCCATCAAAAAACAAAAGACCGTTACAAAGAATGCAATCTCCAAAGTTCGTAACCACAACACTCTGTGAATTCTTCTGTCCTCCTCAACACTTACTATTTTTCCCTCCTCATTTACATACATATCCATTCCTTTTAGATATTTCTGACTTGTAAATTCAGGCGCTCTTCTTTTAATTGCTCTCCAGTATTCAACATCAGCCCATCTTTTGTGTACTGCCATTATTTGTTCTTTATAGTTTCCCTCTTCAAATGATTTTGATTTTCTTCTTAATTTTTTAATAATACTTTTAAATCCATTTTTCGTATAATTTAACTGTGTAGATAATTTACCTTCACGTTTATCTTCAACTAATTTTATAAAATCTTCATGAAAAGCTGCAAAAACCTCTTCCTCGGGTAACTCTTGACCGTCCCAGGTTTCCATTGCTTTAAAAGTTTTTGGAAGCATTTGTGTTACCATTTTATCGTCGATACTTCTGAACAACATGTCACCTATTGGAAAGACGTAAGTAATGATTAAGAACAATAATAAAGGAGCAACAAGCAAAAAAGCTTTGATCTTATTTTTTCTCTCAGCTTTTTTAAGACTTACCTCTAAGGGTATTCCGTCTGTAGTTAAAATCTGTTTTATTTCTGAGCTCATAAATAAAAAGGGCGGTTATAAATAACCGCCCTTAAATTATAATATATAATTTAGTTCTTTAAAACTTAAATTATAGACCAGCTTTCATAGCTTCCCATTTTTCACCAAGCTCTGTTCCGTTATCAGCCCAGAAAATTGGATCTACTAGGAAATAGTTTTTAGTGTTAGCTGGTGCAGTTGGCATTTGTGGTACCATATTAGTCTTACCATCTTTATACCAAGGCTCACCTTTTTCCATAATACCAATTGAAGATTTTCTCCAAGGAGCATATGCAATGTATTTAGCACTTCCTGCTAACATTTCAGAACTAGTCATCATAGCTAAAGCTTTTTTAGCCATACCATTAGAATCGTTTGGTCCACCTTTAACTTGTACGAAATACTCGTAATCAAGACCTTGGCCATCCCAAACTTGTTTGATTGGTGCACCTTCTCCAATTTCAGCATTGAAGAATCTACCATTCCAACCAGTAGCCATTACTACTTCACCTGATACTAACAGTTCTGGTGGTTGAGCACCTGCAGACCAAAATACACATCCACCTTTTGGATCTGTACATAATTCTTTGATCTTGTTCATTGCTCTTTCAACACCTTTTTCTGTTTCTAAAGCTTTGTAGATTTTTGCCCCACCTTTACCTGGCTTGATACCATCTGCAGCTAAAGCAATCTCTAAATTAGTTAGAGCGCTTTTGTAGATAGCTCTTTTTCCAGGGAATTTCTTTGTGTTAAAGAAATCTTTGATAGTCTTTGGAGTGCCTTTAACATTATTAGTGTTATAAGCGTAGTTCCAAGAATATAAAATATTTCCTACAGCACATTTACTTGGCATTGCAGTAAAGAAATCTTTACTTGCTGGAGTTCCATCTGGAGCTGGTGGGAAATCTTTGTCAAAATCAAATTCAACAAATAATCCTTCATCACATCCAGTGATAGTATCCATTGCGAACACGTCGATTATATCCCACGTGATCTTTCCAGCTTCTTTTTGTGCTTTAATTTCTGATAAACCACCTGAATAATCAACCCAAGCAATGTTAATGCCTAGTTTTTTAGCAGTAGGATCACCATAACCTAACTTTTGAGACTCAGTATAAGCCCCACCCCAAGACACTGCAGTTACTGTTGTTGCAAATGCTGAAGTAGTTAGTGAAAGTACAAAAGAAATAGCTAGTAATATTTTACTTAGTTTTTTCATTTTTCCTCCGTTTAAACGTTTAAAAAACTAATTAAAACAACTTCAGAGAAGAGAGTCAACAACCCTTTTTATCTACTTATTCAATAATTGTGGAATGTCTATTTTGGGTCAAGTGCCCGAGCATCATCACTGTTCCATCCGATATTTATCTCATTGCCAAGTTTGATATCTAAGTTAGATGAACTATTTGGAACTTTTAAAATAAACTCTGGGTTGCCTAAAAGATTTATTCTTACTCTTGTATGGTCCCCATGGTAAATTACTTCTTCTATTTTTCCTTTGTGAAGATTGTCCATTTTTGTGCTTGGATTAATTAAAGCTCGTTCAGGTCTTAAAGAAACAGTAGTCCGCTCTCCTTTACCTTTAACTGAAATTGGATTAGCTAGTATTTCTGCATTTGCTAATTTTACTTTACACTTTCCTCCAGAAATATCTGAAACTTCTCCACCAAAAGTATTATTCTCTCCAATAAACTCAGCGACAAATGAATTTACAGGTTTCTCGTATAATTCATCAGGACTTGAAAGTTGTTGAACTTTACCATCATTGAACACTGCAATACGATTAGACATCGTTAAAGCTTCACTTTGATCATGAGTAACATAAACAACTGTAACGCCAATACTTTCATGAATATGTTTAATCTCATATTGCATACTTTCTCTTAAATTTTTATCTAGAGCTCCTAAAGGTTCATCCATTAAAACTAGTTGTGGATCAAAAACTAATGATCTTGCAACGGCTACCCTTTGTTGTTGTCCACCTGACAATTGACCTGGCATCCTTGCAGCGAAACCTTGAAGGGATACCATTGATAACGCTTTATCAATTTTTTTATCAGCTTCATCTTTTGGAATTTTTCTCACTCTTAATGGAAAAGCTAAATTTTCATACACAGTCATGTGTGGGAATAAAGCATAATTTTGAAACACCATTCCAATTCCTCTTTTGTGAGGGGGTATACTGGATATGGCTTTACCATCTAAATAAATTTCACCATTAGTTGGAGTTTCAAAACCTGCTAACATCATTAAGCAAGTAGTTTTACCAGAACCAGAGGGTCCTAACATTGTAATGAATTCTCCCTCAGCAATATCTAATTGAAGGTCTTTAACAACCAAGACTTTACCATCGTAGCTCTTATCGACTTTATCAAATTTTACGAAATCTTTTTTTGATGCCATAATTTAAAGAACTTTAAAACATTTGTAAGAATAAATATCAACCTTTAATAATTAGCTTTTAACGTGAAGTTCTCTTGAGAAATTATAAAATAATTCTGAACCTTTATCAGTTACTCTAATTGCTTCTGACGCTTCCACTCCCCAATTTCCAAATTGCATTACTGCAATCATATGAAAAGTAACATTGGGTTGTAACAATGTCATATCACCTTTTGATATATTTAAAGTATGTTCGCCCCAGTCAGGAGGATAGCCTATCCCAATTGAATAGCCAGTTCTTGAAGTTTTCTCAATTTTATATTTATCTAATATCTTCCAAAATGCTTGTGCAACATCATCAGCCGTATTTCCTGCTTTAACTTTATCAATACCCGCTTGAAGTGCCTCGTTAGTTTTTTTTATTATATCAATTTTTTTTTGGTCGGGTTTTCCAAGTAAAACTGTTCTGGCCATTGGACAATGATACTTTTTATTTACGCCAGATAATTCTATGATTGTGGCTTCTCCTTCAACAAACTTATCCTCAGACCAAGTTAAATGGGATGCAGAGGTCCCCTCTCCAGTTGGTAGCATTGGCACTATTGAAGCATAATCCCCTCCAAATTCTGAGGTTCCTTTTACTAAAGTTGACCATATCTCTGAAACAGCATCACATTGTCTTACACCTGGATTAATAGCCTCAAATGCTTTTTTCATACCCAGTTGAGTGATCTGCGCAGCTGATTTCATATATTTGATTTCAGCGTCTGACTTAATAAGCCTAACCCAATTTACTAATCGTTTGCTATCTAACAATTTTGCATTAGGTAATCCTTGTTTTATTTTTTCATAACAATAAGCGGTAAAATAATGACTATCCATTTCAACGCCTATAGATAATTTATCCCATTTTTTTTCCTTTATTAAATCTACTAAAGCATCGTATGGATGTAGCGGCCAAGTGTGAATATATTTTTCATGATACTTAACAATATTTTCATCTTTCAAATAAGTTTTTATATAAGCGCCACCAGCATCTTGATCTCTAACAAAGCAAATTGGTTCTTCAGCATTTGCATGAACAATCACACATTGTGCATAATAAAAAGACCATGCATCATAGCCAGTAAGATAATTCATATTTGAAGGATCTTGTGAAATCAAAATTTCAATACCTTTATCTTGCATTGAATTTTGAACTTTTTTTAATCTAGATTTGTACTCTTCAACTGAAAAATTCATCAACTAATTATTAAACAACACCCCATAACCATCAACCTTATTTTGATTATCAATTTGTTTAAGTGTATCCCAAATTAAGGTTTGATTACTTGATAATATTACTTTGCCTAGTTTTTTTTCGATGTCATTTATAATTGATAATACTGGAAGTGCTGTGCAAGATACAAACAACGCATCGCTATTTGACAAATCTTGTTTAACTAAAACATCAAATAAATGTTGTGGATCAACTTTTCCTATATCTAAATCAGAGGCTATATCAAAATAAGATAGTTCGGAAATTTCTATTTTTTCATTTTTGAAATAATTGATAACTGATTGATTAATCTCATCAGTATATGGAGTAAATATTGATACCTTATTTATCTTAAGTGTTTTAAGAGCATTTATAGCAGAAGTAATAGGTGTCGTTACTTTTGTATTAGGTTTTGCTAAATTTACTTTTTCATAGATTGACTGATAACCTGCAGCAATAGTTCCAGATGTACATCCATAAGCAACACAATCTAATTTTTGATCTGGTAAAATATTTTTGGTTACTTCGGGAATATCATCTGCCATTTTTTTCAAAGTTTCATTGGTAAGAGGATTGTAGCAATTTATCCTATTTGAATATAAATCTATATCTTTCCCATAAATTATGTCGTTAAAGTCTTTTTCAATTCTAAAATCACTAGCTAAAGTTATTAAACCTATTCTTGGATTATTTTTTTTAATAAATTTTGGCTCTATTTTATTCAGTTTCATTTTGAAAAAGAATGTTTGGCCTTAGGAAATTGTTTTTTTAATACTTCAGATTTAAATTTTTTCACACCATTTTCGATCATCTTTGTTATGTCAACAAATTTTTTAACAAATTTTAATTTACTTTGACTTAATCCTGTTAAGTCATCAATGACTAAAACTTGACCATCACAATTGACTGAAGAACCAATTCCTATTGTTGGAATCTTTATATGGGTGGAAATTTTCTTTGATAACTTTGTTTCTACACATTCTAATACAATAGAAAAAACTCCAGCATCTTCTAAAAGTTTAGTATCTTTAAGTAGTCTCTCACTTTCCTTTAGTTTTTTACCTTTGAAGGTAAATTTTTTATCTGTCTGAGGTAATATTCCAACATGTCCCATAACTGGTATTTTATTTTCAATTAATCTTTTAACGATAGGAATTATCTTTTTTCCCCCTTCTAACTTAACAGCATCACATTTGGTTTCTTTCATAACCAATCTTGAATTCTTCAAAGCTTCGCTTGGATTTCGATATGTATTATAAGGCATATCAACAACCATTAATGATTTCTTAATACCAAGTCTGACACTTTTAGAATGATTAATCATGGTTTCTAAAGTCACTTGCTTAGTGGACTTAAAGTTATACAAAACTGATCCTAATGAGTCCCCAACCAAAACTAAATCACAATGTTTATCAAGGATTGTGGCAACATTTTTGGAGTATGCCGTAAGACAAATAATTTTTGATTTATTCTTTTTATTAAGAATTTTTTTAATCTTTTTATTCATTTACTCTAATTCGATTGTACTCGGTGGTTTCGAAGTTATATCGTAAACTACTCTATTAATCCCTCTAATACTATTCACTATTTTATTTGAAATTTCTTGGATAAATGATTTTTTAAATTCATAAAAATCTGCTGTCATACCATCTTCAGATGTTATTGCTCTAAGCAAACACAAATACTCGTAAGTTCTATTATCACCCATTACGCCAACTGTTTTAACTGGTAGTAAAGCTGCATAAGCTTGCCAAATTTTATGATATAGATTGTGATCTCTCAAAGCTTGAATAAAATAATGATCAGCTTCTTTTAAAATATTAATTTTTTCTTTGGTTATTATTCCTGGCATTCGTATTGCTAGTCCAGGTCCCGGAAAAGGATGACGAGAAATAATTTCTTTACTTAAGTTGAGTTCTAATCCAAGTTTTCTAACCTCGTCCTTAAATAAAAATTTT
>CACBCE010000007.1 GCA_902537665.1 uncultured Pelagibacteraceae bacterium
TTTTAATATTTTATTTATACAGCTTTTCTTTAACAACACTTTTATTTTTTATCTTAAGTATTAGTTTTATTATTATTTTTTTTATAGATTTAAAACATTTTATCATTCCAAATGAACTGACTTATCCATTGATGATAATTGGTTTTATAAAATCTTTTGATCCCAATCTAAATTTAGATTTATTTCCGAATGCTCTTAACTCTTTAATAGGTGGTGTATTTGGCTTCATAATAATTTGGTTAATTATTTTTATTTATAAAAAATTTAGAAACAAAGAAGGAATGGGGTTAGGGGATGCAAAATTACTTTCTGCAATAGGTTTTTGGTTTGGTTGGGTTTCAATCCCTTTTGTAATTTTTTTTTCATCTGTTGTGGCGCTATTAAGTGTTATTCCTGATCTAATTAAGAGTAAAAAAAATTTATCCTCTCAGATACCTTTTGGTCCATATATAATAATTGGTAATATTATTTTTCTTGCTTTTATTGATCAAATAAAAATATATTTAAATTAGAAAATAAACTTAAGGTTTAATTTATTTAATGAATACTTTTTTATTTATCAATATTATCATTGCAGCTTTGAATATATTCATTTTAGTTTACGCTTATTCTTTAAATTTTTTTCCAATCAAATGGAGAAAAAAAGTAAAACAAGATACTATTGTCGGTTTAGCAATTATATTTGTAACTATGCTTAATATGTTCGCTTGGATGATCTATTTTTATTTTAAATTGTTTGAGCCACTTAAAGTAATTAAAGATATAATAGTAACTTAATTAATAGCCAGTATCTCTCCAGCCACCTCTGTTAGATAAAACCTCGCCAGCAACTGCAGGAATTTTATATAATGTTTCAGCACTTTCATTAGGTCCTGCAACGTTTGCAAATAATGTATCTGAAAATACTACTAATTCAGATAAAACCCCTTGTCTTACAAATGAACACTCTCTTCCATTAGCCTCACTGCCTTTAATAAGTTTGTGTGAATTATTTGTACCACACTCATCATCAGCTACACAAACATACGCATTTCCAATATTGCATCTATTTGATCCTGGGGCTGGCTCATAAACTGGAAAATAAACCTGTCCTTTGAATAAAGTTGGTGGAGCAGTTGTTTTTCTGTGTGTATTATCAGCCCCTGTTGTACCTAAATGAATTTTCCAAGCAGTTTCGGCACCCGGGCAAAGCACTCCAGTTGTATCCTCTGAAACATCTGCACAATTTGTTGCATCATCTATAGACTTAGCAGCATTTGCTCCCAGGTGAGCCTTACTCAAGAAACCATCAGCAGAAAATGCGGGAATGACAACTCCATTTAAATGTTGAAAGAAAGGATAATCAAAATCTCTTATTCCATATAAAATATTATCCATATTTGGACTTGTAGTTCCTAATGCATTAAAATCTCCAGTACCACCAAATAACCAAAAATCTTTTGTGCTTGCACCTACGCCCGCATCCATAGAGAAAAAACTATATCGTTTATTAGTTGTATTGGCATTCAATCTAAATAACGTTGTCTGATCAAATAATTTAGCATCATTTACTGTAGAGTCTGTTAGATTTATCTTAGTAATTTTACCCTCTCTGTCATTTACGTAAACCATTGCTCCCCGCCAAGGAATTCCAAATGCAGTATCAGGGGTAATTACTACTGGTGATGTTGGGATCGCGTTATTAATATCACTACCGTTATCTGTTGCAATAATGTTCTCTCCCTCAGAATAACCGTCTGGAGTTGTATCAATAATCGTAATAGGTCCTCCATTTTTATCTCCACCATAAAGTTTACCAGGCTCATTTAAATCACTTAAATCGACCATAAATAGAGCAGAACCTGCACATAAATTATTATTTGCCATTCCCGCCCCCATAATTGCAACATATTTGTCTTTTGCAGGATCGTTTCTTTCTCCTTCGATATCAGAAGGTAATCTTGTAATTCTCGGTGTTGACCAAGTTTCACCTAATTTACTGTAATCGTAAAAAGGATCAATTCCAGTCGCTCCTGTACACGAAGTTTGAATAAAAATATTATTTGTTAACCTTGTTTCGTTGTCACTACCTCCCGCATTATAAATTTTATCCTCTGTAAAGGTAATTGAAAACTGGCCATTGATCATTTTTGCATCAGTATAACTAACCGGTACAAATGAACCATCAACCATTTCAGTAACAGTTAACATCTTTTTGTCTATTGATGTATTATTTGGGGTATTGAAAAAAATATTATCAAAAGTAAAAGTTTTTCCTTTAAAACAAGATGCAGTACCATCAATTCTGAAATTGGTTGTCGCATCGGTGTTTGTTTGACATACTGCTATATTATCTTGTGCTGTAGTAGTTCCACTGTCTAGTCCACCATCAAGTTCAACAGCATCATCTCTATTACTAAATGCTTTAACTGCTTCTTTTGAACGATCTATAGAGGATGAACTAGTATTATACGAATATTGTTTAACCTCTCCTGCAAAATCCATGATATAGACAATATTATTTATGTAATCGTTGTATACGGTAAACATATGTAATGGTCCTGGTCCATTATCTTTTACTAATGGTTCGGTCACATCTAAAACTGAAAAACCAGGTCCACCTCGTCCAAATGGTACAAATAAAATTGTACGCCAGCTTTCCGTATCTTCTACATCGCTAGCATCTGGCTTAAGGCCTTTGATAAATACATCATGCACAACTGGGGAACCATCTACTCCAAATATTGCGTTACTACCTCCTTTAAATGTATCAACTTTACCATCAAGGCTATCATTAATTATTGTAGGTAACTTTCCAATGATAAATGGTGGAAGAAATGCCCATTCTTCAGATCCTGTTTTTGCATTAAACGCATGAAGTAACCCACTATTAGAACCAGCATACAAAATATTTTCTCTATTTTTTTGTGAGTCTTTAAATGATTGATAGTTTTTTATAGATCTAAAGTAAGCCTCTTGGTTGATGTCGCTAAACTGAAGACTCCCATCTGGCTTACCAACTTCAATTAATTGAGAGTGATATATATCTCCTAATACATGTTCTCTTACTTGTGTGGTGTCACAATCCCCATTATAATCAAAAAAATCTTGGCCCCTTAAAAAACGTAAGAGTCCTTTAGCTTCATCATCCGTTGAGTCATCTCCACCACATTTGGAAGATGAGCTATGATAGTTGATAAGGCTAAATCCTAATCTTGTCATCTCTGTCGTTAATGATGCTATGTTCAGTTCTTTAACATTATTCCATTTCGACTGCGTATAATCTTCACTCTCTTCAGAGAGTTGTGTCCATATGTGTCTGCCATCTTCTTCGGCGGGATCCTCTGTACCTCCGTAAGCTAGTTTTCTTAATTCAACAGCTGCATCCCAGTTATCCTCTTCCGCATCACCCATAGTTACATCTGCGTCAGCACTCAACGAACTTCTTATAATAGTTCCTTGCCATTCACCAAACTGTTCATAACTAAATTGTGCTTGATACAGCGAACCACCTTCTTGAATAGTTGCTGTAATTGAGGGTGCAGTAAAAGATAAACGTGTAGCTAAAATTTGTCTGATTTTAGACTGGAGTTGTGTTTTAAGATCTTGAGGTGTTAATGCAATAATTGTAGGTTCACAATTTTCACCTCCAGCAGCGTCACACGAACCATGTACAGCCATTTCATCAAATTTTTCCATTCCTTCTACCTTAATTCCATTTCCATAAGCAACCATTAAAGTTTTGACCTTTAATGTTGTTCTTAATCTATCAACTAATACACCAGCTTGATCTGTATTCCTCATCATTCCGTCTCCAATGACAATTACGTAATTTAATTGACAGTCAGAATTTGGATCAATAGGAGAAACTGTATCAAAAAAATAATTATGTGCGATTGTGGCCCAAGCTTTAGCATCTGTTCTATCATGCCTATCTAAACTTTGAAGAAATGGGATAGCCCTAGCAGCACCTTCGGGACTAATCCCGACCTGGAGACAAGAATCTATATCACAAATACGACTTCTGCCATTAGGATGATTACCTTGCCAACCTCCATAATAACCACTAAATCCTGTTTTGCCATTCCAATATCCAAAACCAAAATTTGCACCACTTGTCAAAGTAGTATCAGTAAAAACTGCAGTAAGTGCTTGTTTTGCACCTGCCATCCTTGATAAAGCCGGTCCTCCGTATTGAATTTGCCATGCAGTGTCTTTATCTGCAGCGGTAAATTTATTTTCAATTAGTTCATCAACATAACCACCATGACTAATTAATATTCTTCCATCTGAAACATTTAATGCAGTCGTATGGCCAGTGATATTAATGTCATCTAAGTCCAAGTTACCTGCAGTCCCAGAGTTAGCCAACATACTGTCATTGCCACCTAATACAGTAGCTGTACATGATGTATTTGAAGTCCATTCTACTTTTGAAATCTTTCGTGAAATACCAGCACCACTAAAATACAATACGTCACCATCAGTGCTAGAAACATCAAAAGAAGAAACTCCACCTGGTAAGCCGGTAGATGTTTTACAAAGCTTTACATAACTTTTATCTTCTGCAACTCTTACACTACCTACAACTCTAGTACTAAAAGCGAATATATGTTCATCATCAGTAACGTACATTAAAGTTGAGTCACTATTGAGTCTTAACCTATTACCGTCATAAAATCTTCCAAATGCCTTTGATTGTCTTTTACCCTTTGCCTCACCTTGTTCACAAATTCCATCATTTATATTACAAGTCATTTGCCAAGCATTTCTATTTTTTCTTAATGATCTTCCATATGCAGCTAAAGTCATATCACCATCTGCATCAGCGCTAATATGAAAACCCCTAATTCTTTTAACGTCTCTTGGATAAATTGCTAGTCTACATTGATATTGACTATTAAGAGCAAATATTGCTGGTTTACTATCATTAGAACTAGATTCTTCAAACTGAGCAACAAATAATAAATTTTCATTACTGATATCTGTTCCTCCAACAGTAACTCCAGCTTTATATATTACTTCCCGGTATTTGCTAGACTCCTTTAAAGTAGTTTCTTCTTTTTTTTCTGTGGCTGTTAACTTTTCATTGGTTGAACTCCATCCAATACGGTTATCACATGTATTATCTGTCGTATCATTATTTCTCCATATATCAATTGTATAACTGCTCCCACTATCAGTTGTACCTGTAAAATTAATACGCTGTCCTCCACTAGAAAATAAATATAATCCATGATCATTTTTATGAGGAGTTGCTAAAACCCTATTTCCGTTACCAATGATGGTAGCTGAGTGCATCTCGGGCATACCATCTGAAGCTCTTAACCTCATACTAGTGGAATTATCTAATAGAATTAAAATATTAGCAGGAACATCTCCTTCACCAGATCCTGGAGGCAATGGTTTGGCATTGGTCGATTGATTTATATTTAAAATTAAAATTAAAAGACCAAAAAATTTTATTAAATTTTTCATAGATTAAAAATATTCATATAATTCTGTAACCATTAAATCAAAAAATTTTAAGTTTGAAATAATTAATACCTCTTGAATTCCCTTAATGTTATTTTCACGTCCATAAATTACCTTTGTAGTTATAGATGACATCTCAATTGCGCCTGTCCATTTATCGTTGAAACTTTGATCAGTAGTGTAACCCAAATAAGTTTTTGCAAAATCTAAAATTTTATTTTCTTTTGCCTCACCTGGCATACCTGAAATTTTTGTTGCAATAATTTTACCTTCTCTAATATAAATTTCTACATAGGTTTCTTTTAAGTAAGGATTTTCACAAAAGAGCCAGCTTGGGTACATTTTATGATAAGTATAAATCTCAGCATTATTTTCAGGAGGCTCATCTAAATTGTCGTATTTATCTATAATACTTGAAAGTGAAGTGCCAATTGGTTCTTTGAAAATTTCACACGCCATGCTAATGCTTAGTGAACTTAAAGATAAAAAAATCGATAATAATCCAATAAAGATTCTTTTCATTATCATTTATAATAACTAATTTTTAAAAAATTCAAATTGAACAAATTATCTTTAATGCTCATTTTGTGTCTAACTAGACAAAACAACCAAGGTTTCTAAAGGAATTAATATTTCAGGATCATCATTTTCATCAAGATCTGCACCACTTGGCATCAAATAACCACAGCCATATATTCTATAAGATGTCCCTTGTCTTTGGGCATTAGTAGATGTTTTTTTCAGACTTGCCCCTGCCCCTTTAAAAGTTGAGGAACCCACATTAATTGAAAAAAATTCATAACGAAATCTTTTTAAGTACTCAATTTCCTTATCTGCCTCAGCCTTCGTTAATCCAACATCATCAAATCTAGTTAAAATTGGCGCAATTAAACTCCCAAAATTTTGATTAATTTTATGTTCTGTCACCAATGTTTCTCTCTCTAAATTTCTGAAACTTTTAAAACAAGTGGTTTCTGTTGGGGTAACAAGATTTCTAGGATTATCTCTAGCATCTGTATTTCTTGCAAGACCATTTATTGCTACAGCTCTCAATTGATCAATATAATTGTTGTGAGCAGTTGTTTCTGTAGGAGTAGCTCCAACTGGTGCCGCTGCTATAGAATTAATTTCTGTCCAAGGTCCAATCATTCTATTAATTAGACTTTTCTCTGCTTCAATTAAAGCATGTTCAGCAACATAAAAAGTTTGTTGGTACTGATCACTAGTATTATTACTTTGATGATCTCCTGATGCAATTACTATTAAAGCTCCTCCCATTAAAGACATTACTAACAATAACACCAGAGATAAAACTAAAGTAAATCCTTTTTGATTATTCTTTCTCATTAAAATATATCCTGTCCAACAATATTTCTTGTGTATACTGTCACCACCACATTGTCTCTTAAGTAACGATCAGAAAATGATCTAATAGTTCTCGAAAACCCTTTTAATTGTCTTTCACTTCCTTCTCTACTTTCAAATCGGAAAAAAGGTTTTTCTGAAATAAATGCCAATCTAATATCTACAGCTCTTACTTTATATAGATTAGCTCTTGATGCCTCTGTTTTTGTGCTTGGGTAAGGGTTTAAAACTACTCCTTCTTTATCTAATGCAACAAATTCCATGTCTTCAACATAATCTCTTATTAACTCTTTTTCATAACATTCTGAACAATCCGCAACCCAATCGCCAGTTTCAACACCAATATCTTGTTTCCAACTAATTTTGGATTTAAATATTCCATATCTAGGATTTATAGTAACACCATCCTTAGTACCGTCATCTAAAGGTTCAGCATAATAAGTTAGTTTATATCTTTTGTATGGTTGGGTATCATCATGTTGGTTGAAGTCATCATAAACGATATGAATCTTATCACAGCAAGTATCACTTGGATTATGTTTTGAAATAGCTGAAAACGTTTCATCTATCGCTGCATGCCCTAATTCATTTTGAATTATTATAATAGGATCATGGCTTTTTTCTGCAGCGCTTGCTCCCCCAACAAACTCTAGATAGCTGTCTCTTGGATAGCCTAAATCATTTTGACCTAAAAAATATTTAAAGCCTGACATTCGAATATCTCGAATTAATACCTCTATTAAATCCCTTGAAGACTTACTTACTTTAGCTTTTTCAAGTACTTGACCATAAGTATTATTAACAATTGAATAAGTAGTATAAATTGCTGCCATCATTATTGAGGAAACTACAATTCCAATTAAAATTTCAATTAATGTAAGTCCTGATATAGATTTTAAATTTTTTTGGATCATTTTTTAATTTTATAATCTGTTTGGAAGTATATAAATTTTCTTTTTTTACCTTCGTTTAATTTCATTTCAACTCTACCTATATACATAGGTTGATCATAAACTGCGTCTAACACATAATCACATCCATCCCACCTGCAAACCTCAAATACTTGTAATTTTTTTTCCTCAGTGGAGCTTTTACATTTTAAAAATCTATTTTCTTCAAAAATCGCGTCCCACTTAGCCATTTTATTTTTGGGAGCATCAGATAATTGTTCTTCGTAAATATTGTCTTTGGGTCCAGTGGATGTAGCTGTTATATCAGTGTTTAAAGTTGTTGAAGTTTCTCCACCGCAACTTAAATCTGCGTCCCAACCAGTATCACTTAGATACTGTGGAAATGATTGTAATTCTTTATCATTAAGTTTTGCTGTACCGTCATTATTAAAAATAATATTTTTATTATCAGAATTTGTCCCATAGAAAGTATTTTTGCTTCCAATGACATCCTCTACAATCATTTCTGTCAAAAAATTTGCTTTTGTTCTATCGCCTGATTTATCAATTGATTGAACAGAGAAATTAGTCATTTGTAAAATTGCAACAAATCCTATTCCAACAATTACTGTGGAAACAAGTGCTTCTATAATAGAAAGTCCAGATATATTCTTTTTATTTTTGCTCATTCTATTGTTGTTTAACATAATCCCCGCTCTCTGGATCCCATATTGGTTTACCTTTTTCATCAAGTGCAAGGTTACCATTATCATCAATTTCATATTTGTTATCAAATTTACTATGTGTCACATAACCAAATCTTGACCATTGAATTTTATATAAATATTTATGTTCTGAGTTAGGTCTCCCAGTCGATAGATCCACATCACATTTTTTTAGATCAGTAGTTCTTCTGCAAATAGTTATAAAACTATCAACAGATGTTTTTCCATCTGTTGAAGATTTTAATTGTTCAGCTCCACTATACCATCTTTCATTCTTACTAAAACAAACAGCTCCGTCATCATCTTCCCAAGAAGTTGCAACATTATCTAGAGTAATCTGCCGTACCTCAATATTGTCGGAACCTTGATCTGGATCATCATCCCAATATGTGTCACTCGATACATTACATATATTTGCATAATCAGGTTTTTTTGTATCGGCGTCATACCAGCTACTATCTTCATTATTTATTAAGCTTGCTAGTTTTTCTGGTTTCATTCCTCTAGAGGTAACAATTATTTCTTTTTTATTATCTAATATATGAACTTGAACAAAAGCATATCGTCCTCTTTGAACTTGAGCATTAATCCCATCAATTAACGATTTGATTTTTATAACAGAGTCTTTGGTTTCTCTTTCACTTCGCCAATTATTAAAATTTGGATAACCAATCGCTGAAACAACTCCAATAAGTATAACAACAACAAGTAATTCAATAAGATTAAAACCCTTAATGTTCTCGTCCAGCGCTCGCATCTATTTTTCCTGCTTTAACTAAATCTTCTAAAGATTTAGTCATTGTAATCATACCATCTTTGACTGCAGTTTGCATGATGCTTGGTATTTGATGAATCTTAGACTCTCTTATTAAGTTTTGAATTGGAGGTGTACACTTCATCACTTCGAAAGCACCACAACGGCCTTGACCATCTTTAGTTCTAAGAAGTCTTTGAGTTACCACCATTTTTAAAGAGGTAGATATTTGTGCTCTAATTTGTGCTTGTTGCTCTGGTGGGAATACGTCAATAATTCTATTTATAGTGCTTGGTGCACCACTAGTGTGTAATGTTCCAAATACTAAGTGTCCTGTCTCTGCAGCGGTTAAGGCAAGTGATACAGTTTCTAAATCTCTCATCTCTCCAACCAAAATAACATCCGGATCTTCACGAAGAGCTGCCTTTAATGCTGTTGCAAAAGTTTGGGTTTGTTTACCAACTTCTCTATGTGAAACAATACTTTTTAAATCTTTATGAATAAATTCTACTGGATCTTCAACGGTTATAATATTTGATGTTCTTGTTTTATTAATTTCATTTACAATTGCAGCAAGCGTAGTCGATTTCCCAGAGCCTGTTGGGCCTGTTACTAACACTAAACCTTTATGCATATCAACAATATCATAGAGAACTGGAGGCAAATCAAATTGATCCATTGTAGGTATAACGCTTTCTACTCTTCTCAATACTGCAGCAGGTCCTTGTATTGTTTTGTAAAAGTTTGCTCTAAATCTTAAACCACTTAAGGTTACCGATGAGTCAAGCTCATGGGTATCTTGAAATCTTTTCATTTCAATCTCATTACAATTAGTCGATAACAAATCTTGGAGATCTTGAGCTTTAACCATAACCTCAGGAATTTTATGAATCTCACCAGTCTGTCTGTATGCCAAAGGCCATCCAGTTCTAATATGAAAATCGGAAATTTTTTTATTATTTTTTGCTAATTCTTCTAATTTTTCAAACATAATTATTTTTATCTAGAAATTTATTTAAAGACAAGATTATACTTTTTTATAGTTTCCCAAAGAACTTTATTGCTCAATATGGTTAAAAAAACTTAGAATTTTCAACAAATTTTAGGTGATAAGCATGATGAAAATTTAGAAAAATTTATGTAAAAAACTCGGATGGCTTATTTAAAAAAAATACTCATTATTTTTTTTTTGTTGTTTTACGCTTCTAGTACATTTGCAGCAATGGTAACTTTTAATCAAAGAACAACTGTCAACACTAAAGGCACTGGTGGTTCGGGAACTGGTTCAGATGATGGTGACTATGGACTAGCTGCGGGTATAGAGTTTAACAAGGATGGAACAAAAATGTTTGTAAGTTATGCTCAAGTAGATGCTACGGAAACAGTTCCACGACATATAGTAACATTTAATTTATCAACACCATACGACATATCCACAAAAACTTTTGCAGGTGACAGTGAAAGATGTGTATTTAACTTAGATACAGGAGATCAAGGCCAACAATTATATGACTTAGAAATAACTAGCGATGGAATGAAAATTTTAGTAGTTTCTAGACGTAATGTTGCAGATAGAGATTTCGACAAAGCGTATGTGCTGAATTTAACTTCACCTTACGATATATCTTCTTGTACCCGTGCATCAGCAACTAATAATCTTGATCATAATGATTTTCAAAATGGTAGTTTAGCCGGAAATAGAACTGATAATAACAGCGGTAGATCAAATAATTTGGTTGAAGGTATCGAAATAAATGATGATGGTACTAAATTATTTTTAATGTATAGAGATAATAATGGATCTGATGGTGTTGGGGGTAGATTATTAGAATATAATCTCTCAACTCCATATGATTTATCAGAGACGTCTTTATCTCTTGTTACTACAGCTGGAATTCAATTAAGTGAAAATAACTCAACTGGTGCACATGGACCAACTTCTTTAAGATTTAGACCTGATGGAAAAAGATTATTTATTGTTAATCATGCTCATGGCGGGACAGCAAGAATACTCCAAATTTCCTTAACAAATGCTTTTGATACGTCATCATTTTCAATAGATGGTAGTTTCGATATTGATAATTTATCAGCTTACAGCAACTCACAACCAAGGGGGATTGCATTTAGCTCAAATGGATTAAAAATGTATGTAACTAAAGACAGGAGCAAAACTCCCGATGAGGGTTTGGATCAAATTATTGAATATGATTTAGTTTGTCCTTTTAATATTATAGCTGGTAAATGTCCTTCAATTACTGAGAATAATGACAGACATAGTATTGCATTAGCTCAAATAGAAATTGCTAAAAGAACTATCGATCATTCAACTAATACTGCTCTTAATAGACTTAAGTGGATTAGAAGAAATAAAGATAAACAAAATTTAACTAATTTAAATATTAATTTTAAATTTACTGATCAAAGATTAGCCTCTTTAACTGAAGCTGTGAGAACTTCTGCTAATAAAAAGAAAAAAAAAGATGAAAATAAAGAGGAAGATGTATTTTATTGGAGCGAGGGCAGTATAGCAATTGGCAGAATTGGTGATACCAGTACTTCTTCTACCAAAAAAATTGATACGGACGCAATTACAATTGGTGCAGATAAATTTACTGATGGAAATGGAATTAAAGGATGGGCATTTAGAATTGGTAGAAATAATGTTGATGTTGGAACTGCTGGAAGTAATTTGGATACTGATACTTATAACATTACCTTTTATTCAACATCACCCATAGAAGATGATACAAAGTTCTTAGACAGTATAATTGGTTTTGGTAAATTAAGTTCTGATTTATTAACTGTTCTTGATGGTAAAAGAATAACAGCTGAAAGAGATGGTCGTCAAATATATGGAACAATAAGAATAAAAGATGAAATAAAAAAAGATAACCTTACTTTAATCCCATCAGGTAGATTTGATATCGGTCATACTTACTTAAAGTTTTATAAAGAAAGTGGACCAGGTGCTATTGATGTTGAAGGACAACATATTACGTCTAAAAAAATTCGAGCTAGTCTTGCAGCCGTTGATGATTTATCCAATGATAAATACGATATAAAAAGACATGGTAAAATCGAATACATTGCAGATATCGATCGTTCTTCTGATTTTAAATATACCTACGTCGGTGATAGCAGTGTAAATTTTAATGACACTTTGCACTCAGGAGCCTTGCATAACATTAATGGTGAAATTGGTATTGATATTGTTTTACCTGATAGATTTAGTATTTTTTTAATCTATGAACGTAATCAAGCATTAGGCTCAGGTCATACAGATAAATTGCATATTGCATTGGGTTATTTACCTAATAAGGAAACTAATTTTGCTTTTTCAATAGATGGAACTGATAATTTTAAATCGAATTATGTTCTAAGCAAAAATATTAATGATTATAATATTGATTTAAAATTGACTAACGATTTAATGCGTCCCAAAGAATACGATGAAGTACTTTTTAATTTAAGGCGTAAGTTTTGATTTAGAAAAAAAATATATTAACCAAACAGCCTAATTAAAATATAGATTTGTAATATAATTTAGCTTGAGCGCCATAGGTTTCTTGACTTGAATAAAGACCGTCTAAATTAATAGAAAATAAACTATTCTCTAGAGGTTGGAACTCATAATCTAAACCTGCAGTAATAGTAATTTCTCTTGATAAATCGTCATCTGCTTTATACTCAGCAGATACATTATTAATACGAAACTCTTGAGTGTTCTGTAGAAACGCTTTCCTGAAATCAGCAAGCCAATTGAAATACAATTTTGATTTATCATCATTTAAAATTAAATATTCATCGCTCAATGCCACTGATGCGTTTATAAAATCTTTTTTTTCCCATTTGTAATAGTGGCTTTCATTATGTTTAGGAGTGAGGCTGTAACCTATTGAATAACTAAAATCAGGTATCATATCATTTAAAAACTTAGTTCCTAAAAGAGCATCATAACTAAAATACTCATCCTCTATGTCTAATAACCCGCTCGTGGTTGTGTTTGTAAGAATTCTTCTCGTGCTATTATTATAAGTTACACCCAATAGAAAAAATGTTTCAGAATTCGAGTTAAGTTTAGACTGTTTTTCATCTAATAGAAAACCACTTGAGACACTAAAACGATCTATATTATGATCTTTAGAAAATTCTTGTCTTCCAGTTTCAATCAAAAATATTTGATTTGAGTTTTCTCCAGGCTGAATAATATTTGCTCCAGCTCTCAAATTATTATGTTCTAACCTTAGCGTTTTTTTTTTACCTTGTCTTTTCTCAAAAGATGAGAATATTTCTGACCAACTATCATCTTGATTTAAGTATTGTTTGCTTCTTTTAAATTTGCTAATTGATTTTCTTAAATTAATTGATTTTTGTCCGAGTACCTCATCTAAAATTTCATTTCCCCCTTGTCCTACTGAACCAGCAGAGCCTTTAACTATGACGTTTCCATCAAGATCCTCTAAATCATAACTCCCTGAGCCCTCGGTATCATAGTAGTATGATTGTCCAATACCGTGGTTTACTTTTATCGTATGACCAGATCCTGAAATGTTAATCTTTCCGATAACAATACCACTATCCTTTAAATTTAACGTTGCTCCAGTACTTCCTGACATAGTAATTGATCTTTGACCTGGACCATCTTTATTTTCAATTTTTCCACTGTTAGTTAAAGTAGTTGAACCACCCACCACAATTACTGGGGCTGATGATGTTTGATAAATATGTCCTCCTTTAAAATTGTTTATCGTAATATTAGAAGAGTCATCGTCTGATTTAATTGTATTAGTTCCAGCGTCATCATCATCGGTAGCAAAAATTGTTCCATAGTTATTAATAGTGATATCATCAGTTGTACCAGTATTCTCTAACATGGAGATAGTGTTTGTCTTTGCTTTAATTATTCCACCACTATTATTCGTTAATGAACCGCTTTCCACGTCGGTTAAATTAATAGCCTTTGAAGATGCTGATATGATTGTTCCACTATTAGTTATAGTCAAATTAGAGGCGGAAGCACCATTAATAGTGTTTGATTTAGTTCCTGTTGTTTCTGCTAAGGAACCAGCCTCAATAATTACTGTTCCATTTGACTGCCCATTAATGTTAATCATATTATTTAGTGCATTACTTAATGTAGATGAATTTGAAATTGTTAAAGTTGTATTGGCTGAAGTAAAAGTTTGTTTGGCTGTAGTTGTTCCACCGTTATTAATATCAATTGAATAAGCTAAATTTTGATGAATTATGACAAAAAATATAATTTTAAATAAGTGCTTTAAATTTTTACACATAGTAGCGATTTATAGTAAATTTAGCATTAATTTTCATCTTTTAAGTTTAATTGAATGCCCTCAACTTTGTGCATTTTATCTATTAAATTAGTTATTATTCAATTACTTCAAGCTCCTCGATTATATTAACAATTTTTTTGCCGCTTATTACTGCATTGACTCTTGCACACTCATAATAAGCAAACGAAGTTTCTTCTGCTATTTCCTTCATTTCCAAACATCTTGATCTGTTTTCCGTATACAAATGTTCTGTTAATCGTGGAGGATCACCTAAATACATCATAAGACCTATAACTTCACCTTCTCTCTCTAATCCTGCTTTCTCTTCTATTTCTGCTACACGATTATCAACACCAATCTCAAAATCTTTAAACGCAACAAAACCTTTGTAAGCAACAAAGACTAAAATCAGATAAAAGACAATTTTGATTTTACTCATTTAAATCATTAATTATTTAGTCTCTTTAAAAACTAAACATACACCATTATTGCAATATCTTTTTCCAGTTGGCAAAGGTCCATCATCAAAAATGTGTCCGTGATGGGCATTGCAATTTTTACAGTGATACTCTGTTCTTGCATAACCTATTAAATGATCAGTTTTAGTTTCAAATACATCTGGCAGTGATTGAAAAAATGATGGCCAACCTGATCCACTTTCATACTTAGTTTTTGAGTGAAATAATTTTACATCACAATTTGCACAGTGATAACTTCCTTCTCTCTTTTCATTATTTAATTCGCTTGAGCCTGGTGGCTCAGTGCCATCTTCAAACATAACTAATTTTTGTTCTGCAGTTAAATTTGTGTTCTTTTTGCTCATACTTTTAAACTAATTTAGCACATGATTGATGTAAATAAGAATGTAATTCTACAAGTTTTTTAGCGTCTTTATTATAACCCCCACCTAAAACACCACAAAGAGGTATTCCTTTAGAAAAAAAGTTTTCGGTAACAATTTCATCTCTTTTTTTTACTCCCTCATCAGAAATTTTTAATTTTCCAAGTCTATCATTAAAATGAATATCGACACCTGCTATATAAAAAACAAAATCAAAATTTTCTTCATTTAATTGATTTAAATAAAATTTTAGTATCTTTAAATATTCTTTATCCTCTATGTCGTTTTCGAGTTCTACATCACAGTCACTAATAGATTTTTTTGCAGGATAATTTGATTTAGAATGCATACTAAAAGTAAAAACATTTCTATTATCTTTGAATATATCAGAATTACCATTTCCTTGATGAACATCTAAATCTACAATCAAGATTTTTCCAGCCAACCCTCTATCTAATAAATATTGTGACGCAACTGCTACATCATTAAAAACACAATAACCAGCACCACCTTGGTAATTAGCATGATGACTGCCGCCTGCAGTGTTACAAGCTACACCATAATTGATTGCTAACTTAGAAGCTAATACTGTGCCACCAGTTGCTATAAAAGATCTTTGCACTACACTGTCAACTAACGGAAATCCTATTTTCTTAATACCAATTTCATCTAGAGTTTTATTTTTGATATGATTAATATATTCCTCCGAATGAGCTCGCTTTAAAGTTTTTACTGAACAGGGGTACGGTTCATGAAATTTTTTTACAATTTTTTTACTTATTAGATAATCTGCAAGATCACCAAATTTATTTATTGGAAATTTATGATCATCTCCAATTTTTGCAAAATAATCTTTATGATTTACAATTGGAAGTTCCATAGTTGATTAAATAGAAATATTTTTAAAAATTGAATTAACACCAATTTTTTTTAAATATTTGAAATTGTTTTTCTTTAATATTTTATGAATTTTTTTACTTTTATTTTTTGAAATTTTATTATGGTCTAAAATTTCAATACAAATTAAATTTATTTTGAACCTTTTAAAATCAAGGCTTTTAATTACTTCATACTCTAAACCCTCTAAGTCAATATTTAAAAAGTCAACTTTATTAAACTTATATTTTTTGAGAATATTATTAACATTCTCTGTTTTGATTTTTTTTTCTTTAAAATCTTTATTTTTGAATAAAAAATTTTTTTTTAAAAATTTTAAATGATTTTGATCTAAAGTGTTCAGTGGAGATAAATTGTCGACAAAATACATTTTCTTTTGAGTTTTTTTATCACTAATTGCACAATTGATATTTATATCTTTAGATCTAAAAAAATTAAATAATTCAATTGTGATCGGATTTAAATCAACATTAATTCCTGTCCAGTTTTTTTTATAAAATCTAAATGTATTATTATCTCTTGTAGGATGAAAACATCCTAAATCCACAAATTTACCAATATAATTTTTATCAAAAAAACTGTTCAAATATAAATCCTCATCAAACTGAGAACCTCCTTTGAGATATTTAAAATTTCTTAAATATATATTATAAAAAAAATAAACTTTTCTTAACAAAGTGCTTTTAGAATCTAGCAGAAATTTTAAACTTCTAGGCCTCATTTAAGAATTCTTATTGGATTATTATTTACACAAGACTCAAGGGCTTCGATCATTTGATTATAGAAAATATTATAATTTTCTGCTGTTACATATCCAATGTGAGGAGTTAATAAAGCATTAGGTAAAAATCTCAATTTATTATTTTCTGCTAGTGGCTCCTTCTCAAATACGTCAATCCCGGCTCCGGCAATCTCATTTGTAGATAAAGCAATTATTAAATCATCCTCATTCACAATTGGGCCACGAGAAGTATTGATTAAATAAGATGTTTTTTTCATTTTATCTAGTTCTTTTAAGGTAATACAATTTTTATATCTCTCTCCACCTTGGACATGTATGGATAAAAAATCTGAATTTTTAATCAAATCTTCTTTTGAGCAGGGAAGTACGTCTAGCTTTTTACATGTATCTAAATTTAAATTCTCACTCCATGCCATGACTTGCATTCCAAAAGCTTTACCAATTTTTGCAACTTGTGATCCTACTTCACCTAATCCTATTAATCCTAAAATTTTACCCTTTAGCTCAACTCCAACAGTAGTTTGCCAATAACCTTGATACATATTATCAATTTCCTCTTTTAAATTTCTTGCAAGTCCAAGTATAAGGCTCCAGGTTAATTCAGGTGTTGCATTTGTATTGCTTTCAGTACCACAAACAATAATTCCTCTTTTTTTTGCTGCAACTAAATCAATTGATTTATTAGTTAATCCGCTGGTTATTATAAATTTTAAATCTTTTAAATTCTCTATTAAATTTTTTGTAATTGGAGTTCTTTCTCTCATTATTAATAAAGCTTCAAAATCTGAAAGCTTTTCTAAAGTATCTGCTTCATCTTCAAAAGGCTCACTAAAAATTTTTATTTCATATTTTCCTGAAAGTTTTTCGAGATCAACAAATTGTTGTGAGACATTTTGATAATCATCTAATATAGCAACTTTAAGCATTTTTAATTTCTTTATTTGATAAAAATAAACCTAATATAATTAAAATTGCACCAATCAAGTGAAAAAATTTAAATTGTTCATTATAAAAGAGTATTGCCATTATGGTGCTGAACAATGGAATTAAAGATAAGAAGATGCCTGCTCTATTTGCTCCGATAATAGAAACAGCGCCCGCCCAACAATAGTAAGATCCTATACTTGGAAAAATAGCTAAAAATATCAAGGTGTAGACTATATTGATATCGAACTTAATTAATTCTCCATTTGAGTACTCATATAAGAATTGTGGTAACACAGTCATCAAACCAAATGTACAAATTACATGAACTAAAGTTAATAATGGAAGAGTAAACTTTTTTTTCTTTAAGAGAGTTGAATAAACTCCCCAAGTAATGACACCTCCTATCATTATCAAATCGCCTTTATTGAAATTTAGGGAAAACAAAATGTCTAACTTAAGTCTAGTGATAATCGCCAGAATACCACACACTGAAATGATAAGCCCTAGAATTTGGTACTTATTAGTTTGTTCAACTTTAAATAAAAAACAAAGTAAAATTATTATAGCTGGAATAGCCGTATTAAAAAGAGATGCATTAATGACTTGGGTATGAATTAAAGACAAGTAAGTAAAAGAATTAAACAAACCAACACTTGTAAAACCTAAAAAAAATAACAAAGGTAAATTATTTAAAATCGTATCTTTATATTTGATTATTTCTTTAAAAGTAAAAGGTAACAATATAATCCAAACAAGAAGCCAACGATAAAACACTAATGTTAGAGGAGGTATCTCAACCAAGAAAGCATACTTGCCAACCATAAAATTACCAGCCCAGAATAAAGTTGCGCATACCAGCATGATATATGCTTTGGTATTTTGCATTTTATTAATTGAATCTTGTTGAGCTATAAGGGGCTAAATTTAAATTGGTGTTTTCTTTAGCTATCATTCCTGAGACAATCTTTCCAGATATTGGACCTAATGTCCATCCTAAATGATGATGACCGAAACAATAGAATACATTTTTATGATTTTTTGACGGACCCATAACTGGTAAAAAATCGGGTAATGTTGGTCTAAATCCTAACCATTCATCTTCATGATCGGGTAAATCTCCTAACATGTACTTAGCGTTATTAATCAAATTTTTAATACGAGATTTTGATAAAGGATTTTTCAATCCGCCAAACTCAACTGTGCCAACAACTCTTAAACCTTGTTCCATTGGGGTAATTCCAAATCCTCGATTTGAAAAAATAACTGGTCTTTGTAAAAGATGATCACAATCCTTAAAGTGAACATGATAACCACGTTCAGTATCCAAAGGTATTTTTTCATCTAAATTATCAGTCAATTTTTTCGAAAAAGCTCCACAAGCAACCACCACTCTATCGAATGAAAATTTTTCAGACTCCGTTTTTAATATTGGTTGTTCATCTTGAAAATCTATACTTTTAACATCCGTTTTTTTAAATTGCCCACCCTTTTTAATAAACAAATCAAAAAATTTGAGCAGGATTTTTTTTGGGTTCCTTGCGTGTCGGGCGTAAGGATAATAAACACCGGCATGATAAAAAGGTTTTATATTAGGCTCTAAATCATGAATTTCTTTTTTATTTACAAGTTGTTGCTGAACTCCTAGTTCCTTCCTAACATTAATCTCCAATTCCCTACTTTTTAAATCTTGATCATTCCAAATATATAAAATTCCTTTGTTTTCAACCAAACCTTCAATATCGACTTCATCAAATAATTCATCATAAGCTGGTAAGGCTAAATCTAAAATTTGGTGCATATTTTTTGCAGTATGCATCATTTTATTTTTTGTGGTGTTCAATATAAATTTCATAAACCAAGGGATCATTTTTGGAACATAATTCCATTTAAGTGCTAGAGGTCCTGTTGAGCTCATTAACATTGCAGGAACATCTAGTAAAATGTCAGTTCTATTTAAAGATAATGAAGCATAGGGAGAAAAATGACCAGCATTTCCGTAAGATGCTACAGGGCTTCCTGGATTTTCTCTGTCAAATATCGTTACATCAAAACCTTTTTTCTGCAAAAATAAAGCATTAGAAATTCCTTGAATACCAGCTCCAACTATACCTACTTTAAGTTTATTCATCATACGACTATATAATGAAATACTAATTAAGATTAAGCGACAAATTATACTTATGCAATGGATTGTTGACTGTGTGTTTTGGCACTCATTACAATTCCAAATCCTATCATCGTGGCTAGCATTGATGAACCACCATATGACATTATCGGTAAAGGTGAACCTACAATAGGAAGTAAGCCCAGAACCATGCTCATATTTATCACAACATATATAAAAATTGATGTTCCAAAGCTGTAACAAAATAATTTTGCAAAATAACTTCTAGAAAGTGCGCCTATTCTAATAACTCGGTAAATTATAATACTATAGATTAAAAGTAACAAAACTGACCCTATAAAACCAAATTCTTCTGAAAAAAGTGTGAATATAAAATCTGTATGTTTTTCTGGAAGAAATTCTAAATAACTTTGTGTTCCTTTTAGAAAGCCTTTGCCAGTGAAACCTCCTGATCCAACAGCAATTTTAGATTGAATTATCTGATAACCAGCTCCTAGAGGGTCTCTATCTGGATTAAGAAAAGTAAGTACTCTAAGTTTTTGATAAGGTTTTAGAAAAGAAATGATAATTGGTAATGAAATGATTGATAGCAAACAAGAATAAAAAAAATATTTATGATTTAATCCAGCAAACCACAATACAACTATTCCGCTTATTGCAATAAGTAATGAGGTGCCTAAATCTGGTTGTATAATCACTAAACTCATTGGAACAAATATGATTATTAAGGAAAAACAAATGCTATAAAAAGAGTTAACATGTTGAGATTTCATTCTATGAAAATATTTTGCTAAACATAGAATGATAAAAATTTTCATTAATTCAGATGGCTGAATATTCAAAAAATATAAATCAATCCATCTTTTAGATCCTGATGCAGTAATACCAAAATTAATAGTCCAAATTAACATTCCTAAAATAACTGCATAAGATAAATAACCGAGAGAAAACCAAAATTTTATATTAATAAATGAAATCACAAGCATCATCGAGAAGAAAACAACAAATTTTATGAAGTGACTTCTTGTATGAAATAAAATTTCACCCCCGTCAGTAGAGTACATCGTTGCAAGACTAATAAATCCAAGTATAAGAAGACACGATAAAAGAATATAATCTAAATTTCCAAATTTTTGGAAAAAACCATTTTTGTTATTAAATCTTGTGTATTGGTACATTAGATATCCAAATATTTTTTGTTGTCATAATTTTTTCTAATTTCATGTCTATCAACAATCATTTTAAATAATTCTTTAGCTAATGGAGCTGCAACAGTTCCTCCAGAACCACCATGTTCTATGATTATGCTAAGCGCATATCTTGGATTTTTGTAAGGCCCAAAGGCTACGAATAAAGCATGATCTCTCTCCTCATAAGGAATTTGAAATGTTTTAAGATCTAATTCACGATCCCTCTCAGTTATTTTCTTAACCTGTGAGGTTCCAGTTTTTCCAGCAAATTTATATTTAGGATCATCTAATCGAGATCTATAAGAAGTTCCTCTTACCTCATTAGTTGAACTAAACATGGCATCTTGAATAATCTTAATATTTCGAGACTTTTTATATAATGGTGTAAATTTATCAGCATATTGATTGTTATCATTTGCCACTATTTTCGGATAAATTTTGTATCCACCATTAGCAATTTGAGCAGTCATCAAACATAATTGTATCGGAGTTGTTTGAATAAATCCTTGGCCAATACCAGTAATTATTGTTTCACCAAGCACCCAATTTCTTCCTAATGCATTTTTTTTCCATTCTGTATTAGGAACTAAACCCTTCTTTTCGTTATCAAATATATCTTTAAAAACTTTCTGACCCAATCCGAATTTTTTTGCAGTAACACTTAATCGATCTACACCTAACCTTCTTGCAACTTCATAAAAATATGTATCACATGATTGTTTCATTGCTTCTCTTAAGTTTACAAATCCGTGTCCCTCTTTCTTCCAGCAATGATAAGTCTGCCCATACAATTCCAATGGATTTTTATGTCCTTTACATTGGACCGTAAAATCTGGACTAATAATTTCATTTTCTAAAGCGGATAAGGCAACTATAGGTTTTAAAGTTGATCCTGGTGAGTAATTTCCTGATAATGATTTATTTACTAGAGGTTTCATTGGATTGTTTCTTATCAGTTGCCACTCATCTTGACTTATTCCAAAGACAAAAGAGTTGGGATCAAAGGACGGAGAAGAATGCATTGCAATTATTGCACCTGTATAAATATCCATTACACATATTGATCCTGCTTTTTCTTTAAGTAACTCATTTGTTAATTCTTGAATTTTTGTATCAATTGTAAGTTTGATTGTTTCTCCCTTATCTCCTTTTTGAAATGCTAATTGACTAATCCTTCTGCCATAAGCATTAACCTCATATCGCTCTACGGAATTTGATCCAATTAACTTTTTCTCAAACGATTTTTCTAAGCCTGTTTTTCCAACTTTTAATCCAGGTACAAATTTTTCTTTTATATTTTCATTTGTTAAAAGATCGTTTTCATTAGCCTGACTAACATAGCCTAAAACATGAGTGAAATTTTCTTTATACGGGTAATCTCTTGATATTGAAATAACTGGTTTAACACCATTAAGATCATAAAGGTGATTATTAATTTTGGAAAATTTTTCCCAACTTAAATTATCTGCTACAATTAATGTTTCCCAAGGTTTTATTTCATTCTTTTTTTTTACAATTTTTTTAAATTGTTTTTCACTTAATTCTAATAATTCTTTCACACGATAAATTACATATCTAAAATCCTCCACCTCCTCTGGTATTATATGAAGTTGATAAGCCTCAAAGTTTCCAGCAATCGTATTTCCAAAATAGTCTTGAAATTCTCCTCTGATAGGGGGTAATTTCCATTCTCGAATTCTATTTTTATCAGATAGGGTTAAATATTTTTTATTCTCTTTAACTTGTAAAAAAAATAATCTACTGACTATCCCGCCTAGAATGATAATTTTAGCTGTCGCCAGAATAAACATTCTTCGATTTAATGAATTTAACTTAGTTGCGCTGTCACTTATATTAATCATCTAAACTTTTTAAATACCTCTTAAAAAAGATTGAAAATATTATGTAAAATAAAAACGTAAAAAAATTATTTACAATGAAAAGTGTAATATCCAATTCATAAGAAAAAAATAAAAATAAAACTGAGAAATTAATTGAATTTATCAAACTAATGATGAATAAAAAGTAGAACCAATCTTTTATTAAATTTGGACTAATTGTTATATTTCTAAGGTAAGTGGCAAATATACAAATTAAGATATATGACATAGAACTTATGCCTAGGGGTAAACCCACAACAGTATCATTAAATAGCCCTGCTAAAAAAACTAAAAAGTAATCAAATCGCTGGTATGCTTTTAAAGCAAAATAAAAAATTAATATAAATGGAAAATTAAATGAAAAGTAATCAATGTTTAAATAATTAAAATCAAATTCATTAAATACAGATATAAATAAAGCAAGAATTGGTAACCAAGTGTATATCTTGTAAAATAAATTTTTCTTTTGAAATCTAATCACTTATCTTTCCTTTTCGCATTATACATTTTTTATATTCTTCGGTGCCTACTTGAAAACCTGTGCTAAAGAGCTTTTTTGATTGACATTTTGAACTATAGATTAAATTTAATCTTAAGAATTCTAGTTCTTCTTGGTCTAAATTATGCTGTTGAATAACACTTTTTTGAAACTCATTTTCTGACTTTAATATCTCAACTTGTTTAGTTAATTCATTAGTTAAAGTATTTAATTCTTTATTTTCCTCTAAAAATTTAGTGTTACTATCTTCTAAAATTTGCAACTCATCACTTATTAAGTCTAATTTTATTTGCTCAGTATTTGAAGAGACTTGTGTTTGATCATTTTGTTCAGTTTCAACAGATGTAGGAATAATTTCATCAATTTCTGCAAAAACATATTTTAATTGACTAAAATCGCTATAAAAGTTGATCAAAATTTTTTCATTTTCATCTTTTAAATCAATCGTTCCGACAGGAATTCCACTTTTGAAAATTGAGCCAGTTCCAGATGTATATGCAATTCCTTTATCGTCAATTTTGTTTATAAGATCATTCTTGATATATCTAATTTCACCTTTTTTATCTCCATTGCCAACAACAATTGCTTGAACATTTCCTGGTGTGATAGAAACAGGAATATTTGAATTTAAGTCAGTTAGTAACAATACTCTTGAATTTGTATAATTTACCTCAATAACCCGTCCCACGAGATAGCTTCGATCATAAATATTTGTTCCAATTTTTATCTTTTCCTTGCTACCCTTATTAATAATAATTGATCTTAAAAAAGGACTTTCATGATCAACAATTACTTTTGCTAAAATTTTATTAGAAGTAATTGTATAACCATCAATAAGACTTTTAAGTTCCTCATTTTCACTTTTAATAATTTTTGTTGAAATATTTTCAGATTTTAATTGATCTAATTCCTCTTTGGTTTGTTTATATTCTTTATAAAAATTGGTGTATTCATTTAAATTTACATAAGAAGATTTGATAAAATTTTCTGGGATCGAAACTATAAAGGAAGAGCGATAAACAATTTCTTTTATCACTGACTTTGTTACAGTTATAACCTTGAAATTAAAACTTGATAAAACAATTATAACAATTGAAAAAAAAACTAAAGTTAATAAAGAAAATTTTTGTTTTGTACTTTTATTTAAAAAAGCAGATCTAATTGCTATTATAAAATCATCTCTGCTTTCGGCCATCTTTCTTAATATTCAGTCAGCATCGTAGAGAATGTTTGTTCTTGATCCAGAGCTTTACCAGTTCCAATTGCAACGCATGATAATGGGTCCTCAGCAATATGCACTGGCAATCCTGTTTCTTTAGAAAATCTTCTATCTATATTTTTTAATAAAGCTCCACCGCCTGTCAAAGTAAGACCCATATCAACAAGGTCAGCTGATAATTCTGGTGGTGTGGCCTCAAGGGCATCTTTAATACCATTAACCATTTCTCTTAAAATACCATCTAATGCCTCTGCAGTATCTTCCTCAGTAATATTGACTTCTTTTGGTGTTCCTGATCTTAAATCTCGACCCTTCACAGCATAAGTATTATTATTAGATGGTATAGCGGTACCAATTTCTTTTTTAATTTTTTCAGCTGTGCTATCCCCTATCATAAGGTTATATTCTTTTCTCATATAGTTAACTAATGCTCCATCCATAGCATCACCAGCAACTCTTAGAGATTTTGAATAAACTAAACCTCCTAATGACATGACAGCAATCTCACTTGTTCCACCACCGATATCAACAACCATTGATCCTGTTGCCTCTGATATTGGTAAACCTGCACCAATTGCTGCAGCTATAGGCTCCTCAATTAATTGAACTCTTCTAGCACCTGCCGCTAAAGCACTGTCCTGAATTGCTTTTCTCTCAACTGGAGTAGAACCAGTAGGCACACAAATTAGTATTCTTGGATTTGCGAATGTTCTACCTTTGTGAACTTTTTTAATGAAATGTTTGATCATTTCCTCAGTGACTATAAAATCAGCAATAACACCATCTCTTAAAGGCCGAATTGCACTAATATTTCCAGGTGTTCTTCCTAACATTGTTTTTGCCTCATCTCCTACAGCTAGAACTTGTTTTTTTCCAGTTTGCTCTACAATCGCAACAACAGATGGCTCATTTAAAACTACACCTTGTCCTTTAACTACAACTAATGTGTTGGCAGTTCCAAGATCGATAGCCATATCCTGGCTCCATATTTTTTTTACACTATCAAATATTCCCATTATATACTCTCCTTCAATTTTTTCGGTTCGATGTTTTTATACAGAGATTTTTTTTCTCTCTTAATAAGCATTTTGTTTAAAGCATTTAAATAAGCATTTGCCGATGCTACTAAAGTATCTGTGTCAGCTGACTGACCCACTGTAGTTCTATCATTTTCCTCAATCTTCACACTTACTGTAGCTTGGGCATCAGTTCCTTCTGTAACTGCATGAACTTGATAAAGAGATAATTTTACATCATGAGGATAAAGTTCTTTAATACATTTGAATATAGCATCAACTGGACCATCACCAGTTTGAGAAGTTTTTTTAACTTCTCCAAAAACATCTAAAGTCATGTCAGCTCTTTGGGGCTCACCAGTTCCAGCAAATACTTTTAATGATTTTAAGTTAATCGCATTTATCTTATTATCAATAATTAAACTATCATCAACTAATGCAACAATGTCTTCATCGTAAATGTGTTTTTTCTTATCTGCTAAAATTTTAAATTTTCCAAAAGCTGCTTGAACAACATCATCTGTGACATCTGCATAACCTAAATCGTTCAATTTATCCTTAAATGCATGACGTCCAGAGTGTTTTCCCATTACTAAAGATGTTTTTTTTACACCAACACTTTCTGGTGTCATTATTTCATAAGTCTCTCTATTTTTTAACATTCCATCTTGATGAATTCCTGACTCATGAGCAAATGCATTCTTTCCAACGATCGCTTTATTAAATTGAACAGGAAAACCTGTTGCATTAGATACAATTTTAGATGCTTTGCTAATTAGTTCAGTTTTAATTCCTGTCTCATAAGGTAATAGGTCATCTCGTGTTTTTATAGCCATAACAATTTCTTCAAGTGCTGCGTTACCAGCTCTTTCACCTATTCCATTTATAGTACATTCAATTTGTCTAACTCCTGCTGATAAACCTGACAAAGCATTAGCTACTGCTAAGCCCAAATCATTATGACAGTGTGCAGAAAGAATAGCCTTATCAATATTTGGCACATTGTTTTTTATTGAAGTTATAGTTTTTGCAAATTCTTCAGGTATAGAATAGCCAACCGTATCAGGAATATTAATTGTTGTTGCTCCACATTTAATGGCAAGTTCTATGGTTTTATACATAAATTCTAAATTTGTTCTTGTGCCATCCTCACATGACCACTCAACGTCATCTGTAAATTTTTTAGCATAAGTAACACTTTCTTTAATAGCGCCTAAAACTTGTTCATCTGTCATATTAAGTTTATGTTTCATATGAACTGGACTTGTTGAAATAAATGTGTGGATACGAAATCTTTTTGCGAATTTTAAAGACTCATGACAAGCGTCTATATCTTTTTTTGTAGCTCTTGCTAAACCGCAAGGAATTGAGTTTTTTACACTTTTGCTGATTGCACTTACAGCTTCAAAGTCACCAGGTGAGGATATTGGAAAACCTGCCTCAATTATATCAATTCCCATTTCATCAAAAACTCTTGAAATCTGAATTTTTTCCTCGACACTCATAGAAGCGCCTGGTGATTGTTCACCATCTCTCATAGTTGTGTCGAAAATAAATACTTTATCTTTCTCAGCCATATAAATATTTTTAGTGCTCGAAATATACAACCTATCGTTTAGATTGCAAAATAAAATAATTATTTTAGCCCAATTTGGATCAATATTTTACTTCTTATCGCTATCTACTAATTTCTTCTTACCAATCCACGGCATCATAGCTCTTAGTTTAGTACCAACTGTTTCAATAGAGTGTTTTGCTAATTCCTCTCTGGTTTTAAGAAAATTCTTTTGACCGTTTTTACACTCATCCATCCATTGTTTGGTAAACTTTCCAGATTGAATATCCTCTAGAACTTCTTTCATTCTTTTTTTAGTTTCCTCTTTATTTATAATTCTAGGTCCTGAAACATACTCACCATACTCTGCGGTATTTGAAATTGAGTAATTCATGTTAGCAATCCCACCTTCATAAATAAGATCAACAATTAATTTTACCTCATGCAAGCATTCAAAATATGCCATCTCTGGTTCGTATCCAGCCTCAACTAATGTCTCATAACCATTTTTAATCAACTCTACGAGACCTCCACAAAGAACTGTTTGTTCACCAAATAAATCTGTTTCACATTCATCTTTGAAAGTAGTTTCAATAATTCCAGATCTTCCACCTCCAATAGCTGATGCATAAGATAGAGCTAAATCTCTTGCTTTACCTGTGCCGTCTTGATGTACTGCCATCAAACAAGGAACCCCACCACCTTTTTCAAATTCACTTCTTACAAGATGTCCGGGCCCTTTAGGAGCAACCATAAATACATCTAAATCTTTTCTCGCTTTGATTAAATCGTAATGAATATTTAAACCGTGAGCAAAAGCTAAACTTGTACCTTCTTTTATTCTTTGTTCGATATGATTTTTATATATGGTTGCTTGAAGTTCGTCGGGAGTTAAGATCATACAAACATCAGCCCATTCTGCTGCATCAGACAAGTTCATTACCTTCAAACCTTTTGACTCAGCTTTTGCTTTACTTGCAGAACCATCTCTTAATGCAACGACTACTTCTTTAACCCCACTATCTTTTAAATTAAGAGCATGAGCATGACCCTGGCTTCCGTAACCAAAAATAGCAACTTTTTTGTCTTTAATTAAGTTTACATCAGCATCTTTTTCATAAAACATTTTCATTTTTTTCTCCTTTATAAATTTATTTAAATGTTTGAGCACCTCTGGTCATAGCTATTGCCCCAGTTCTTGAGGTACTTGTAAGACCATAGGGTTTTAATTTTTTACTCATTTTGTCAATTTCTCTTCTTAAAGCAGTTATTTGTACAACCACTGATTTATTTGTTTTATCTAAAATTACAGGATTAAATTTTTTGCATTCTTTAAGACACTTTTCTATCTTTTTTTTTTGTGCAACAATTTTGAGTAATGCCATCTCTTTAAAAATGACATTTTTATCTTCTCTTTTAAAATCAGCAACTTTATGGACTGGAACTAATTTTTTCAGTTGAAGTTTGATTTGATCAATAACTTGTGGAGTTCCTGTTGTTACAATAGTAATTCTTGAAATATTTTTTGTGGCATCAACTTCTGCAACAGCTAAAGACTCTATATTGTATCCTCTACCAGAAAATAATCCAACCACCCTTGCCAATACACCAGATTCATTATCAACCCAAACAACAAATATATGAGTATCTAATTTTCCTTTTTTAGTGGGAATACTATATGCTGATTTTGGTGATGACATTAAACTAATGATTTCCCTTTACCTGTAATCTTATTTTCCTCTTTATCACTTGGACCTAAAATCATCTGATTATGAGGTTTTCCAGATGGGATCATTGGAAAACAATTTTCATTAGGATCTACATGACAATCAAATATTACTGGACCATCATAATCGATCATCTCTTTAATTTTATCATCTAATTCATCGGGATTATCAGCCTTGATACCTTTGCACCCATAAGCTTCAGCTAATTTAACAAAATCAGGTAAAGCCTCAGAATAACTCTCCGAATAATTTTTTTCATGCAGAAGTTCTTGCCATTGTCTAACCATTCCCATGTACTGATTATTCAAAATGAATATCTTTATAGGCAAATTGTACTGAACTGCTGTAGACATTTCTTGAATTGTCATTAATACAGATGCTTCACCTGCGATATCGATCACCAATTTATCTGGATGAGCAATTTGAACACCTACTGCAGCTGGAAGTCCATATCCCATTGTTCCAAGACCACCTGATGTCATCCATCTATTAGGTTTATTAAATTTATAGTGTTGAGCAGCCCACATTTGATGCTGACCAACTTCAGTTGTGATAAATGTATCTTGATTTTTTGTTAGCTCATATAATCTTTTTACAGCATGCTGAGGCTTGATCTCTTTATCACTATTGATAAATCCCAAAGAGTCTTTCGTTCTCCACTTTTGGATTTGTTCCCACCATTTTGAAATTCTTTGTTTATTCGAATCTTTTAATCCATTTTGTTTTTTATTTATTTTCTTAATAGCTGACTTTATTACTTCATTAACATCTCCAACTATTGCAAGATCTACTTTTATAATTTTATTGATTGACGATGGATCAATGTCGATATGAACTTTTTTTGATTTTGGTGAAAACTCGTCTATCTTACCAGTTATTCTATCGTCAAATCTTGCACCAATGTTAATTAACAAATCACAATCATGCATTGCATTATTAGCTTCATAAGTTCCATGCATACCTAGCATTCCGATAAATTGATTATCATCCCCTGGAAATGCCCCTAACCCTTGTAAAGTTGATGTGATTGGAAAACCAATTAATCTAACAAACTCTTTTAAAGTTTCACTAGCCTGAGGCCCAGAATTTATTACTCCACCCCCAGTGTAAACAACTGGTTTTTTTGCTTTTGAAATCAAATCAATTAATTGATTAATTTCATTTTCAGAAAATTTATTATGTATTTTTCCGTTTAATTTTTTTTCTTTTTTAAATTTTGTATATTTAGTTTTTGCAAATTGGATATCTTTAGGGATATCAATTAATACAGGTCCAGGTCTACCAGTTGTTGCTACTTTAAAAGCTTCATGCATAACTTTTGGTAATTCTTTAATATCTTTAACTAACCAATTATGTTTTGTGCAAGGCCTCGTGATTCCTGTGGTATCACATTCTTGAAAAGCATCAGTACCTATTAAATGAGTGGGTACTTGCCCAGAAATACAAACTAAAGGTATTGAGTCCATATAAGCATCAGTCAATGCTGTAACAACATTAGTAGCACCAGGCCCTGATGTAACTAAAACTACTCCAGGCTTGCCTGATGATCTTGCATAACCTTCTGCTGCATGACCTGCTCCTTGCTCATGTCTAACAAGTATATGTTTAATTGATGAATGATTTTTAAGTTCATCGTAGATTGGTAAAACTGCTCCACCTGGATAACCAAAAATATACTCGACCTCTTGATCTTCAAGACATTTAAATACAATTTCTGCACCGGTATATAATTTAGACATTCAAGCAATCTAGCTGAAGTTGTGCTTATTGGTCAAGACTAAGTAGAGAATATCTAAATTTTTTTTAAGAGCTTTTCCAAACCTGCGGGAGTAACTTTATTCCAATCTTTCATATGTCCTCGAGCCCAGGTGCTCTGTCTTTTGGCATATTGCCTAGTCTTTATTGATATTTTCTCGATTAATTGTTCTGTTTGGATTTTTTTTTGAAGATATTGCTTAATCTCACTTATTCCAATTGCTTTACTAAGGCTTTTATTTTTTGGAACTTTCAATTTGATAAATTTTTTAACTTCTAAAATTGCACCTAGTTTAATCATATTTTCAGATCTCTTATTTATTCTGTCTAATAAATCTTTCCTTGGAAAATCAATACAAATTTTATAAAAATCATTGTGATCGTAATCTGACTTTGTGTTTTTAAACCAGCTAATCATAGATTTTTTTGTAAATGATTTAATTTCATATGCTCTTAAAGATCTTTGCACATCTAGAGAATTAATTTGATCTTTAATCATAGGATCTATCTCTTGTAACTTTAAAAAAAATTTTTTTTGTCCTATCCTTTTATGTAAATTTCTTACTTTATTTCTAAAATTGATAGGAATTTTAGGAATATTTACTAAGCCCTCTGTCAAAGCTTTAAAATAAAGACCGGTGCCTCCTACTAATATTGGTGTTTTTTTTATTTTTCTACATTGCAAGATTTTTTGTTTTGCCAATTTAAGCCAATCTCCTGTAGAAAAATTTTTTTTAGCATTTTGAAATCCATACAAATGATGTTTGATATTTTGATAATCTTTTTTAAAAGGTCTTGCTGTTAAAACCTTTAGCTCTTTATAAACTTGCATACTATCAGCGTTTATAATCTGACCTGAAATTTTTTTTGCTAGTTTAATTGCAAATTTAGATTTACCAGATGCAGTAGGTCCATAAATTAAAATAATTTTGGATTTTAAATCCATGAACTAATCTAATTTAACGCCTATATATCTTTTCTGATTTTGGCTATTATAGATCACAAGTAAAATTGTCTTCTGATTACTATTTAAAACTTGTTTTAGAGCTTGATTTAAATCCTCAACATTTCTTATTTTTTTCTTCTGAGCTTCTAGAATAATGCTATTCACTTCTATCGAGCCAGTTAAAGGACTATTTTTTTCAATACTTGTAATCACTAAACCATTTGTTTGGTTAGGTAAATTTCTTGTTTTAATATCTTGGTCGGAGAGTTTTCTTACTTTTATTTTAAGGTTTTCAATTAAAGTTTCTTTTGGTAATTCCTCCTTTTTTTCTGAAATTTTAAAATCTTCTGAAGTCTCCAATCTCCCAAGTGTAATCGTTTTGATAATTTCTTTTTTATTTCTCCAAATTTTGACTTTTACTTTTTTTCCAACTTCAGTTCTTGCAACAATTATTGGGAGTTCTTTCATTTGATTTATTTTCTCACCATTGAATTCCAAAATAATATCTCCACTTTTAACTCCAGCTTTTTCAGATGGGCTATTAGGTGCAACACTTGCTACTAAAGCTCCTCTTGGTTCATCTAATTTTTCAACTTCTGCAATTTCTTTAGTCACATCTTGAATTCTAACTCCAAGCCATCCTCTTTTTGTTTCTCCAAATTCAATTAATTGATCAATTACAATCTTTGCACTATTCGATGGTATGGAAAAACCTATTCCAACATTTCCACTTCTTCCAAGAATTGCCGTATTAATTCCAATCACATCACCATTCATATCAAACAAAGGACCACCTGAATTTCCAGAGTTAATAGATGCATCTGTTTGAATATAATCTTCATATCTTGATAATCCAATTGATCGATTTCTTGCAGAAATTATTCCTGAGGTAACTGTTCCACCTAACCCAAACGGATTTCCAATAGCTATAACCCAATCACCTATTCTTGCTTTATCTGAGTCACCAAATCTCACTGGTAAAAATTTTTCTTTTGACTCAATTTTTAAAACTGCAATATCTGAAAGAGGGTCTGCTCCAATAACTTTTGCTTTAAACTTTTTTTCTCCGTTGACCTGAACTACGATATCTTCTGCTCCTTCAATCACATGATTATTTGTGACTAGTATTCCTTTTTCATCAATAATAAATCCTGAGCCAAGTGCTGAGGATTGTCTTTCTTGAGGTGTTCCAAATTCTTTAAACATATCACCAAATGGTGATCCTGGTGGAAATTGAAAGTTTGGGAAAGGATTGCTTCTTGTCACTACTGTTTGAGTTGTTGAAATATTTACTACTGAAGGCATTAATTTTTCAGCTAAATCTGCAAACGAATTAGGAATATTTTGAGAATTTGATATAGATGAAAAACTAAATACTAATAATAGAGAGAGAAATATTGTTTTTATTTTCATCATTTTAACTTTTAGCGTAATAAATAATTATAAATCCTATTAAAGCAAAAATTAATCCACCAGTGCGTAATTGACTATCTTTGATTAACTCAAGCTTTTTTAACATATTCTTCATTTTTGATGGAAATAAGGCATACAAAATTCCCTCAATAAAAAAGAATAGACCAAATGCAATGATCAATTCTTTCATTAAAGTTTACTCTGATTGTTGTTTTATATTTCCAAAAAATTTAAAGAATTCACTGTCTGGAGATAGAATTAGAGATGTTTCTCCACCAATTAAAGCTTTTTCATAAGCTTGCATTGCTCTATAAAATGCAAAGAACTCTGGGTCTTGTCCAAATGCTGCAGCAAAAATATTATTTCTTTTACCATCACCTTCACCTTTCATAATTTCTGATTTTTTTTGAGCCTCTGCTAGAATTACAGTAACTTCTTTATCAGCAGTCGATGTAATTGTTACTGCCATTTCAGCACCTCTTGCTCTGAATTCTTTCGCCTCTCTCTCCCTTTCGGTCTGCATTCTTCTAAAAATTGCATCACTGTTAGCTTGTGGAAGATCAGCTCTTTTAATTCTAACATCAACTATTTTTATTCCAAAATTTTCTGCCTCATTATTTACACCTTCTTGAATTAAAGCCATTTGTTTAGTTCTATCTTCTGAAAGTAAAGTTTGAAGTTCCTGTTGTCCAAGGACGTTCCTAATTCTTGAATTAATAATTGTAGCCAATCTTGATCTTGCCACTCTCTCATTTCCAACTGAGATATAAAACTTAAGAGGATCAACTATTTGAAATCTTGCAAATGCATCAACTATTAATCTCTTTTGATCAGAGGCAATTACTTCCTCTGGTGGTGTATCTAAATTAAGTATTCTTTTATCTAAAAAGACAACGTTTTGGATAAACGGAATTTTAAAATTTAATCCAGGTTTTAAAATTATTCTTTTTGGATCACCAAATTGAAGAACAATTGCTTGATTAACTTCTTTAACAATAAAAATTGAAAAGAATGCAACAACAGCTAAAGCAACAATAGTTCCTGCAATAATTTTTCCAGCTTTCATATTAGTTTGTCACCTTCTTTTTTTGTAATTCAGGTAACGGTAGATATGGCACTACACCAGAACCTGCATTTTTTTCTATAATTACTTTATCAATATCAGCTAAAACCTTTTCCATTGTCTCTAAATACATTCTTTCTTGTGTTACAGATTTTGCATTTTTGTATTCATTGTAAATCGCTAAGAACCTGCTGGCTTCACCTTCAGCTTTTGCTACGACTTCTTTTTTATACGCCTCAGCTGCTTGTAAAATTTTTTCGGCTTCTCCACGTGCTCTTGGAATAACATCATTAGCATAAGCTTCAGCTTCATTTTTTGATCTTTCCATATCAGCTCTTGCAGCCTGTACATCTCTAAATGCATCAATTACTTGATCAGGTGGATCCGCTTTTTGTGTTTGAACTTGTGTAATTTGAATACCACTAGTGTATTCATCTAAAATCTTTTGAATAATAAGTTGTGTATCTGTTTCTATAACCGATCTACCCTCAGTTAAAATTGGTTGAATATCTGACCTAGCAATTACTTCTCTCATTGCAGTCTCTGCCGCCGCTTTAACTGTTCCTTCAGGATCTTGAATTTTGAATAAAAAATTTCCAGCATCTTTGATAACCCAAAAAACTGAAAAATCGATATTAACAATATTTTCATCCCCTGTTAGCATCAAACTTTCTTGAGGAACATCAGCTACACCGCCTTGAGATGTAAACCCACTATCTCTCTCCGATCTAAAACCAATATCAATTCTATTAACTTTCGTAACTTTTGGAGTAAGTACAGTTTCCACTGGAAAAGGAATATGATAATTTAATCCTGGCTGAGTTGTTTTCACAAATTTACCAAATCTTAGAACTACTCCTTGTTCATCTGGTAATACTCTATAAAGTCCACTTGCTAGCCAAACGAAACCCAAAATAATTAAAACTAAAACAGCTTGTTTACCACCTGAAGAACTTCCACCAGGTAGAAATTTCTTTATTTTTTCTTGAAACTCTCTAATGATTTTATCTACATCTGGGGGGGTTGGACCTCGACCTGAGCCATTGCCACTTCCGCCACCGCTTCCTCCTGGAGGTGAACCCCAAGGACTTCCACCGCTTTGTCTAAATTTATCTGACATATGGCAATCTATATAATGTCTTTATATGGAAAAACAAGTTAAGATCCAAATATGCCAAAGGAAAAACCAGAATTAAGTGACGCAATGAGAGCCAAAATGAGTAGAAAATTGCCTGAGAAAAATCCAATTAAAGGTACAAAGTTTACAATTGCTATTTCTAGTGCAAAAGGAGGTGTTGGAAAATCTACTTTTGCAACAAACTTGGCTTTGGCTTTGAAAAAAGTTGGATGCAAAGTTGGTTTATTGGACGCTGATATTTATGGTCCATCTATTCCAAAAATGTTGGGGATTGACGAAAAACCAAAAAGTGATGGACAAAAATTAGAACCTATAAACAAGTACGATATTCAGTGCATGTCTATTGGTTTTTTGACTGATCAACAAACACCAATGATTTGGCGAGGACCAATGGTAACCAGTGCGATTAGGACCTTTACGCAAAAAGTTAATTGGAAAGATTTGGATTTTATAATTGTTGATATGCCTCCTGGAACTGGGGATACCCAACTTACTTTTTCCCAAGAGATTAAGATGGATGGTGCAATTATAGTTTCAACACCGCAAGAGGTTGCTCTTATAGATGTAAAAAGAGGAATTAAGATGTTTGATAAACTTGGAGTAAAAATTTTGGGATTAGTTGATAATATGAGTTATTTTATTGGAGATGATAATAAAAAATATAATATTTTTGGTGAAGGTGGGGTTAAAAATACTGCTAAAGAGTTTAATAAAGAATTTTTGGGAGAAATTCCAATTGATCCAAAAGTTGGCACATCAGGTGATAAAGGTAAACCAATTGTTGAAGAAGATGCTAATAACCAAATATCAAAAATTTATATAAATTTTGCAAACAAAATTAAATCAATTTATCTTTAAGATCAAAGGCTTCCATTAGTTCATTCCATTCTCTTTTAGATAAACCAGAATCTTCCATGGAAATATTTTCGCCCTTTATAAGTTTTTGAATAATAATTTTTCCTTTAGCAGAAACTTCTGTGCCGCCAACTCTATAATCCATAAAAGCATCATATGTTATTGGAACCCATCTTTTTAATGTGTCTAGCATGATATCTGCATAAACTCTAATCTCATATTGTGCGTGATGATCCGCTCTTAATCTTAAAAAATTCATTAGATTTAATAAATCTGTTTTCCAATACCATTGGGTATAAGTATTTAATGTTAAATTCATTCTTGCGAGTTCTCTAGCCAAACCTTTATTATTTTCATTTATCGTAGATCCGTCATACCTTTCATTTAGCATTGTCTCATAATTTGCGTAAGTTCTTTCAGCATCTTTTCTTAATAACTCTAAAACCTGTTTTGCTTGGTTACCCTCCAAAACCTCTCCTCTTCCTTGTCTATTACTTTTTGATTGAGCTGCAAGATTTTCACTTGTGGGTAAATAAAATTCCTTATCTAAAATTGAATATCTAGCAGAATATTCATTAACATTTGCTGTTCTGTGTCTGATCCATTGTCTAGCTATAAAGATTGGCAGTTTTACATGGTATTTTATTTCACACATTTCAAAGGGCGTACTATGCCAATGACGCATTAAATATTTTATTAACCCTGAGTCTGTTGAAACTTGTTTTGTACCTTTTCCATATGAAACTCTTGCAGATTGAACTATTGAAGTATCATCTCCCATATAATCTACAACTCTAACAAAACCATGATCGAGTGCTGGCACTGCCTCATAAAGAATTTTTTCTAATTCAGGTACCGTAACTCTTTTTGTAGAATTACTCTGTAATTGTTGGCTTTTTATCTCTTGTATCTGTTCTTTTGTAAGTTTCATTAGTGTCTAAATTTGTTAAATTAAAGTATTAAACTTTTCAAATCATAAAACTAGTATTTTTAGGACTTTATAAACAATTTTCTTATGTAATTTTTAATGGTATTTTCTCTTGAGAATATTCTCGCAGATTCACTTAAATTGTCTTGAGTTCTTTTAATAATTTTAATAGCCCCTGTGTCACAAAAGTTGGCGTGAATATCAAATTTATCTCTGTTATTGTTGTAAATTTCTAAAACTTTTTTAAAAGTTTCATAATTATTTATTTCTTTATAGAAATGATCTTCACTATTATTCTTTGTGTACAAAAGCCAACTTGTATCATCTATTATAAATAATCCGTTTACTTTAAGTTTATTGTAGTAATGATAGAATATATTTGAAACATGTATAGCTTCATGAATTGTGTCTAAAAAAATCACATCAAGTTGAGCAGGAATTTCTTTATTTACAATATCAAAATCAGTATCTTTACTTAGAATAAACTTCCATTTTTTGTCTTTAAATTGAAAAGAGTAATCTTTATTATCTACAGAAAATAAATTTCCATTTTTTTCATTACAAATATCTAAAAAAAGAGCTGTTGATGTTCCATCTCTAACACCAAATTCTAAAATTTGTGGTTTGTCATAATTTAGAATTTGTTCATAAAAAAAATCAAAAAATTTCTTTTTTACACCAGGAACACTACTCCAAATCTTTTTAACATTGTCATTAGATATTCTACCTATAAATTTATCAAAGTTTTTAGTCATATAATTATAATTTAATCAAAATTATTGATTATGCCTCTTTTTCATCTATATTATTTTTGTTGGTTTTCCAACTATGACGATAAACGAATTTCGTAATAACCATTGCGGACGTGGGGGCAGTACCCACCACCTCCACCATTTTCAACTTATGGGGGTGAACTAGATTCGACGGATGTCTAAAGGCTATTCTTTCGTTCGGAATTGTTCCTCCGTAAAGGGCTAATTTATAATTGCTAACGAAAGTTACGCACTTGCTGCTTAATTAATTTTATTAATTAGGTAAACGGGGTTCGGGGCACCTGGCAACAGAACGCCCCTTAAAAATTATGATTAATTACGTAAAAAAAAAAATAGGACATATTTTTATTAAAAACCAAAGGAAATTAGATCAAGTCAAAATTCAAATTGCTCAAGCATTCTTTCTTAACTTAGAATTAAACCTTGATAAAATAAAAAATTTAGAAACCATAAATTATAAAGTTTTTTCACAACATGGAGAAGATGGAATTATCCAATATCTAATTAAAAAATTAAATTTAAAAGAAATTAAATTTGTAGAAATTGGAACAGAGGATTACAGCGAGTCGAACACTAGATATATATATCAGACAATGAATTGTGAGGGTCTAATAATAGATCCATATAAAAATCTTAAAAATCAGATACAGAAGCATATTAGCTTATCATCAAATAAGTTAAAAATACATAATGATTATGCTGATAAAGAAAATATTTTAGAAATTTTAAAATTAAATAATTTTGAAAATAATTTAGATTTATTTTCTATTGATGTGGATGGTATTGATTACTGGATAATAAAAGAATTACCAAAAAAAATATCAAAAATTTTTATAGCAGAATACAACCCTTTTTTTGGTCCAAATGCTGAAGTTACAGTACCTTATATTAAAAATTTTAATAGAACAAAATATCATTATTCAAATTTATGCTATGGGGTCTCTTTAAAAGCTTTAGTAAACTTAATGAAAGAAAAACAATATACATTTATTGGTTCTAATAACAAAAATACAAATGCATTTTTCATATCCAATGACTATATAGAAAAAATTCCAATTAAAATCTCAAATTTAGAAAATTTAGAAATTTTTACAAATTGTAAGATAAGAGAAGCCAAAGATAAAAATGGTAAGTTTGATTTTAGAGAAAATGATGAAATTTTAAATACGCAGGTATTAAACCTCGTAACAAACAAAGTTGAATATTTAAATAAATCATTTTGATTTTACTTAATATTTGATGATGGTTATTTTTTAAAAAAATTACAGGTAATCTGATAACAGAACACCCCCTCTAACTATTTTATAAATTTACTTAAATCTGGTTTAAAATAATTAGGACCTTTCATTACTTTACCTTTATCATTATAAATAGGTTTGCCATTACTGTCTAATTTGCTCATATTTGAATTTTGAACTTCTTGAAAGCATTCATCAAGATTTATACCAAATGCGTGTCCTGCGCCATATGTTACGTAAAGAATATCCGTTAATGCATCAGCTACTTCAACTAAATCTTTTTTATTCATTGCCTCTATTAATTCATCAAGTTCTTCTTTAATAAGACTTACTCTTAATTCATTGATCTTATCTGTGCTGAATGCTGGACTCTGTTTAACGTCTTGGCCAAAAGTTTTCATAAAAGTACCTACTTTTTCAAAATTTGTCATTTTGCTCCTGTTAGTTAACTTAATTTTAATATATACATTATCATGTATTATCAATGAAATTTCGTAAAGAATTTGACAGTATAGGATCAATAAAAGTACCTAATGATAAGTATTGGGGTGCCTCAACGCAAAGATCAAAAAAATATTTTGATATAGGAGATTTTTTAGTCAGACCAATTCTAATAAAATCTATTGCAATAATTAAAAAAGCTGCCGCAAAAGTTCACCAAAAAGAAAAGCAAATTTCACCCAAAATTTCTAAAGCAATAATTTTAGCAAGTAATGAGATTATTGCTGGAAAACTTGATGAACACTTTCCACTCAAAGTTTGGCAAACTGGTTCTGGTACACAAACTAACATGAACGTCAATGAAGTCATAGCTAATAGAGCCATAGAAAAGTTAGGCGGTAAAAAGGGCTCGAAAAAACCTGTGCACCCCAACGACCATGTTAATAAATCTCAGTCAACTAATGATGTTTTTCCAACAGCAATGCATATTGCCATAGCAATAGAGACAAAAAATAAGTTACTACCATCTTTAATTTTGCTTAACAAAGAACTTAAAAAAAAAATATCAAAATTTAAGAATATTATCAAAGTTGGAAGAACTCATCTTCAAGATGCAACCCCGCTTTCTTTAGGTCAAGAATTTTCTGGATATCAGTCCCAAATTGAAGATTGTATTAATAGAATTAATAATGCTTTAAATGAAATTTATTCTCTTGCTCAAGGTGGTACAGCTGTTGGTACTGGAATAAATAGTAAAAAAAATTTTGATAAAAAAATAATCAATGAGATAAAGAAAATAACTAAGTTGCCATTCAAACCTACAAGAAATAAATTTGCAGCACTTGCAGCACATGATGAAATTGTTAATTTTTCTGGTACTTTAAATACTACTGCAGTAAGTCTGATGAAAATTGCAAATGACATTAGATTTTTAGGCTCTGGCCCAAGAGCCGGTTACGGTGAACTTATTTTGCCTGCTAATGAACCTGGATCATCAATTATGCCAGGAAAAGTCAATCCAACACAGTCAGAGGCTGTAACAATGGTTTGTGTCAAAGTGATTGGTAATCACAATGGAATAACAATGGCAGGTTCGCATGGACATTTTGAGCTAAACGTATTTAAACCCTTAATCGCTCATAATATTTTACAATCAATAAATTTATTAGCCGATAGTATAAAAAACTTTTCACTTTATTGTATAAAAGGACTTAAAGCAGATAAACTAAAGATAAAAGAATACTTGGATAATTCTTTAATGTTAGTAACTGCGTTAGCCCCACATATTGGCTATGATAATTCTGCAAAAATTGCAAAACTAGCGTTGAAAAACAAAACAACCCTAAAACACGAGGCTTTAAAATTAAAATTAATTAACGAAAAAAGTTATGACAGAATAGTAAATCCAAAAAAAATGATTTATCCTGCATAAGTTAGGAAAAAATCTTTCACAAAGTTTCTTAAGGTAACCTTGTTAAACAAATTTTTATTTTTATTGTTGTATTCCTCTAAAAAGCTCTCAAGAATTTGATTTGACTTATTGTCAATTTTAATATTATTCAAAATTAATTTTTCCTCAGTAAAATCATAGACAAAATCAGCATTTATTTCATCAAAGACATTTCTGTAATTTCTTTTAATCTGAAAATATCTAAAAAATTTTTCTACATCTTTAAAATCAAACAAGATTTCACCAATTAACTTTTTTCCGTTTTCATCATTTGTAAACTCAATATCATTAGATTTAATTGAGACAGCTTGGTTCCATTCAACATCAAAATTAGTCATAAAAATTTTACCATTATCAAGTTGAATTTCTAAAATGAAATCAGTCAAATATTCAAACTTATCAATTTTATTAACGCTAATGTTAATATTAGCACTAAGATTACGATTATTTAATAATTCTGAATCTAGTATCTCAAGCATTAGAGACTCGCTTTTAAATATCTTTCTGTGGCTTACATAGTCAAAACTTAAATTACTAAAAAAATAAAAAGGTTTAAAATTAAAGCCACCACTAAAATTCTTATCTTTTGATGCAAAATCTAATTTTTCACTTTTAATAACATAATCAAACGAATTACTTTTATTAAATAAGTCAATATCTAAGAAACCACTTATTTCAGAATTATCATATTCAATTGAACTCTCTAAATCTAAACGAATTTTTTTGGATATTAATTTAATAATCTTATTTTGATTTGTTAAATCTTTTGAAACATCTAATTTAAAAGGAATATTAAAAATCTCAAATAACGTCTTTACCTTTTGAAAACCATTTTTATCGTCGTAAAAAAATTTTAAGTTATCTACTTTAGACAAAAATAATAATTCATCGTTTTGATCTTTATAAAAAAGTTTTGACTTCTTAAATAAAAAATTATCTTGTTTTCCGGACTTTTTTAAAGTTTTTGTGAAGAAATTTATATTATTAGCATTAACATTAAAATCAGTGTTTTTAAATATTACATCTTTGATATTTAATTTTTCAAAAGAAAAAAAATTATTAAAAGAAATATAAAATTTAGCATAATTAGAACTGCCTATAATTTTACCATCATAGAGAATGTCTAAATTTTTAGTATAGAAGTATGGTTTTGGGAGTAAGCTGTATTTAATTTTTTCATTAAATTTAATTTCTATTTCATAACTTTTATTAATCTGATTTTTTAAAAAATTTTTAGTTTCATCTTCATTGTAAAAAACAGGCACAGAGAAATAGCTTAAAAATGTTATAAAAATTATTGCTATTGATAAAACTGTCTTATTTTTAAAAAAACTTAACTTTTTCTTGTTCTGATTGTATTTCTTAAATTCTTTGAATTTATTAAAAAAACTTTCAAACTTATGTTCCAGATTAATTAATTTTTTTCTTAAAGGTTTACTTTTGTTTTTTTGGTGTTTTGATCTTCCTAATTCTATAAAAAAACTTTCTAAAATTTTATTTATTGATATTAATGTTTTTCGGAATTTTTTTTTGTAATAATTTAAATTAAACATAAATTGTTCAAACTTATAATTAAAATATTTAAATGGTAAACTCTGATTATTTAAAAAATTTAAATGAAGCTCAAAAACAAGCTGTTTTATTTCTGGATGGACCGCTATTAATAGTTGCTGGAGCTGGATCTGGAAAAACTAAGGTTTTAACAAGCAGAATCGCTCATATAATTAAAAACAATAAGGCTTTTCCAAATCAAATTCTTGCAGTTACTTTCACAAATAAAGCTGCAAAAGAAATGCAAGATAGAGTGAGCAAAATTCTTGGTTCATCAGCGGTTGGTTTATCGTGGCTTGGTACATTTCACTCAATTTGTGCAAAGTTATTAAGAAAACATGCACCGGCAGTTAATCTAAATTCAAATTTTACTATTGTTGATACCGATGATCAAATCAGATTAATCAAAAATATTTGTAAAGCAGAAAACATCGACATTAAACAACTTGCTCCAAGATATATTATTGCCATAATTGATAAATGGAAAAATAAAGGATTATATCCTAGTGAAGTTAAAATAAATCCAAAAGATATTTATGAAAAAACAATTTTGCCAGTTTATAAAATTTATCAACAGAAGCTAATAGAATTAAATGCATGTGACTTTGGTGATTTGATTTTACACTCAGTTAAAATTTTAGAAAAAAATGAAGACATTCGAAAAATCTACTCTAAAAATTTTAAATATATACTTGTAGATGAGTATCAGGATACAAATTATATACAAAGTCGATGGTTAAATTTATTGGCAGAAAAAAATAAAAATATATGTTGTGTTGGTGATGATGATCAATCAATTTATAGTTGGAGAGGTGCTGAAATAAAAAATTTTTTAGAGTTTGATAAAATTTATCAAAATACTAAAGTAATAAGACTGGAACAAAATTATAGATCCTCGAAAAATATTTTATCTGTAGCCTCTTCCTTAATATCTAACAATCAAAATAGAGTTGGAAAGACTTTAAAATCAACAATGGAAGATGGTGATTTAATTAAATTAAACTGTTTTAAAAATGGAAAAGATGAAGCAATCGGAGTTTCTGATGAAGTGGAAAAAATAAAAAAAAAATACTCGTTAAATAATATTGCAATTTTAGTGAGAGCGATTTTTCAAACAAGAGAATTTGAGGAAAGATTTTTAAAAATAGGCATGCCCTACCGAATTTTAGGAGGGATTAAATTTTATGAGAGAGCCGAAATTAAGGACTGCATTGGGTACCTAAGACTAATTTATCAAGAAAAAGATGATTTAGCTTTTGAAAGAATAGTTAATAATCCTAAAAGATCAATTGGTGATAGTACGATTAAAATTATTCATGAATACTCGAAAAAAAATAAGATAAGTTTGGAATACTCTGCGAGAAAGATGATAGAAAAAAATCTAATAAAACCTAAAGCAAAAATAGGTTTAAGTATTTTTTTAGATTTAATTTCAAAATGGAGAAATGATTTGAAAATTAAAAAATTTAATCATGTCAAATTGCTGCAAACACTTTTAGATGAGTCTGGATACTCCTCCATGTTAAAAAACAAAAAAGATCTAGAAAATGAAAATCGGTTAGAAAATATTAAAGAGTTATTAAGTGCAATGAAAGAATTTGATAATCTAGAAAGTTTTTTAGACCATGTATCTCTTGCAACTTCTATTGATCAAGATTGGGAAGGCGAAAAAATTAATATGATGACAATGCATGCAGCTAAAGGTTTAGAGTTCGACGTAGTTTTTTTACCTGGGTGGGAAGAAGGTTTATTTCCTCATCAAAAATCAATTGAAGAAAAAGGACATAATGGATTAGAGGAGGAAAGAAGATTGGCTTATGTGGGTATCACGAGAGCAAAAAAAAACGCAATTATTTCTTTCTCCATGAATAGATTTTATCAAGGAGATTGGATTGATAGTATGGCTTCAAGATTTATTGACGAGCTTCCAGAAAATAATTTGGAAAAAAATTCATATTTTGACGAAAATAAAGAAACATTTGATGAATTTGAGTTCAATCAAGATATTGAATTAGATGATGATCCCAAGAGAAGTCCAGGTTGGATTAGATATCAAAAAAGAATTAAATGATTAAAAAAAGAATAGATAAATTAAGAAATCAATTTATTAGATATAATATTGATGGTTATGTTATCCCGAAAAATGACGAATTTTTCTCAGAATATTCAAATAAAGATAGACTTAAAATTATATCTAATTTTACCGGGTCAGCTGGATATGCTGTAATTCTTAAAAAGAAAAGTTTTTTATTTGTTGATGGGAGATATACAATTCAAGCAAAGATTGAAAGCGGTAAGAACTTTAAGATTATAGATTATGAAAAAATAATTAATACAAATATATTCAAAAATCTAAATCTAGGAATTGATCCTACTTTATTTACTTCAAAACAAATTAAAAGATTTTTTTTAAAGAATAGCAGAGTAAAATTAATTAATAAAAACTTAGTTGATAAAACTTATCAGTTTAAAAGTAAAAAAAAAGATCCTTTTTACACTTTAGACAAAGAAAATACTGGTGAAAATCACTTACAAAAAATTTCTAAAGTCTGCTCATATTTAAGGAAAAATAAATTTGATTATTTATTTATCACTGCCCCAGAAAATATTGCATGGTTATTAAATATTAGAGGATATGATAACCCAACTAGCCCAATACCTAACTGTTATCTTGTTATAAGTAAAAAAAGAAATATATATCTAATTGTTGAGAGAGATAAATCAAAAAAACTTATCAAAGAAAAAAGATTAAAAAAAAATCAAATAATTGATCCAAAAAATATCTCCTCTTTATTTCAAAATTTAAATAAAGGAAGTATTTTAATTGATGAAAAAACTTGCTCTGTGTATTTTGAGGAAATTTTAAAAAAAAGATTTAGAGTAGTTAAAAAAGAAGATCCAATTTACCTTTTAAAATCGATTAAAAATAAGACTGAAATTAAAAATATGATAGATGCTCACATCATCGATGGGGTTGCACTAACAAAATTTATTTATTGGATAAAAAATAAAAAGAAATTAGATATCACGGAGGTTGATGCTCAAAATAAATTAGAAAAATTTAGAAAAATGAGTTCGAAATATTTATTTCCAAGTTTTAAAACAATAGCAGGCAGTGGAAAAAATGGAGCTATTGTTCATTATAGAGCAACAAATAATAATACTAAAACTTTAAAAAAAAGTGAAATTTTATTATGTGACTCTGGAGGCCAATATAAATTTGGAACCACAGATGTTACAAGAACAATTTGTTTTTCAAATCAAAAAAAATATATCAAAAATATTTATACAAATGTTTTAAAAGGACACATCGCAGTAGCTCAAACAAATTTGAATATAAAAAAAACTGGGAAATTGATTGATATTGAAGCAAGAAAATTTCTTAAAAAAAATAATATGGATTATACCCATGGGACTGGACACGGAGTGGGTTATTTTTTAAATGTTCATGAAGGTCCACAAGCTATTTCAAAAAACAATACAATTAAAATTGAAAATGGAATGATTTTGAGTAATGAACCTGGATATTATAAAAGAGGTAAATTTGGAATACGTATTGAGAATTTAATTTATGCAAAAAAAATTAAAGGTCGGTTATTTTTCAAAAATTTAACTTTAGCACCAATAGAAATAGATTTAATCAATTATAAACTTTTAAATGAAAAGGAAAGAAGTTATCTTTTTAAATATCATTTAGAGGTTTATTCAAAATTATCGCCATTTCTCAACAAAAATGAAAAAAAATGGTTGGCTAGATTTATTTAAGCATTTTAAGCCAAGAGGACTGGTCTAAAATTTTTATTTTTAAACCTCTTGCAATATTAATTTTTCTGTTTGTTGGTTTTTCGCCGACTATTAGATAATCAAGTTTTTTTGTTACATTGCTAACTATTGACCCCGAATTTTGTTCTATTAGAGATTTTGCTTCAGAACGGCTCATGTTTGAAAGTTTACCTGTGAACATAAAAGTTTTATTATTTAATATGCCGTTGGTTTTTTGATTTTCAGCATTTTTTACTGTGAGTATTTTTTCAAGGTTTTGTAAAACGTGTAAATTTGAACTATTTTTAAAGAAATTCTTTATTGAACTAATTTGAGTTTCACCAATCCCATCAATATTGATTAAATTATCAAAATTATTTTTTTTGGATAAAGAGATAAAATTTCCTAATGATTTTAAATTTTTTGCTATAGTTTTAGCATTTTCTAAACCTATATGTCTAATTCCTAATGCATAAATAAATTTTTCAAATGAAATTATTTTTTTTTGGTTAATTGAATATTTTAAATTTGAAACTGATTGCTTTCCCCATCCTTCTAGACTTTCTATTTTTACATAATCAAGTTTAAAGATATCTTGTGGAAATTTGATTAAATTTAAATTCCAAAAATTTTCAACAATTTTTTTTCCAAAACCATCAATATTGAAAGCTTCTTTAGAAACAAAATGTTTTATCTTTTCTATTGCCATTTTTTCACATTCATATCCTTCACTTGAACATCTTCTTACAGCGTCTTCTTTTTTTGTTGTAAAATTAAAATCTTTAACAGTTTTTGACCCACAAGATGGACAATTTTTCGGAAAATTAAATTTTTGTGAATTTTTATTTCTCAATTTTAAATCAACTGAAATTACATGAGGTATAACATCTCCCGCTCTTTCAATTAAAACTGTATCTCCAATTCTTATATCCTTTCTATTTATCTCCTCTTCATTATGCAAAGTTGCATTTGAAACAACAACACCTCCAATTTTTACTGGTTTTATTTTTGCTACAGGTGTTAAGGCGCCAGTCCTACCAATTTGAATTTCAATATTTTCAATTTTCGAGACACTACTGTTGGCAGAAAACTTATGTGCAATAGCCCACCTTGGAGCATTTGCAACATTCCCTAATCTTTTTTGTAATCCAAAATCATTAATTTTATAGACGATTCCATCGATATCAAAATCTATTTGATCTCTTTTTTTTTCAACTTCATTATAATTTTTCATTAAATCTTTTATTGTTCCAATTGTTTTGTTTAAAGGATTTGTTTTAAAACCCCATTCTTTTAATTTTTTTAAATAATCTTCTTGAGTAGAAACTTCTAAACCTTTTTCATAACCAAAAGTATATGCAATAAATTTTAATGGAATTTTTCGTGTTTCTTTAGAATCTTTTTGTCTCAACGAGCCAGAAGCTGCGTTTCTAGGATTTGCGAATTTATTTCTTAAATTTTTAAAATCGCTGTTTTGAATAAATACCTCACCTCTAATATCTATTTCTTTAGGAAAACTTTTTGATTTGATTTCATGCGGTATATCTTTAATTGTTTTTAAGTTTTCTGTAATGTCTTCTCCCTCTTTTCCATCACCTCTTGATAAACCAGTTATAAATTTTCCATCTTTAAACAACAAAGATGCCGATATTCCATCAATCTTAGGCTCTGCGCTGTACTCAATATTTAATCCTGTTTCATTATTGAGAAAATTCAAAATTTTTTTTTCAAAATTTATAAGATCTTCCTCACTAAATGCATTGCTCAGGGACAACATTGCCGTTTTATGTTTTATTTTTTTAAAAATTTTAGAGGGTTTGAAACCTACGGAATTAGAGGGAGAGTCTTTGTGGTTTAAAAATTTATATTGTTTCTCTAAATCAATTATCTCCAATTTTAGTTTATCAAACTCACTATCATCAACTAAAGGTTGATTTAAATTATAGTAATGTTTGTTGTATTTTTGAAATAATTTTATTTTATTTAGATATTTTCGATTAATTTTCTCATCAATCATTTTTTAAAAAAGGCTTTTTATTGTACTTAAGATTTTACTTTTTTCTTTCTTTTTGTCTCGAACGAAAACTTTGTATTCTTTATTAAAAATTCTATATGTTTCTTTATACCATTCACCTGAATTATAATTGTAACCCAGTAATGCAGCATATTTAAGTGACTCTTCCTCCATGCCTAATATGTAATAAATTTCTACTAATCTATGAATTGCCTCCTCTACATGATCTGTTGTGTCATAATTATTTAATACATTTTTAAATCTATTTAGAGCAGGTATCCATTTTTTCTTACTAAAGTAATGTCTACCAATATATACTTCTTTGGCAGCTAATATATCATTAATTAAATCAATTTTGTATTTCGCATCATAAGCATAATCAGTATCAGGATAATTTTCGATGATAAAAATGAGTTCTTTTTTTGAGAGAATCAAAGGAGCTAAATCTTTTTTTTCACCCTCAATAGTTTCATAATAACACATCGCTAAAAGATAATGAGCATAAGCCAAATTTTTATCTTTAGGATAGGTTTTAAAATATCTTTTAAGATTTTCAATTGCCAATGAATAATAACCTTGTAGATAGTAAGCGTATGATGCCATTAAAACTGACTTTGGTGCCCATTTAGATTGTGGCAATAATATTTCAACTTCTAAAAATTTTTTACTTGCAGCAAAATAATCACCAGATTCAAAAAAGTTCATACCCTTTTTATAAGCGGAAATAACTTCTTCACTTTGACTAGTTTCCTTGATTAGTTTTATTTTTTCAACTTCTTTTCCGCATGAATTAAAAAATAAAAAAGTAAAAAAAATTAATATGATTTTAATTTTAGACATTTTAAATATATATACTAAAAAAACTGCAAAGATGAATATTTTATTAAGCTATTGATCTCAATAAGCTTCTATTTATCAATGTATGTGGGAGTGTTCTCTCTTGTATTTCTATAATTGAAAAATTATCTTTATTTTCAAATACTTTTCTAAGTAAGCTGTTTGTCATGTAATGTCCTCCTTGAGAACAGTTTACACTAGCTATCATTCTGTATCCGCTGGTAAAAAGATCACCAATACAATCTAAAATTTTATGATTTACAAATTCTTTAGTATTTCTTAGACCATCTGGATTTAAAATATTTTCACCTTTAACAACTACTGCATTCTCTAAACTTCCACCTTTAGCTAGACCATTTTTCTTTATTGCTTCAATATCTTCGTATAAACAAAAGGTTCTTGAATTAAAAATTTCTTCAAGGTTGTCTTCATAAACATTTATCTTATTTCTTTGGTTGCCTATGATTTGATTTTGATATTTGAGTTGAAAATCTATGTCTAGACTTAACTTTGAAGGCTCAATTGAAATAAACTTATCACTATTTTTAAATTCCACTTTTCTATTTATTTTTATAATCTTAATAGGCTTATTGCTGGATTCCAAACCTACTGATAAAATTTCATTTATAAACAACTTAGCTGATCCATCTAAAATTGGAACTTCTTCATTATCAATTTCAACTAAAGCATTATCAATTCCAAGTCCAAATAATGCACCCATCAAATGTTCAATGGTTGAAACTTTTGCGCCATGACTATTGCTTATAGTTGTACAAAGAGCTGTACTACTTACGTTCATGAAATTTGGATAAATAAGATTATTTTCTTTTAAATCGACTCTTTTGAAAACAATTCCAGTATCTGGCTCAGAAGGTTTAATACAAATCTTAACTATTTTACCACTGTGAAGACCTATCCCACTGAAGGAAACTTTATTTTTAATTGTTTTTTGGTTTAATAAAGACACGCCTTACTATTAATCCTGAGTCACATTAAATTAAAAACAACAAATATTACGAGAAAATACAGATTAATTGAAAAAATTGAAAAATTTCTCAAAAAAACCAGGATTCTTTGGTTTTTTTTTCATTAAAATCACTTCATTTTCATTAAAACCAGTAAGAATTTTTTGTGCAGCTAGCTCTAAGTTATCGCTACTAATTTTAAAAAAGCTATTAAGGTACTGATAACTAATCGTTCTATAAGCAGTTATCTGAAACTTATTTAAGATTTTTTCAAAATTACTCAAAATATCAACAGGTATACATATAAAACTTAGATCTAAAGATAAACTCTTGCAGCTAACTTTATCTGGTAAAACTTTATAGTATTCATTATCAACATGAAATTGATCAATTTTCATATGAATAACTTTTGCTTTTTTTAAAGTTTCATCACAATAGCTCTTTGCTTCTATTAATAAATTATTAATTATTTTCGTATTTAGTGAAGTCTCATTAATTTTATTTTTAATTGAAAGATTTACTGAGAAAATTTCCTCATTATCAATTATTAGATGGATAACCTTAATGAATTCACCTAATTCTTTTTCAATTTTAAAAATATTTTCATTCAAAAATTCACTAAAGAGATCCAAATCAAATTTTTTATTTTGATCTTTAAAAATAGTTTCTTTTTTATAATTAAGCTTATTTGCTTCATTAAGTGATATAATTATAAATTTGTTTGAACAAATAAAAATAAAAGTTTTATTAACTGAACTACTTCTCATTTAATATAATTTGATTTTTTTGACGAAAGTCAATAATTGTTTTTTTGTTAATTTTTTTTTCTTCATACATTTGAACATATATATTCAATATTTCCTTAACGTTATTTTTTGGAAGTTTTATTAAATTTCCATCATGAGTTTCAATGTCCCACCTTTTTGATTTATATAAATATAAGTTTGAAATTTCACTAAACTCAAAAAGTGAACTATCAATTTTCCTTTTTAATTCGAGAAACTCTAATATGTTTAAATCACCAAATATAAAAGGAAGTTCTAATGTAAAGTCTTTGTTTTCAATTAACTTTCCATTTGATCCAATCAAATAATCAAAACCATTTTTTTTTGTTTGCGCAAGTATTTCTGTTTTTTTCTATAAAGATTTTTAAAGTTGATGGATAATTTTTAAATATTTCAAATTGTTCAATAATATTAATTGAATTGATCTTTCTTTTTAAATATTCTTTATCTAAATAAAAAATATTTTTAAAATTAGAATCATAAATAATATCTTCAATTTTTTTTCTTTCATCTGGGTTTAAACCATTTATCTCTACCTCGCTAATTTTTGGAAAACTAACATTCATGAATGAAATATTATTTATTGATACAAGAAAACAAAACATTAAAAAGTAAACTACAATTTTTTTACTTATTAATAGATGCATCTTTTAAAATTAATTTAATTAAATTTAAGAAATTAATTCCAATATAAGCTGATATCTCTGGAACTAAAGATAGTTTTGTCATTCCAGGTTGGGTATTAATTTCTAAAAGATAAAATTTTCCTCTAAAATATTTAAAATCTGATCTGGAAACACCTCTACATCCCATCAAATTATGTGCTTTAAAAGTAATGTCCATAAGAGCTTTATATTTTTTCTTTGGCAGGTCTACTGGAATGATATGCTCTGTCTTAGCATTAGAATTGTATTTTGCTTGGTAATCATAAAATTTTCTTTTTGGCTTAAGTTCAATTGCTCCGAGCTTTTTCTTTCCAATTATAGCTGATTGTATTTCTCTCCCAGGAATAAATTGTTCTATCAATATTTTTTTATAATCTTTTAATAGTTTTATCTTTCTCGATAAATTATTCTTGGTACAAATATAAACATTTACACTAGAACCTTCATTAATTGGTTTAATTACAACAGGAAAGTTCAACTTTTTTTTCACTAAACTTATAAGTTCTTTATTAGTTTTATTAAAAGTAAAAATGAAATATTTAGGTGTTAAAATTTTATTTTTAATAAAAATTTTTTTGGAAATTTCTTTATCCATTGCCTTAGCAGAGGCAATCACACCTGAATGGGTATAAGGTATACCTATTGTCTCAAGAATTGTTTGTATATATCCATCTTCTCCAAACTGCCCATGTAGAGCATTAAAAATGAAGTGAGGTTTGAAACTTTTTGTTACAGATATTAAATCTTTGTCTGGCTCACATATTTTTACTTTATAATTATTTTTTTTAAGTTCTTTAGCAACCTGTCTTCCTGTCTCCAAGCTGATAACTCTTTCCTTAGAAATACCACCTGAGATTATCAAAATTTTTTTTTTCAATTTATTCTAATATTTTAATTTCTTTATCTAATTTTATACCAGTTTTTTCTAGAACTTTTTTAGAAACAAAATCAATTAATTTTTTCATATCATTGAACGTCGCATTACCCTTATTTACAAAAAAGTTTGAATGTTTTTCTGAGATATGTGCATCACCAAACTTAGTATCAATAGAAACTGATTCTCTTATCAACTCCCAAACTTTTTTATTCGTTTGATTTATTGGATTTTTAAAAGTGCTTCCACCAGTTTTAATTCTCATTGGTTGATTTTTTTCTTTTACAGATTTCATTTTTATTACTTCACTATTTATTTTGTTGAAAGTACTTTTAACTCCTTTGAAAGAAGCACTTAAAAAAATCAGATCGTCAGATAAATCATTTTTTCTATAATCAAAATTTATTTCTTTTGATGGAATTGTTATTAAATTCCCTTTTTGATCTATAGCTTGAATTGAAAGAAGAATATCTTTAAATTCCTTTCCAAAACATCCAGCGTTCATCTTAATTCCCCCGCCAATAGATCCTGGAATGCATGATAAAAACTCAAATCCACTTAAATTATTTTCAGCAGCAAAACTAGATAAACTATTATCTAAAACCCCACTTCCAGAAATTATTACGTCCTCTCTTAATAAGGATATTCTATTAAAATTTTTACTAAGCTTTATTACGACTCCATCAAAAATATTATCTGAGATTAAGGTGTTTGATCCTGCACCAATGATAAAGATTTTTTCCTTATTATCGAGTAATTTGAGAAATTTAACTAAATCTTTTAAATTTTCCGCCTTATAAAAAACTTTGGACTTTCCTCCAATATTAAACCAACTTTTTTTTTTTAAATCTTGATCGTAAATTACATTTTTATCAAAGTCTTTTAACAAATCTTTAAGTTGATGTATCTGCATTACATTAATTCAGGTAATTTTTTCATCCAATTTGAGATTGTACCAGCACCCATTCCTATGACGATTTTATTTCCATAAATATTTTGTTTGAGAAATTTTGCTAATTCAATATTATTTTTAATCATAAATAGTTTTACTTTTGAATTTTTAATTATTTCTTTTGCAAAATCATTATAATGAAAACCTAATTTAATTTTTTCTCCCGCTGTAAAAATGGGACATAATATAATTGTGTCTGCATCTCTGAAACAGTGAGTAAATTCATTTCTTAAATCTTTTAATCTTGATATTCTATGTGGTTGAAAAACACAGACTTTTTCACACTTGTCAAAAACTTTTTTTACTCCCTCTAAAACAGATTTTATCTCAGTAGGATGATGTGCATAATCATCATAAAAATCAACTCCGTTAAATGTAAATATCTTATTAAATCTACGCTGGACACCTTTAAAATTTTTCAGACCTTTTTTAATATTAGACACTGGAATTCCTACAGTAAGAGCAACTGCAATTGCTGCTGTAGAGTTTCTTATATTATGAATACCTAATAATGGGATCTGAAAGTTTTTTAAGATTGTTCTTTTTTTATTTGGTAAATTTATAGATAAATCAAATTTTGAGAAAAGTTTGTTTTGAATTATATTTTTGACAAGAAAATTAGCATTAGACTTGATTCCATATGTAAAAAAATTTTTATTTTTAATATCTTTACTTAATTCATTGTTAATTTTATCATCAATACAAATAAAAGTTTTTCCAAATGATGGAACTTTTTTTATAAAGTGTAGAAAATGATTTTTTAGATCCTTCATTGATTTATAAAAATCCATGTGTTCTCTATCTATGTTTGTAATAATTGAGTATGTTGGAGAAATATGAATAAAACTTCCATCTGACTCATCTGCCTCTAATATAGACCAGTCACTCTTACCTAATTTTGCAGTGCTCTTTATCGAATTTATTATGCCTCCATTGATTATTGTAGGATCTAACTTTGTATTTTCAAAAATAGAACTTACTAAAGATGTCGTTGTTGTTTTGCCGTGAGATCCAACTACGACAATATTTTTCATTAAAGAAACAAGATTTGCTAACATCTTGCCTCTTTTAATTACTGGTAATTTTTTTCTTTTAGCTTCTAGTAATTCTGGATTACTTTTTTTTATCGCAGAGGAAGTCACTACAATTGTAACATCTTTTATATTTTGTTTTTTTTGACCAATAAAAATTCTAACACCCTGTTTTTTTAATTTTTCGATATTTTTGTTCTTATTAATATCGCTACCTTGAATTTGAAAACCTTTTGCCTTCATAATTAATGCAAGACCACTCATACCTATTCCACCAATGCCTATAAAATGGATAATCTCTTTTTTAGCTAATTCAATTTTCATTTATAATTTCCAATATTTTTTGATTTATATTATTCCATGAGTTTTGAGAATTATGTTTTTCTAAGTTATTTTTTTTTATATTATATTCGGACTTATTCATAATTATATGATTTAAAAATTTTTCTAAATTAACGTCATTAAAGTCTTTTTGATTCATAATCCAGCAGCAACCTAAATTTTGATAAAAATTTGCGTTTTCAAATTGATGATTATCTTTTGCTGAAACTAAAGGGATTGTTAGGAACGGTTTATTCATGATTGATAATTCTGCTAAGGTAGATGCACCAGCACGCGTAATACATAGGTCTGATTGATTTATCAAATCTACCAAATTTTCCTCAAAATCAAAAATGGTATTTTCAATTTTAGCCTCATCATAAATACTTCTTAATTGATCAGTATTACTTTTATGAGTTTGTTGAATGATTTTAATTTTATTTTTTTTCGACAAATTAACGATTACATTTTTTACCACATTGTCAAAAATCTTTGCTCCTTGACTACCGCCAACAACCAAAAGACAGAATGCTTCATTTTCTGTTTTAATTTCTCTTTTCTCATAAAAATTTTTTTTAACTAGTGGAGTTATTATTTGAATTTTATGTTTAAGTTTTTCAGGAAAGTTTTTTAAGCTTTCTGTATAAGTAAAAATTTTTTTACAAAAACCTAAAAAGAGTCTGTTTGCTCTACCTAAAACAATATTGGGTTCAAGTAGGTATATCTTTATTCCTAATAATTTTGCACCAAAACAAACGGGTAATGACATATATCCTCCTGTTGAAAAAACGACATTAATCTTATTTTTTTTTAATAATAAAACTGTTTTAATCACCAAATAAATTACTTGGAATATTTTAAATATAAAAAATATATTAAGATTTAATTTAGGAGTATCTATCAAAATAATATCATTTTTTTCATCATCTAGATATTTCAGCCCTCTTGAGTCAGTAGAAATAAAAACATTAAAATTTGAATGCAAATGTTCACTTAGAATTTTTGCTGGCACCACATGTCCCCCTGATCCTCCTGTTGAAATTAATATATTTTTCATTCTGTTACTTTTCTTTTTGTTAAATTCAAAATTATACCAGACATTATAGAAATACTTATAATCGATGAACCCCCATAACTTAAAAATGGTAAAGTCATTCCTGTAGTTGGGAATAATCTAATATTTACTCCTATGTGAATCATTGCTTGCATGAGTATTAAGCTAATAGATCCAGTTAGGATTAGTTTGATCTTTTTGTCATTTTCTTTGTAAACTTTTTTCAGAACTGAAAATATTAATACTAGGTAGGTTAATAAAATTAACATTATGAAGATTACTCCAAACTCTTCCGAAATTACTGAAATAATGTAATCTGTATGAGCTTCAGGGACTCTGTTTTTTAATGTACCCTCTCCAATGCCTTTTCCAAAAAAACCTCCACTTATTATAGCATCTAATGCTTTATCTGATTGAAAGTTATGAGTACCCATTTCAGGATTAAAAAAAGAAAATAATCTATCTTTTATGTATTTAAATTGTGGAAAGTAACTAATGATAGATGCTATCGTGGCTAGAGAGATAAAAAAAACTAAGCTCAAAAAAAATATACTAATACCAGAAATAAAAATCAAAACTAACCAACTAAAACCAATTAAAAGAGTTTGACCAATATCTGGTTGAAGTATCAAAAGACTCGATATCAATATAGTTAACAAAAAAGATAAGAAGTATTTCAAATTAAAATTAGTATATTTTTGAGAGCAAATTATCATACTCATTATCACTATTAAAAAAGGCTTTACAAACTCAATAGGTTGTATTCTTGGCAATACCAACAAATCAATCCATCTCTTGGAACCCTTAATCTCTACTCCAATTATAGGAACCAGGAACAACAAAACTAATGATAAACAGAAAAATATTAGTGAAATTCTGTAAATTTCTTTTTCAGGTATAAAAGATAAAATAAAAATTAAAAAAAAGCCAAAAAAAACAAAAACTGTATGTTTAAAAAAAAAGAAATAAGTATTGGTATCTAATTTATCAGATGCAATTAGGGAAGTTGATACTAATGAAAAGAATAAACCCGTCAAAAATAAAATTAAGATCAATGATAGAATAGGTTTATCAATACTTTTCCACCATTGATAAAAAGAAATATAACTAAATAATTTTTCTTTCATTAATATATCTTTTTATCAACTTATTAAAATATGATCCTCTTTCCTCAAAATTTTTAAAACTATCAAATGATGCAGAGGCTGGACTAAATAAGATTGTATTATTTGAGTGTTTCTTTTTATGAATATTCTTAAAAATTGCTGATACTGCAAGATTTAAATTTTTAAAACTTTTAAGATCCGCATTTTTCTTAAAATCTTTTGAAAATTTTTTAAAGTTTTTACCAAAGACATAAATCTTAATATTTCTAAAATATTTTTTTGATAACGATATTTTGTCATCTTTTTTTGGAATACCACCAATTAACCAATGAATATTCTTGTACATTTCTAGTAATTCTTTTGAAGAAGAATAACTTGTTGATTTAGAATCATTAATGATGATTAATTTATTTTTGTTATAAATAATTTTCTGCCTATAATTCAATCCTTTGAATTTATTTACGCTTTCTAATAATTTATTTGGTTTTACATTAAATTTTTTTATCATTTCTAAAACAAATGAGAGATTTGCTTGATTTGATCTTGATAAAAAATATTTGTTTCTAATTTTTTTCAAAATTAGATTGTTCAATTTTGTATCTACATTTACCAGTTTTAATTTAGGCTTTATTGTTTTAATTCTTTTTTGAATTAAATGATCATTTTTATTTACAAATCCAATCGCTCCTCTTTTTCGATTATTAAAAATTTTAAATTTTGCCTCTATATATTTTTTTAAATTACCATGTCTCTCCAAATGATCTGGCGCAATATTAAGGATAGCGGCAAATTTTGATGAAAAAATTTTACTATATTCTAATTGGTAGGATGAAGCCTCAATAACGAAAATTGTTTTTTTTGAGATCTTATTTATAGATAGTATTGGAACACCAATATTCCCTGCTAATCTTACGTCTTTTTTTTGATCTTTTAAGATATCATATAGAAGTTTGCATGTGGTGGACTTTCCGTTTGTGCCAGTTATTGTTAATGAGACATTTTTATAAAATGAGTAAAAAACATCTAGATCTGTATAGATATTCTTATTTTTTTTTCTAAGTAAATTTTTTAACTTACATTTTTTTATATCAATTCCTGGGCTTAATATAATTATATCAAATTTGGTTTTTAATATTTTTTTAAAATTGAGAGTTTTCTTTTTAATCGACTTATTTATTTTAAGATTTGGGTTATCATCAAATAAATAAACATCATTTTTATTTCTTAAAAAATTGAATGACGAAAGTCCACTTTTTCCTAATCCATAAATTAAAATTTTTTTATTAAAGAAAATTTGTGAATTATCACTCATTATCTTAGTTTTAATGTAGCAAGTCCTATCATTGCTAGAATAATAGAAATTATCCAAAATCTAATTACAACTGTTGATTCAGGCCAACCTTTCTTCTCAAAATGATGATGGATTGGTGCCATTTTAAAAACTCTTTTACCAGTGAGTTTAAATGATATTACTTGCACAATCACTGAAACTGCTTCAAGAACAAATAAACCTCCAGTAATTGCTAGAACTATTTCATGTTTTGTTATTATACCAACTGCTCCTAGAGAGCCACCCAAAGACAAAGATCCAGTATCTCCCATAAAAATTTTTGCTGGAGGTGCGTTGAACCATAAAAAGCCTAAGCAGGAGCCAATGATTGCTCCACAAAAAATTGAAACTTCCCCAGTTCCCTCTATGTAAGGAATTTGTAAATAAGTTGAGAATACAATGTTTCCTGTAACATAACTTATAAATGCAAAACAAGCTGCAACGAGTATAACAGGCACTGTTGCTAACCCATCTAATCCATCAGTGAGATTTACAGCATTTGATGAACCAATAATTACAAATATTGAAAATGGTATAAAAAACCATCCGAGATTAATGATGAGGTTTTTAAAAAAAGGAAAGTATAGATTAGTTAAATCTTGATAGTCATTAAAGTAAACATAAAAACTAACACCAATTATTGCTAGTATTATTTGAAAGGTTAATTTTAACTTTAATGAGATACCTGAAGAATTACTGTACTTTATTTTTTTGTAATCATCGAATGCCCCAAGCAAACCAAAAGAAATTGCGATATATAAACAAAATAAAACATTTAAATTCGATAAATCAGCCCAGAATAGTACTGATATTAACAAACCAATCAAAATAATTACTCCACCCATAGTCGGAGTTCCTATTTTCTTAACTATATGATCTTCTGGACCATCATTACGGATAGGATTTAAAATTTTTTGTTTTGAAAAGAATTTTATAAAAGTTCCTCCAATAATTAAAACAATAATTAATGAAGTAAAAAAAGATAAACCAGTCCTAAATGTTAGATATTTAAATACATTTAAAAAACTAAAACTATCAACAAAATTTAGTAAAAATTGATAAAGCATTTAATTTAAACCCTTTAAGTTATTTACTATACTGTTGAAACCTGTCGCATTTGAGGCTTTAATCATTAAATAATCATTATTATTGAAATCTTTCTTAATTAATTCAAAAATTCCTGATTTATTTTCTAAAATTCTTCCTCTTTTTACTTTCACAATATTATCGAATATTTCTCTTACCATTTTTCCCATAACAAATACTTTATCAATATTTGTCTCGTTTATTAAAGGAACTATTGATTGGTGAAGTTTTTTTGAATGTGAACCAAGTTCCATCATATCTCCAAGCAAAAGATATTTACGATATTTTTTTGTATCTATATTGTCATAATTTTTTAAGGCTGATCTTAAAGATAGAGGATTAGAATTATAACTTTCATCAATTAAGTTTATTTTTTTGTTACCTATCTTTATTGTAGAATGATCTCCTCTTCCTGCTGGACTTCTAAAATCTAAGAAAATTTTTTCATTAAGTTTAAGCACATCTTTGTAAATACTTATTACACTTAAAGCGCTTAAAATATTATAAATATTACTTTGAAAATTATTAGAAATTATAAAATATTTAAACTTATCATTAAGTTTAACTTTAATTTTAAATGCCTTTTTAACTTTTTTAATATTAAACAACTTAACATTTGCTTTTTTAGTTTTAATCCCAAAAGAAATCACATTAATATTATTGTTTTCAGCAATTTTTTTATGTAATTTGAAAAAACTATCATCAGCATTCAAGACAACAAAACCATTGGGTAATATATTTTTAATTATCTCTGCTTTAGCTAAAGCAATTTGTTTTATATTTTTGAAATTTTTTGCATGTGCATAATTTATGTTAGTTATCAAGCCAACATTCGGTTTTATAATGTTTGTTAAATTATCTATTTCCCCTTTTTTATCCATACCAACCTCTAAAACTCCAAATTCATCACTATGTTTTAAATTAAGTAAACTTAATGGAACTCCAAATTTATTGTTATATGATTTTGGAGAAATACTAACACTAGAAATCTTTCCTAACACATTGCCCAATAATTCTTTGAGAGTAGTTTTTCCACAACTTCCTGTAATAGCTATAATATTTGTATCGATATTTTGTCTAAATATTTTAGAAATTTCAGTCATAAATTTTAATGTATTTCTTACTTTTATCTGACGTTTGCTATTAAATTTATTTTGAACTTTATTTACTACAACTAATGATGCTTTATTTTTAAATGCCTCTCCAATATATTTATTTCCATCATTTTTTTTTCCTTTAATAGCAAAAAAGATATCATCCTTATTTACCTCTTTGGAGTTAATTCTTGCTTTATCTGCTTTTACTAAAGGAATTTTATTTTTGATTTTTGATAATTCTTTAATAATATTTATCTTAAAGTTTTTTGATAAGTTTGTATTCTTAAGTTTAATACAATCTAAAATAATTTTTTTGTCTGAAAAATAGATTTTCTTTTTACCAAAATCTTGAGTTTTTTCATGACCTTTTCCAGCAACCAACAAAATATCACCTGTATTTAAATTTTTTATGGCCTCAGAAATAGCTTTTTTTCTATCAGGAATTTCTTTTATCGAAGTGTCTTGAATACCCTTTTTAATATCATCTCTTATTTTTTTTGGATCTTCAAATCTAGGATTATCATCTGTTAAATAAATTTCGTTAGAATAATCACATGCAATCTTTCCCATTTTAAATCTTTTATTTTGATCTCTATTTCCACCACAACCAAAGAGTAAAATTATTTTTTTATTTGGAAATTGCTCTTTAAGGTTTGAAAGACATATTCTAAGTGCATCTGGTGTGTGTGCATAATCAAGTATTATTTTAGATCTATTTTTGATTTTACCTATTTTTTCAAGTCTTCCATCTATTGGCTTAAGTTGTGATAAAACATTTAGAATCTTGATTAAACTTATATTGCTATTTTTTGCTGCAATAATCGCCATTAAAATATTTTTTAATTGTATTTTTCCAATAAGATTTAAATTTATTTCTCTTGTTAAATTATAGTATCTAATTTTTAATATTTGTTTCTCACCTCTATAACTATGAGATAAAATTTGAAATTGATTTTTGCTATTATTTAAAACCTGCAATTTCAATTTTCTAGAAATTGCGATTTTTTTTATTCTTTTAAATTCTGGTAATGTTTCATCTGTTATTACATTTCCTTTCTTTCCTATCAAATTTTCAAAAAGGTACAGTTTTGCTTTAAAATATTCTTTAAAATTTTTATGATAATCTAGGTGATCTTGAGATAAATTTGTGAAAATACCAGATGAAAACTTTAGACCATCCAACCTATGTTGAGTTAGACCATGGCTAGATGCCTCCATAATTACATTATTAATTTTTTGAGATTTTAATTTAGATAATATTTGTCCCATTCGAATTGGGTCTATCGTAGTATTTTGTAAATTTCGTCTTATATTTTTGGATTTTACACCTAATGTTCCGATTGAGGCGACTTTTATTTTATTAAGTTTTAACAATTGAAAATAAAAATCTGAAACAGATGATTTACCATTTGTTCCAGTTACAGCAATTAAATTATTTGGTTTATTCTTATAAATTTTAAAAGCGATTTCTGCTAAAAGTTTTCTTATATTTTTAGTATGAATGAATAAAATATCCTTTTGAGGATTTTTAATTCTTTTCTCGCTTATAATAATTTTAGAGCCTTTTTTTATTGCAATAGAAATGAATTTATTTCCATCAAAATTATTCCCTTTTATAGCAAAAAAAATATTATCTTTTTTAATATCTTTTGAATTGAATGAAATCCCTGAGAAAAAAATTTTTTTTTTACTATTATCTATATTGGTAAAATAATTGCCTAATAACATTGTTAATTAATTTGAGCGTATTTTGTGGCTAAAATAGGCCCAATCTTTTCTATAATTTGACCAACAACTTCAACTGAAGTCCAACCCGCAGTATTAAAAGGAGTTCCTTTGTATTTTATTCCTGATCCATCTCTATAATTATAAATGTACTCACTATTTGTTTTAGGCTCATCCAACATCACAACTAAGCTATACTTGGGATTTGAGGCTGGAAATACTGAAGCAAAAGTATTAATTTTTTTTCGGGAATATCCACCCTCTAAAATTTTTTCTGCGGTACCAGTTTTCCCTGCAACCTCATAACCTTCTACATTAGCTAGAGTTGCTGTACCTTCTTTTGTAGTTACAATTTTTCTTAATATTGAAACAAGATTTGATGAAACATTTTCCTCTAAAATTCTTTCTCCTTTAACATATTTTTCTTTTTTTATAAGAGTTGGATTGATCCTAAAACCACCGTTAGCAATAGTAGAGTAAGCGCTAGTTAATTGTAAAATTGTAGTAGTTATTCCATGTCCATATGAAGTTGTTGCAAGCTTACACTTTCCCCAATTAAAGGGTATTGGTTTACCCATTTCCTCTATGTCAAATTGTATTGAGTTAATTAAGTCAAGATCATTTAAAAATTTTTTATATTTTTCAATCCCAATTGCTTGGCCGATTCTTACCGAACCTATGTTGCCTGAGCGGATTAATATTTCTTCAGCAGTTAAGTTGGAGGGAATTTTTTTGTCATATTCACTTATTCTATTTTTTCCACAAGTAATATTTTTTTCTAAATTTTTAAATTCAGTATTTGGCTCTATTATCTTTTCATTTAAGGCTGCTGCCAAGGTAAAAGTTTTAAAAACAGAACCTAATTCATAAACACCTTTAGTTGCTCTATTAATATAATTCACATCTGTAATATTTTCTCTTTGATTAGGGTCAAAATCAGGCAGCGAAATAATAGATAATATCTCACCATTATTAATATCCATTAAAATTGAGGCACTACCTTTAGTTTTAAATATTTTATTAAACCTTATTAACTCTTCTCTTATCAGGAACTGAATATCTTTATCGACAGTAAGTTGAATAGATTTATCGTTTTTTTTTAAATCTACATCTAATGATTTCTCTAACCCAGAAATCCCCAAGTTATCATCATCTATTTGTCCTATTATATGACTAAATAAATTTTTTTGTGGATAAACTCTTATAAGATTTTCATGTGGTTTTATTGATTTATCACCCAACATCATAATTTTCTCATAATTCTCCTCTGAAATTTTTTTTTCAAACCAAAAAAATTTATTTTTTGAAAGTTTTGAATTAATTAATTCAAAATCTTTATCAGGAAAAATGTATTTTAGATTAAGTAGCAATTTTTTTTTATCTATCGCTTCAACTGGATTTATTCCAATATCAATAGAATTAACAGTTTTTGCTAAAAAATGATTGTTTCGATCTAAGATATTTGCTCTCTGAATTTTTTTAAAAGAGCCATAATTCTTTGAAATATTGGAATTTAAATCTCTTGATCCCAGATGAGTAAGATGAATACAATAAATCAAAGAAATTAGAAAAAAAATAAAAAAAATAAATGCAACTCTATTAAACTTTATATCAAAGTTTTTTTTGTCACTTTTAAATTCAAATTCTTCTTTGTTTTCTTGGAGAATAAACTTCATAATATTATTTTTCGCTATCTATAATTTTGACATCGTTTGTAAGAATTTTTTCTCTCGTGAAGTCAATAATTCCAATTTCATTTATACCCTTTTGGGTTAATTTATTTTCAAAATAAAGATTTTGATAACTAATCAGTTTTTCTGGAGAGCTTAAATAATCAAATTCAAGTTTTACATTTTCTAATTCTGAATTTAAATCTGATATATTCTCTTTTAAACTGAACAACTCTTCATCAATTTTCTTTGTAGAATTTTTTATAAAAGAGGTAATTACAATAAGTGAAAAAATTAAACCAATAGTTAGAATTTTTTTCATAAGTTATGTCCAAGATTTTCAATTTCAATTAAATCTTTAAATTTGTCTAAAATGTCAGTTTTAAAATCGTAAATATTTTCCTTTTTTATTAAGCATCTTAATTTTGCAGACCTAGAGGGAGGGTTTTCTTTAAGCTCTAGGGTCGATGGCACTATTGGCTTTTTTTGATGTAATTTAAATAAGATTTCCTCGTGTATTTTATCAGGTTGGTATCTAGATATACTTTTGTGTTCTGAGAGACTTCTAAAGAAATATTTTACAATTTTATCTTCTAAAGAATTAAAAGTTACAATAACCAAAAGACCATCCTTTTTTAAAACTCTAGCTGCATGTATCATTCCATAAATTAGCTCACTTATTTCCCTGTTAACAAAAATTCTTAATGCCTGAAAAACTTTAGTTGCAGGGTGAATTTTTTTATTATTTCCTTTTTTTGATTTTTCAATAATTTTTACTAAATGAGGGGTATCTATTTCTTTTAACAATCTATCTTTAAGAATATTCTTAACGATTAGTTTTGAATCTCTTTCTTCACCAAAAAATTTAAAAATTTTAATAAGACTTTTTCCATCTAATTTATTTATTGCTTCTTTAGCTGAAAATTCATTTAAACCCATCCTCATATCCAACGATCCTCTAAAATTAAAAGACAAACCTTTTTTTAGATCCTTAATTTGTGTAAATGAATAACCTAAATCAAATAATACACCTCTAACATTTTCATTTTTGAGTTTTAAATTTCCTAATTTACTAAAATTTAAATTTTTAAAGATAAATCGGTCTGGAAATTTTTTTTCAATTTTTTTTGCAATTATTAAACTTTCAGTGTCTCTGTCAATTCCAATTACTTTGTTATCTTTATTTTTAAGAATTTCTCGCGTGTAACCACCTTGACCAAAGGTACAGTCAATAAATGTGCCACCATATTGAGGGGTAATAATGCTAATAATTTCTTTTAGCAGTACTGGATAATGTTTTGTTTTATCCTGTACTATGGTGGCTTCCATTTATTTTTACGAAGAGCATTAATTTTTTTGTCTTCTTAAAAATGCTGGTATCTCTAAATCGTCCTCTTGATTTTCATTTTCTTGGGACAACAGATTTTCTGTTGAAGGCGTCTCATTTTCAGAGCTAAATAAATCTGGCGCATCACTATCTACTCCGAACTCTTTAAGATCATTTTTTATCTCATCTGCATTAGTTGGATCACTAACAGCTTCTTGAGTGAAAGAACTTTCCTCATCCTCATTAGTATTTTCAACTAAGCTTTCAACTTGCTGATTTTTTAATAATTCCTCATGATATTGATCATTAATTTGATTAATATTATCATTCGCAACAGTTTCACGAACATTTTCTGTTGATATTTCATTCTCTAGTTTCAATGCATTAGCACCACTTGAGATTGGCGCGCTAGTTGAAAAATTAAAAGAGTTATTAGATCCTAAATTAGAAAAATCAGAGTATCCGGTATTTCTATTTTGGATCCTATGTACCATATTAATTACTGATTTTGTCTCAGGTTGGTACCCGTCTAAAGCTGTTGCAACAATTGATACTCTAATTTTACCTTCAAGAGATGGGTCAGTTATTGCACCTATAATAACCTCTGCATCAGCCTCTACCTCTGATCTTATTTTGTTAACTACTTCATCAACTTCAAATAACTTTAGATCTTTACCACCAGTAATATTTACCAATAATCCTTTTGCACCTTTTAAAGTATAATCATCAATTAAAGGATTACTAATTGCCATTTCTGTAGCTTTCATAGATCTTCCCTCACCTTCAGCTTCACCTGTTCCCATCATGGCTTTACCCATTGAAGCCATAACTGTTTCAACATCAGCAAAATCTAAATTAATTATTCCTGGTCTTACCATTAAATCAGTAACACTTTGCACACCATGCATTAAAACATTATTTGATAAGTTAAATGACTCTTCAAAAGTTGTTTGTTCATTCGCTATTTTAAATAAATTCTGATTAGGAATTACAATAATAGTATCCACATGTTTTCTTAACTCCTCAAGACCAATCTGAGCTCTTCTCATTCTTGATGGGCCTTCATACAAAAAAGGTAATGTCACAACTCCAACAGTTAAAATATTCAATTCTTTTGCTGCTCTTGCAATTACGTGTGCTGCACCAGTACCTGTTCCACCACCCATTCCAGCAGCTATAAAAACCATGTTTGCACCTTGTAAAATATTAATTATATCATTAAGAGATTCATCAGCTGCAGCTTGACCTATATCAATTTTTGCACCTGCACCCAAACCTTTAGTTAAATTTAAACCAATTTGAATTTTTGATTTCGCCTTACTATGTTTAAGATCTTGTGCATCAGTGTTTACAGCAATAAATTCTACTCCTTGCATTCCATTTTCAATCATTTCATTTATTGCATTTCCACCTGCGCCACCAACTCCCATTACTAAAAGTCTAGGTTGCAACTCTTTAATCTCAGGCGTTTTAAAGTTAATTGTCATTTTGTTATCCCCCGTTATTTATTAAATTAATGCTCCCATTTAAGACCTGCACGATTTAAATTTGCTTTTTTTCTTGCGGTGACCTTAAATTTTTCAAAAATTGTTGGTTCCCATATCTGAAAAGTCTTACCTTGACCAACAAACACCATGCTATTTTTAATTTTTGCATGTTTTAGTAATTTTGGCGTAAGTGAAATTCTTCCTTCGCTATCAAATTGTAAATTTATACTTTCTGATAATATTGATGTAGCAAAAAAATCTCTTTTTTCCTCAAATGGATTTAAACTGTCTATTGAGTTCGAAATTTTTTCGACTCTATCTTGGGGCCATGCCTCTATTGATTGATTGTTAAATGATGGATAACAAATAACACCATTGTATCCTAAATTAGACAAATAAGATCTAAAACTTGCTGGCACCGACACCCTTCCTTTTTTGTCTATTTTGTTTTCGTAGGTTGATAAAAACATAAACCATAAATTCCTTTATTCCCTTTATATGGGAATATATGGGATAATATGGGTTTTTAAGCTAGGTGTCAATACATACAATTTATAGTTTAAATAAGCAAATTCGAATAATTTATTTTACAGATTGTTAATGGATTAAAATAAGAAAAGTTTGCCAGATAAACTATAAGCCGGGTTCTGTCATTTAAACCTATCATTTCTCTAGGTTTGAAATCACTTCCAAACTCAAGCGACTAACCCAGGTGACTAGCCAAGGATGGCTTTTAGTTTTTCAACAATGTCACCTCTACTTAGTCTTGCTCCCAGTGGGGTTTTCCAGCGTTCATTGTTACCAATAGAACCGGTGTGCTCTTACCACACCTTTTCACCCTTGCCATGTTATGGCGGTTTATTTTCTGTGGCACTATCCCTAGGGTTGCCCCTGCCAGGTATTACCTGGCACTGTATCCTTGCGGAGCCCGGACTTTCCTCTTTAAGTTATTAAAGCGATAAGTCATTTATCTGGCAGTATCAATTTATTACTAAATCAAATTTTTTCAACAATAATTAATTAGGAATTCAGCAAATTTTTACTCAAAATTAAGCATTCTTGGTCACAAATTCCATTTACTAGACTCTGTCGAAATCTTCGCTGGAAAGCTTTGACTAAAAATTTTTTTTTACTTACGGGGCCTCTTGATTGAACTTTTACATAACCGATTTTATGAAGATTAATAAAAAATTTATTTTTATCTGATGATTTAATTCTTTTAAATCTGTACTTTTCAAGTTTTTTTTGATCAAGTTTATGCCAATACGCAATTTTAAGTTTTGCCAATTCTTTCCAAGGAAATTTTTCGCCTGGATCTTTTTTACGATTTGGAGCAATATCTGAATGTCCTAAGATATTCTTAAGATTTATTTTGTATTTTGTTACCAAAATTCTTAAAAGTTTTTTTAAAGAATTCATTTGCTTGATGGAGAATTTTTCATAAAAATTTTCATGACCAGGATTTTGTATTTCAATACCAATAGAGTATCGATTTAAAGATTGAATATTTTTCCAACTAGATTTTCCTGCATGCCAAGCTTCATAAAGGTCTGGAACTAAATTGAGTATTTTTCCATTTTTTTTTATAAAGTAATGAGCGCTTACTTTTGACTTATGATCAGTCAATCTTTGTAAAGCTGATAGCTCATTTTTCATTCCTGTGTAATGGATAATTATATATTTAATGTTTTTTTTTTGTCTTTTAGGTGTACTAAAGTTTGGAGAATAATTACTTGTTATTTTAAGCCACATTTAAGCTATAATTTCGATTAATTCTTATTTTATTTTGTTTATCATTGTAATATATAGGATCAATAATGATTAAGAAAATTATAGTTATAATAATTACAACTTTTGCGTTAGTTTCAAATTTGCATGCTGGTTCAGACGGTGAGTTAATTTTAAAAAAAAATGAACCATCTGAAATTAAAGACTGCTCTGAAACTTTTAACAAAGCTTCTTTTGCACTCAATCAAGGTTTAGACAAAGTAATATTTAAACCAGTGGCAAGCGTTTACAGATTAATGCCATCGCCAGTAAAAACTGGGGTAAGTAATTCATTAAATAATCTTAGTAATTTAGTTACGATACCAAATAATCTTTTACAAGGAGAGTTCGCCTTGGCAGGATTAAATTCTGGAAGATTTGTAATAAACACTACGGTTGGAATTTTAGGTTTATTCGATATCGCTTCATATCTAGGATTCGAAGAATACACAAAAGAAGATTATGGACAAAGCCTTGCAGTGCATGGTGTAGGACCTGGATGCTATTTGGTGCTACCAGTATTAGGACCTAGTACTGCTAGAGATACTGTTGCCTCACTAGCTAACTTTTTTGGGGGTGATGCTTGGTATAATGTAACTGTAAGAAATGACACTCAATATTTTAGAGATGTAGATTATTATTCATCTAAAGTTACAAGTGGAGTTGATTTTAGGGCTAAAAACTTCGACTCAATTGAAAATCTTGAAAAAAACTCACTTGATTTTTACGCATCTGTAAAAAGTCTTTATTTACAGGATAGACAACAAAGAATCTTGAATAGTCAAAAAATTGTTGAAACTCAAGATGATAGTGATTGGGAAGAAATAGAAACTCAATAATTTCATTAAATAATGATGAAAAAAAAATTGTTAATATTTTTAATTGTTTTTTTTTCATTAAGCTTCAATTCATTTTCTATAGAACCTGATATTTTTGTACAATCCACTGTCAACAGAGCATCTAAATTACTTGGAGAAAATATTTCAAAAAATGAAAAGATTGAGAAATTAAAAGAAATTGCAAAAGAAACTGTGGATATCAGAGGTATTGGATTTTATACACTTGGAAAGAAAAGGAAATCTTTAAATGAACAGGAAAAAAAAAGGTATGCTGAATTGTTTGAGGGATATTTTTTAAAAAGTTTTTCAAGCAGGTTAGCGGAATATACTAATCCAGAAATTGATGTCCAAAGTAAAGAAAAGCTTAACGAAAATTACACTATCGTAAGTAGTATTTTAAAAGCTACTAATGAAAGACCAGAGATAAAAATTGATTGGCGTATATATACTAAAAATCCAGAAAATCCCTTAATCAGAGATTTAATAATAGAGGGCTTAAGTTTAGCGCGAACTCAAAAAGAGGAATTTGCGTCTGTTTTAAATTCAAATAATGATGACATTGAGTCCTTATTTAAAGTCTTAGAAAAATTTTCGCAAAATTAGTACAATTGAACTGGTGGGCCCGCCAGGACTCGAACCTGGGACCAATACATTATGAGTGTACTGCTCTAACCAACTGAGCTACAGGCCCTAATATGTGATTGTTTTATATCAATTTAAAAAATTAATTAAACAAGGAATTTTATGGTGGGCCGTGTTGGTTACGCTCCAACTACCCCTGCAATGTCAATGCAGTACTCTACTATTGAGCTAACGGCCCAAATTAACTTTCCAAAAAGCTCTTTAGTTGTTTAGATCTACTTGGATGTTTTAATTTTCTTAAAGCTTTAGCCTCTATTTGTCTAATCCTTTCTCGAGTTACTGAAAATTGTAGTCCAACTTCCTCCAGGGTATGGTCTGTATTCATTCCAACACCAAATCTCATTCTTAAAACTCTTTCCTCTCTTGGAGTTAAAGTTGATAATATCTTTGTAGTCGCTTCTCCTAAATTTGATTTTATTGCCTGTTCTAATGGTGCTAGTGCTTTTGTGTCTTCAATAAAATCACCCAAACTACTATCTTCCTCATCACCTACAGGCTTTTCTAAAGAAACTGGTTCTTTTGAAATTTTTAATACTTTTCTTACTTTATCAAGTGGCATTCTTAATTTTTTTGCTAATTCTTCTGGAGTAGCTTCTCTTCCAAACTCACTCAGTATAAGTCTCTGTGTTCTTACGATCTTATTAATAGTTTCAATCATATGAACTGGAATACGAATAGTCCTTGCTTGATCAGCAATAGATCTTGTTATTGCTTGTCTTATCCACCATGTAGCATATGTTGAAAACTTATATCCTCTTCTGTATTCAAATTTATCTACAGCTTTCATTAATCCAATATTTCCCTCTTGGATTAGATCTAAAAATTGAAGACCTCTGTTGGTATATTTTTTTGCAATTGATATAACTAATCTAAGATTTGCTTCTACCATCTCTTTTTTTGCAATTCTTGACTCTTTTTCACCTTTTTGAACTCTACTAACCAATTTTTTATAATCAGTTACGGACATTCCCAACTTATGACTAATCTCAACTAATCTCTCTCTTATATTTTTAAAATCATCTTTATTTTTGCTAAAGAATTGTTTCCATAAAGAATTAGTATCTAAAAATTTTTTTAAATTTGGATTTATTTCATTTCCAATATAAAATTTAATAAATTCATTTCTTGGTATTTTTTGATCCATCGCTAATCTCAAAAGGTTTCCCTCTAAAGATATTATCTTTTTGTTTTCTATATAGTGTTTTTGCACAAGCTCCTCTAATACTGATGGTGATAACTGAAGAGATTTAATACTTTCTAAAATACCATTTACAATTTTCTCATATCCTTTTTCTTTAGAGGATGAAAAAGTTTCAGAATTTAAAACACAATCAAGTTTTTCTTTCTGATACTTAATCAATTTACGATATTCTTTAGTAAGTAAATGAACTGTTTTTAAAACTTTTGGTTTGATTTCAGACTCCATGGCTGCAAGAGTTGGATTAAAATCATCCTCACTATCATCATTAGAATTATCATCTTTTTCGTCTTCTCCAGCATTCTTTTGTTTTGCACTCGGACCTGTATTTTCATCTTCCATGTAATTTGTATCGATATCAATTATTTCTCTTACAAGAATTTCATCTTTCTGCAATTTTTCATCCCAATCAAAAAATTGTTGAGCAGTTATTGGACTTTGAGAGAGAGCAATTAACATTACATCTTTTCCTGCTTCTATTCTTTTTGCGATTGCTATCTCACCCTCTCTTGAAAGCAATTCAACACCACCCATTTCTCTCAGATACATCCTTATCGGGTCATCACTTTTCTCTATTGTTTTACCTTCTTCCTTAGATGAATTTTCTTTTTTTCTTAAAACTTTATAATCTGATTTTTTTTCTACTAGTGTAATGCCCTCATCCAAAATATGGATAAAAGCCTGATTTAAGTTTTCATCTGAAAGGTTTCTTTTTCCTAAAGATTTGCTCAATTCCTCATGGGTTATGAATCCACGGTGAACTCCACGGCCCATTAATCTAGCAAACGATTTTGTAATTATTCTTTCCACAGCAAATTAAGTTTGAAAGACTTATATAATATCAAATTAGCAAAAATCCATTGCTAATTTACCAAGATTAATTGGATTTTCTTTCGTTTTTAAGCTCTTTTAGCTTATTAAAGGTTGTTTCACTCATATCCTTTGAAAACTTCGATTCTAACTCTTGAATTCTCAACTCTAGTCCATGATTAAAAAGATCTTTAGAAATATCATCAAGCAATTCTATTACTTGATTATCGTCTTTAGGTTTATTTTTGATTATATGTTTAATTGGTGCAAATTTATTAATCTTATCAAGCAGCTGTTTATCCAAATTAAGATCTTCAATACTTATTTGATCATCAGACTTAAATTTTGAAATAATAGAATCAAATATTTGTTTATTTATTTCAGTAAATATTTTGACGTTTTCAATAAGATGAATATTTGCTTGAAATAAAGATAAATTATTTAATATCAAATATAATAAAGAAAACTCTTTTAATTCTACACCAGTAATTGCCTGGCTTTCACTAAAAATTTTCTTTGTTGAATCAAGTGATTTTGCTTTTCTTACAAAGAATTTATTTTTGTTTTGATTAGAATGTGGTGTTAATTCTGCAATTTTCTCTAAAAAAAATTCAATAACGTATTTTTTAATAAAATTATCTTTAATTGTATTTGCTATTGATCTAAGTTTTTTCTCAAATATTGCCATTGAAGAAGGATTATTTTTAGTTAGTTTTTTATAATGACTGAAAATGAATTGATGAATTGGTAATTTGTTCTTTTTTGTAAAATCCAAAAAATAGTTTTTGCCATTTTTATTTACAAAACTGTCAGGATCTTCTTTATCTGGTAAAAATAAAAAAGATATTTGTTTTTCCGGTTTCAATTCTTTTATGGAATTTTCTGCCGCTCTTAAAGCAGCTTTATAACCACTTTCATCTCCGTCAAAACAGATTATGATATCATCAAAGAACTGATTTAATGTTAAAATTTGTTTATCTGTTAAAGAAGTGCCAAGATTTGCAACGACATTTTCAACTCCATTTTTACTTAAACCAACTACATCCATGTACCCTTCAACTAAAAAAATATGATCTAACTTATTAGATGATTTTCTTGCATGGTCTAAATTATAAAGATTCGAACCTTTTTTAAAAAAATTTGTCTCAGGTGAATTAATATATTTTGCTAGATAATCTAAATTTTCTATTATTCTACC
>CACBCE010000008.1 GCA_902537665.1 uncultured Pelagibacteraceae bacterium
AAAATGGCTTTAGAGGATCCATCAACGAATGGTAATCCAAAAAAATTGAGCATTGAAGACATGAAAATAATGTATCAACACAGCATGTCTGGTAATTTGTTTTAAATGAAAAATCTTAATATTTTAATAGTTGAGGGAAATTTAAAAGAGGAAAATCAAAATTTTTTAAAAGTAGGTATTCAAACACATACCGAGAGTTTGAAAGATAGTCTTAATGTATTTAATAATAATTATCATTTTGATGTTATTAATCCATCCTCGGATCAAAATTTAGATGAGGTTAAAAATAAACTTCCAAAATATGATGGATTAATTTGGGGTGGAAGTAGTTTGAACATCTATAACAATACACCAGAGATAAAAAGACAAATTGAATTTATGAGAGAATGCCAAAAACAAGTTAAAAATATTTTAGCGATTTGTTGGGGAATGCAAGTTGCAGTAACTGCTGCTGGAGGAGAGGTAAAAAAAGCAGAAAAATCTCATATAGGAATAGCAAATGAGATTATAATTAATAATGAAGGATTAAATAATTCTATTTATAGGAATAAGAATAATAATTTTAATTCTCCAGCGTTTAATTTCGATGAAGTAGTAAAATTACCAACAAACGGAATTTGTTTAGCATCAAATAAAATTAATAAAGTACAAAGTTCATATTTCACAGTTGGAAAATCGAAAATTTACGGGTTACAGTATCATCCTGAAATTACTTATGAGAAAATGATAAGTTTAATTGAGTTTAGGAAGGAAAGATTAATTCAAACAAGAAAAGTATTTAGAGATGAGGAAGAAATTAAAAATCACATATTATTTATAAAAAAAGAAATTGCTGTGTCAAATAAGTCTCAAAGAATGATTGAGTTAAAGAATTGGATGGATAGTATAAGTTGAATTAAAAATGCTAAGTTATATTTTACCTTTTATTATTCTAATTTTAATTGTCGTCTTTATTCATGAATATGGTCATTATTACTTTGCTAAAAAATTTGGGGTGGGTGTCACTGATTTTTCTATAGGATTTGGTAAGGAAATTTTTGGTTGGAATGATAAATCTGGTACAAGGTGGAAAATATGCTGGATACCTCTAGGAGGATACGTAAAATTTTTTGGAGATAGAAATGTATATTCTCAAGCGGATCATAAAGAAATTTTAGAAAAATATAGTGAAGAGGACCAAAAAAAATTATTTACTCTTAAACCTCTATATCAAAGAAGTTTAATTGTTTTTGGTGGCCCTTTAGCAAACTTTTTATTAGCTCTAGTAATTTTCTTCTCAATTTATACTTTTGTTGGTAAAGATTTTACACCAGCCGTCATCAATGAAGTTCAGAAAGATAGCCCTGCTATGGCTGGAGGATTAAAACAAAATGACGTAATTTTAGAAATAGATGGCAACAAAGTTGAAAGTATTATGGATGTCTCTAAATTCATTACTATGTCCACTGATGAAATTATAGATTTTAAAGTGAAACGTTCATATGATGAGTTAATTTTAAAAGTAAAACCTAATATTGTTCCAGGTGAAGATAATTTAGGAAACAAACTTAACAAAAGAATAGTTGGTATAAAATTAGGTGCTTATAATAATGAGATTAATCACGTTAAATTAGGACCGGCACAAGCTATATACCATGCTGCGCATGAGGTTTATTTTGTAGGAATTTCCTCCTTAAAATATATTGGTGCAATGATTTTTGGTAAAGCTGATACCTCTCAGCTTGGAGGACCTATCAGAATAGCAAAAATTTCAGGCCAGGTTGCAGAATTTGGTGTTTTGGCATTTATCAGCATGATGGCATATATTTCAATAAGTCTTGGTTTAGTTAATTTGTTTCCAATCCCAATGCTTGATGGGGGACATTTAATGTTTTATGCATTTGAAAAAGTTTTAGGTCGTCCGTTATCTCAAAAAACGCAAGAGGGTTTTTTTCGAATCGGAATATTTTTATTAATATCTTTAATGTTTTTCACGACTTTTAACGACCTTAAAGACCTAGGATTATTTAATTAATAATTTTTATAAAAGTTTAAAAAACTCAATAAAATCAACATTTTTTTAATTCACACAACATGTTGTGTATAACTTTTCTTAATATACTAAAAAAAGTCTTGATTTATCAATGCTTTTGACAACAATGAAAATAACCTAATAAAACCGGAGCTAAAATGAATAAAAAACAACTAGTAGTCAAAATTTCTGGGGCATTAAATCTAAGTAAAGCTGATGCTGAAAGAACTTTTGATACAATTACCAACACAATTTTAGATGCTTTAAAAGCTGACGATTCAGTAAAAATTGCTGGTTTTGGTACTTATAAAGTAGCTAAGAGAAAAGCTAGAGTTGGAAGAAACCCAAGAACAGGAGAACAGATTCAAATTGCTGCGTCTCAAAAAGTTAAGTTTTTACCAGCAAAAGCTTTAAAAGAAGTATTCAATAAATAAAGTCTTTTTACAGCCTTAACGAAAATCTCGTTAAGGCTGTTTCTATATGCAAATACTGCATACCCAATTTTCGTAATCAGCGTTAGTTATTAGCATTTAATAAAATAAAAGAATTCTCTTAAACAGGGAGGTCGTATGACTAAATTAACAAAAGTAATAAGTGCGCCACTTATTAGTTTAATTTTTTTATTAAACATGAGTAGTGCTGGTATGGCAGATACAACTGTTTCTGCCGAAGTAGGGTTTATATTTAACACCCTATTATTTTTAATTTGTGGATTCTTAGTAATGTTTATGGCTGCAGGGTTCGCAATGTTAGAATCAGGTATGGTTACATCAAAAAGTGTATCCGTAATCTGTGCAAAAAATATAGGTTTATTTTCAATTGCAGGTATAATGTTCTGGCTTGTAGGCTATAACTTAGCTTATGGTATTGATCCAGGTGGGTACATTGGTAAATTTATTCCATGGTCAGATGGAAGTAAATTAGATACTGGCTATTCAGATGGTTCGGATTGGTATTTCCAGATGGTATTCTGTGCAACTACTGTATCAATCGTATCAGGAACAATGGCTGAAAGAATTAAGTTATGGCCATTTTTTACATTTGCTGCAATTCTATCAGGAATCATATATCCAATCGTAATGGGTTGGCAGTGGGGTGGAGGCTGGTTAGCAGAAGCAGGTTTTTCTGATTTTGCTGGTTCGACTTTAGTACACTCAACTGGTGGTGCAGCTGCTTTAGCTGGTGCAATGATAATTGGTCCAAGATTAGGAAGATTTACTAAATCTGGAGCTCCAGCGCCGCTAAAACCTTTTGCAGCATCATCAATACCATTAGTAACAATTGGAGTATTTATTCTATGGCTAGGTTGGTTTGGATTTAATGGTGGTTCGCAATTAGCAATGGGAACAGCTACTGATGCAATCGCTGTATCAAGAATATTTATGAACACATTTCTTGCAGGTGCAGGTGGTGTTATAGGTGCAGCAATTATAACAAGATTGCATTTTGGTAAAACTGACGTAGTGCAAATGTTAAATGGATGTATCGGTGGTTTGGTTGCTGTAACTGCGGAACCATTATTACCATCACCATTTGCTGCAATTTTAATTGGTGCTGTAGGTGGACTAATCGTAGTTTATGGTACTAAACTATTATTCTCTTTGAAAATTGATGATGTAGTTGGTGCTATTCCTGCTCACTTATTTGCTGGAATTTGGGGTACATTAATTGTACCTGCAACAAACTCTGGTGCAAATTTTAGCACTCAGTTAATTGGTGTATTATCAGTAAACATATTTGTTTTTGTGGTTGCATACATTGCATTTAGCCTCATCAAAGCAACTATTGGTTTAAGATTAAGTAAAGAAGCTGAAACCAAAGGTACTGACGTAACTGAAACTGGTGTAATTGCATACGCAATTCGTGACTAGTTGTTAACAACATGGGGATCCTTCGCTCTCTGTATATTCTCAGCGAATACTCATAGAAGGATCCTCAAACTCTCTCTTAGTTAGTTAAGTAATAAGCCCCTCCCTCAAGGGGCTTATTTATTTTGATCCCACAAATTTTTGTAATCAATAAAAGGTGACAAACCGTAACTTGAATTAACATTTGTCAAATGGACAGATAAACTTTTTAAAGGAGATATACAAAACTCATTTTTATAGATCTCATTAATATATTTTTCAAAAGGGTCATGACGATCTTCGCAATTTTTTGTAAAATTTTCCCAATATAAGTCTAATAATTTTTTGCTTGTCAAAAAGGTACATAAAGTCTTAGCAATTGTTCTCCAGTGCCTTTTATTTCCTATTAAGATGTTCGTTTTTTCATTATTCATATACAGATATGGATAATCTGCAGGACACATAAAAATATCTTTACCTACTTGAGACGACACTCTTTCATATGTAGCAATCATCTCTTCCAACATGGTTTCAAAATGAAGATAATCATCTTCAATAAAAAAAATTAGATCTTCACCAATCTCTTTTCCAATCTCAAAACACTGATATAAACTTGCTAAATTAGAGAAGGTTTGTTGTGTTTTTTGTTTTTTAATCTTGGCTTCAAATTTTTTTGTGTCCAGAGAAATAATTTCTGCATTTACATCTTTTATTATTTCTTTGATTTTATCTAAATTTTCAATTTTTGAAGAGTCATCTAGAATTATTGTTTTAATTTTTAAATCCAAGTATTTGCTTTGACAATAATTAATAGAGTTTATCAACGATTTTATTGATCGAATTGAATATTCGATTTTTGGTTTTTCGAATAATCTTCTTTTATTTTGATCCCAAACTTCAATTTCTGTATTAACTCTAATAACTATAAGTATTGATTTAACTTCTCTGGTAATTTTTACTTCTCCTAATGGAAGGACTATTGATTTTTTATTTAAAATTGAAAGATCCTCATTCAACTCTTTATTTAATGTAGGAGAAGTAAATTCATTCTGATCTATAATTTCAAAGCCAAAAAATTTACAAATTTTAATGAAAAACTTTTTCATATGTTTTTATTTATGATATAAATATCTACAATATAATGACAATTAAATCATCCCAAACTCTTGTGACTGAAGCTTTAAAAGAGATTAAAACTATATCTACCGAAGAGGCTTTTGAAAAATTTAATAAAAATGAATGTAATCTGATTGATATTAGAGATGTAAGAGAGTTAGAAAGAGAGGGAAGAATAGAAAATTCAAATCATATTCCTAGAGGAATGTTAGAGTTTTGGCTTGATCCGGAGAGCACTTATTTTAAACAAGGTAAACTAGATTTAAACAAAGAAATGGTTTTATTTTGTGCTGGTGGAATGAGATCAGCTCTTGCAGCAAAATCTTTAAAAGATATGGGATTTAAAAATGTTTCACATATTGATGGTGGTTTTGGTGCGTTAAAACAAAGTAAATTTAAAATCACTTAATTATTCAATTCATCTAAAGCAAATTCAAGTCTATCTTGCCCCCAAAATAGATTATTATTTACAATAAAAGTTGGAGCACCGAAGACATCATTTTGGAAAGCAATATTTGTCAAATTTTTTAATTCATTTTTAATTTTTTGATCTTCAATACCTTTTTTGAAATCATTAGGCTTTATCTCACATTTTGACAGTATATTTTTTATATTTTCTTCTTTTGAAATATCTTCATTATTTTTCCAATAAGCATCAAAACATAGATCAAAATATTTATCTTTTTTATCACTATTAACAAAAAGATAGCCTCTCATTAGATATAATGAATTAATTGGAAATTTATCATTCCACACAAAGCTTATTTTATTTTTTTTAGCAATTAAATTGCAATCATTTTTCATATTTTTCATTTTTCTCTCATTAAATGCAGGGGCAGTAATTCCTCCTAAATTATGAAGTCCACCAAGAAGAATTGCTTTATAATTAAATTTATTCCTATCATTAGAACTGATAATTTTTTTATGAGCTAAAAATGAATAAGGACTAATGAAATCAAAGTAAAAATCGATTTTTTTAGTCATATAAACTTATATTTTTGGCGTAAAAAATTCTAATTAACCAATAAACTAACAATCCGAGAGGTCCAATTAAATATAAAATGATGAGCGGTATCGATAATAAAAATTTACTCATCATAAATTTTTGTGAATCTTTTACAATCCAACCTCCAGTGAATAAATTAATAGATATAAAATGTATCCAGAACATCATAAGAAAATTTTTGTTAGAAAATAAATCTTTTATGTCATCAATCCCCAAATAAAGGCTAAAGTTACCGTCAAAATCGTATGAACTTAAATAAGATTTGTACAATAAAAAAATATATGCACCACTCAATATAATGAATGGAAATATTGAAGTTACGAAATACCTACAGAGGCTAGAAGTTGGAAAAAAAATTAAAATCAACCAAAATGGAAGAACACCAAAATTCACCCAATAATAGAGCATATCTATTGTAAAATAGTTATAAATTTGTTCGATCATTTTAAAATATATTATATTAAATCTTTCTATGATTCCTATAAGAAATAAAAAAAAAACTCTAAAAGTAACTGTTGAGGAGATGAGAAATTTTGCATTTTCTTATGTGGAAAAATATGCTCCATCAAAACAACAGCTTAAAACTTACTTACTAAAAAAATACTTAAAAACTTCAGTGCCAAATGTAAAAAAACAAGATGTTACTAATTTGATTGATATTGTTCTTTCAGACTTAGAAAAAAATAAGTTTATTAACGATAAATTTTATTCAGAGAGCAAAGCTAAAAGTATGATTCAAAGAGGTAATTCAATCAATAAAATTAGAAATTACTTAATAGGTAAAGGTATTAATAGTGAATATATTAAAGAAACTGTAAATAAAATTCACGATGATAATTCAGACCAAGATTTTTTTTCTGCAATTAAATTATGTAAAAAAAAAAGAATTGGTCCTGCAAGAATAGAAGATAACAGATCTCTATTTTATAAAAAAGATATATCCTTATTAGCAAGAAATGGCTTTGATTTTGAGACCTCAAAAAAAGTAATGGAAATTGCAAAAGATGATTTTATAAAAATAGTAAAACTACTTTAACTTATTTTTTTTATTTTCTTTCACTAAAAAGTCAATTTTATTTTTTATATAATTTTTTACAAAGACAAAAACGAGTAAACCAAAAATTGAAACTGAAATAATTATAATCAAAATAATTCTTAGTTGTTCATCCATTATTGAATATTTTTGCTTTTTAAAATTAAACTTGGATTTTTAAAATCTTTTTTTCCATAAAAAATTTCTTGTCCATTGAAATCTGTCACACTTCCGCCAGAGTGTTTTAAAATTGCATGGCCTGCAGCTATATCCCATTCTGATGCCCTTGGTTCTGCAACATAACCATCATACTCTCCAGCAGCAATAACACAAAATTTTAAAGAACTTTTCATTCTTACATATTTTTTAACATTAAGTTTTTTGTATATTTCATTTATTTCTGGTTTGATTTTGTTAGAGTAGGATACAAATTTAATCTCATTTTTATCAAAATTTTTTGAGTTATCTAATTTTATTGGTTCTCCATTAATTAATTCAAAAGAAAGATTATCTCCATAAGAATAAAACATTCTATTTTTTGCTGGGGCATAAATTAATCCAGCAACAGGTTTTTTTTGAATTATTAATCCTGCATTAATTGTAAATTCATCCAGATCATTAATGTAATCATAAGTTCCATCGATTGGATCGATTAACCAAAAATTTTCCAGGTTATTTTTTGATTTATTTTCTGATGTTTCCTCAGATACTATTGGGATATTTGGCGTTAAGCTTAATATTTTTTTACTTAAAATTTTATTAACTTCTAAGTCTCCATTGCTTACAGGTGTATTATCGGATTTTATTTCTTTAGTTAGACCTTTTTTCCTAAGATCTATAGAAATTTTCCCTGCATCTAAAAAAGTTTGAATTAGATTCTCAACAATTTTTTTAATATCACTTTGAGTCATTTATTTTTTTTAATTCTATATTTTCAGAGTTTATTACTTTTTTACCAACATTTTCAAAATTAACAGTGATTTTACCTTTGATTATTGATTGAACTTGTCCTATTCCCCAATCTTTATTTGCTGGATTGAAAACTTTGTCGCCTGGTTCAAAATCAAAAATCATTTAATTTAACTTATATTAGAAATAAGTATAAATACCATCAAATGAATAATAATTTAAACTCTATTGGTTTAAAAAAAAATCCATCAGAAACAACGGTTGTTGTAGCAATGTCAGGTGGAGTGGACTCATCTACTGTTGCTGGAATGATGAAAAAAGATGGTTACAAAGTTATTGGTATAACTTTAAAACTTTATGATGATGGTAAAGAGGTTGCTGCATCAAAACAATGCTGCTCAGGTCAAGATATAATGGATGCAAAAAGAGTCGCCCAAAAATTAGGTATTGAACACAAAATTCTCTATTATCAAAACAAGTTCAAACAAGGAGTAATTGACAACTTTGTTGATAGTTATTTAAAAGGCGAAACTCCTATTCCTTGTGTGCAATGTAATCAAACAGTAAAATTTAAAGATTTGTTTGAAGTTGCGAAAGATCTTAAGGCAGATGCATTAATTACTGGTCACTATGTAAAAAGCCTTACTGTTGACAATCAAACTAATATGTATCGAGCTATTGATGAAAATAGAGACCAAAGTTATTTTTTATTTAATACTTCTAGAGAACAATTAAATTACTTAAGATTTCCATTAGGAGGCATGCTTAAAGATGAAACAAGATCAATAGCAAAAAAACTAAATCTTAACGTAGCGGATAAGCCAGATAGCCAAGATATTTGTTTCGTACCTAATGGCGACTATGCCTCGGTAATTCAAAAATTTAGACCAGACTCTTTTAAAAAAGGAAATATAAAAGATCTAGATGGAAAAGTTATTGGAGTTCATGATGGAATAATTAATTTTACAATAGGTCAAAGAAAAGGAATTAAAGTTTCAGATAAAGATGCATTATATGTATTAAAGATAGACGCAGAAAAAAATGAAATTTTTGTTGGTCCAAGAGAAAAACTTGGGAAAAAAGATATTAAACTTTATGATTTAAATTTACTTGTAAATAAAAATGAATTTAAAAATAATATTTTTGTCAAAGTAAGATCAACAGGCAAACTTCTTGAGGGAAAAGTAAATTTTAATAATGATAATACAGCCCTAGTTAATTTAGAAGAATTTGAAGATGGAATATCTCCAGGACAAGCTTGCGTTTTTTATAATAAAGACAAATTTGGTTATAAAGTTTTAGGCGGTGGGTGGATCAAAAATTAATTTAGTTTTTTCCACATAAAAAATGTTAATAAATAAAAAGTGATTACTCCAATAAAATAATCCCATTCCAACGCATGTTTTAAAAACTTTAATTGAATTCCAAAAAAATCATCACCAGGTAGACTGACAATAGGTATACTTATTACTGCAACTATAATTAATATTGAAACTAAAATTATTTTAAGATTAAGCATTATCGGGTTTATATGATCTTTCAATTTCTCTTTAAAAGACCAAAAAGTTGCTACTAAGTAAGCTTGGGCAACAATTTCAAAAACAACAAAAGATAGCATTATTACTCTTCTAAAAAGTTTGTATAGGTCATTATCAAATTTGATACCTAAAAAAATTGAATGCACAGTTAGTGCAACCGCTGAGGCAATACCAAAAAAAACTATTTTTTTTAAATTTTTGTGGTCGACTTCAAAATATTTAATGATGTCTTTATTAAATAACCAATACCTGATTAATAAATAAGATGTCAAAAACATTGCAGGCTTAAATACTAACCAAGAAGGGTAAGGCCTAGCTGTTCTACTGATAGAGGCACCACCATCAAAATAAGGAATAGTATTGTGCAAAATGTCTGTTTGATTTGGGAATAAACTATGAAACTGAGTTACTAGTATAAGACAGATATTTACTGCAACGAAAGGGACTATAAAAATCCATATGCTAATGGATCGCGCCTTCTCTATTGAATTCATTGAGGACTATTTCTTTTTATTTTTTTTTCTAGCTCTTCTTTTTTTTGAGCCCATTTTTCTTCGGCCTCTATGTTTTTTCGGATATCCCATTATTCCCTTCTGTTATAATTTAATTGAAATTATGTGAGGGATATAGCATTGTCCTTTAAAGTTATCAATTTTTTTATGGTAAAATCATTTAAAACATTTTTAAAACATACCGCAAAAGATTTTCATAATCAGTCAGTAAATCCACCAGTAGTTAGAGCTTCAACGATAATATTTAAATCAATGAAGCATATAAGGAAGACTCAAAAAAAGGCCCAAAAAAATCCAGTTGGCGGTCATTACGATTATGGAAGACAAGGAACTTCAACAACCTATATTTTACAAAAGATTTTAACTAAGCTCGAAGATAGTTATCATGTATTTACCACTCCCACAGGTTTTGGATCAGTATTTTTAGCTATATTTAGTGTCGTAAGACCTGGGGATGAAATAATTGCTGCGGACCCAGTTTATAGTCCCACGAGAGTTTTAACTCAAGATTTTTTAAAAGAATTTAATATTAAAACAATTTTTTATAATCCACATGATTTAAAAACTTTAGAGAGAAGCATAACAAAAAAAACAAAATTAATTTTTGTTGAAAATCCAGGTAGTAATACTTTTGATTTTCAAGATCTTGGAAAAATTGTTTCAATTGCCAAAAAATACAAAATTTTAACAGCAATAGATAATACCTGGGCTACACCTTACTATCTTAAACCAATAAAACTTGGTTTTGATATGTCTATTGTATCTGCTACTAAATATTACTCTGGTCATTCTGATGTTATGGGTGGAAGTCTAGCAGTTAATAAAAAAGTTTTCCAAAAAGTGAAAGCAGCTGAAAAAATAACAGGTTTAAGATTGGGACCTGATGATGCGTATTTAATTACTAGAGGTTTAAGAACTTTGGATGTTAGATTAGATAGACATAGAGAAAATGCAAAAAAAATTGCAGCTTTCTTGTCAAAAAATAAAAGGATTAAACTTCTGTATCCATTTAAGAAAAATTCCTTAAATTTTAGAATGTGGAAAAAGTATTACTCTGGTGCCTCAGGATTAATGGGGCTTAAAATAAAATCAAATAATATCAATTCTGTCAGAAAATTTGTAAATTCACTTAAATTATTCGGATATGGTTATAGTTGGGGAGGTTTTGAGAGTTTGGTTTTACATCAAGAATTTAGAGAAACAGGAAATAGAAAATTCATGAATTTAGCAAAGGATGAACATTTAGTCAGATTTCATATAGGACTTGAGGATCCAAATGATTTGATTGCTGATATTAAACAAGCATTAAAACATTTGAGATGAGTACAGAAAAATTTTTTCAATCCAGAACAGCATTAATCACATTATTTGCGGCTTGTTTTGTTGTTTTAATTTCTCTTGGTGTACGACAAACCTTTGGTTTGTTTTTCATGGATTTCAATGAAAGTCTCAAAATAAGCAACACAGCATTTGGTTTTGCAATAGGAATGCAGATGTTAATGTGGGGATTAACAGGACCTATTTTTGGTGCTATTGCAGATAAGTATGGAGGTCATATAGCAATTATTTCAGCATTTATTTTTTATGCAGCTGGAATATTCTTTTTATACACAGGACCTAATACAGGTATCTTTTTTCAAATACACATGGGGTTGTTAATTGGAATAGGACTCGGTGGAACAGCCATTAGTATTCCAATGTCTATTGTTGGAAAACACTTTCCTTTATCTACAAGAACTATTGCAATGAGTTTTGTGACTGCAGTTGGATCGTTTGGTTACTTTTTGTCTCCAATTTTCACAAGTTACTCTCTAAATGAATTTGGATGGAATTATACTTTATTCGTTTTCGGAATACTTTTAATTGCTGGTTTAGTAGCTGCTTACTTCGTAAGATCTCCATCTGCAACTGAAAATGTAGAAAAAACATCAAATCAATCGTTTTCTGAAGCACTCAATGAAGCATTCAAAACAAAAAGTTATATTTTACTTGTATCTGGTTTTTTTGTTTGTGGATTTCATATTACTTTAGTTGGAACTCATGTTCCTAAGTATGTGATAGATAGAGGTCTTGAGGATTGGACTGCTGCAGCTATTTTATCTTTAATTGGGTTATTCAATATTTTTGGCTCTTTATTAAGTGGCTATCTTTCTGCAAAAATGAGTAAAAAAATAATCTTAAGTGCAATCTACTTTTTGCGAGGAGTTTCAATAATATTCTTTATATTCACTCCAGCTAGCAATATTGCAGCATTTATATTTGGAGCAAGTTTTGGGTTCCTATGGTTATCGACAGTACCAGCTACCAGCGGAATAGTTGCTCATCTTTTTGGTACAAAATATTTGGGCTTGTTATATGGAATTGTTTTTTTAAGTCACCAAATTGGTTCGTTTTTTGGTGCATATCTTGGAGGTTTATTTCACGATACTTATGGGTCATATGACTATGCGTGGTATTTAGCAATTGCTTTATCTGTTTTTGCAGCAATAATTCATTTACCAATAAAAGAAGAACCAGTTTTAAGATTAAAAAAAGAATAAATTGAATAGAACAAATCAATTAACAAAACTACATTTATCAGGGAAACCCTATATTATTTATAAATCTCAAAACGGGTTCGATCTTTACACCGATTTTTCAAAAAAAATAATTTTAAACAATAAAAATATTAAAAGTTTTTTAACAAAAAAAAATAAAAAACAATCAACAAATACAGATCTTTTTATTGGTTTTTTTGGATATGAGTTATTAAATAATCTGATTGATGTAAAAGTTCCTAAACAAAAAAATTTAAACTTTCCAAAGGGTATTTTTTATAAACCAGAAAAAAAGATCAAACTCAGTAACAAGTTAAATTATGATTTAAAAAATTTTGAGTGTGAGAACTTTAAAATCAATATTAATAGAAAAAATTATACAAAAATATTCAATAAATTTAAGAAAAAGATAAAGAGTGGTGAGACATATCAAATAAAAATTTGCACTAAATATAAAACAAAGTCAAAAATCAATCCGTTAGATTTTTTTTCAAGGTTATCTGATACCAATCTAGCTCCAGAGGCTTTTATGATTAAAGATAATAATTACTCAATTATTAGCTGTTCCCCAGAAACTTTAATTATAAAAAAAGGAAACAACATATCTACAAAACCAATAGCTGGGACCGTAAAAAAAACTAAACAGTTAAATAAAATTAAAGCATTAAATTATTTTAGAAAAAATTTAAAAGAAACCAAAGAGCATAATATGATTGTTGATATGGAAAGAAATGATTTATCAAGAATTTGCAAGGTAGGTTCAGTAAAATTGTCTAAACAAAAAATCGTTGAGGAATATAAAGACCTTTTTCATTATGTTAGCTTAATTAAGGGAAAATTAAAAAAAAATACAAATAATTTTGAAATAATTAAAGCAATGATGCCAGGTGGTTCTGTTATTGGGTGTCCAAAGATAAATACGCTTAATCTTTTAAATAATCAGGAAAAAGAAAATAGAAATATTTATACAGGAAGTTTTGGTTACATAAAATTTAATGGCGACATGAGATTTAATATAATTATAAGATCAGTTTTAAATTTTAAGAACATATCCGAAATTTCAGTTGCCTCAGGTGTCGTTGTCGATAGTAACGCCAATCATGAGTTTAATGAGAATTTTCTTAAAGCTAAGGCGTTAATAGATTTATTCAAATGATTTATGTAATTGACCATAACGACTCCTTTACTCATAATGTAGTTCATCAATTTGCTATATTTGATAAAGTTGAGTGTGATAATTATGATAGAGTTAGCGAAAATAAAATTAAGCAAGCATCAACAATAATTTTTTCACCTGGACCAGGTAATCCAAAAAATTATCCAATCACTTCAAAAATTTATAAAAAATATAAAGGTAAAAAAAAAATCATAGGGATTTGTTTAGGATTTCAACATATTTTATTTTGTGAAGGTGCAAAAATTGTTGAACAAAAAAAAATTTATCATGGTTTTCAATCAAATATAAAAGTTATTACTAATAAATCTTTATTCAAAAAAGGAAAAATATTTAAAGTTGGCAGGTATCATTCTCTAAAATTAAAAGAGCCTTTCAAATCTAATAATTTTGAGATAACTATGAGATGTTTAAATTCAAAAGTCGCGATGGCATTTGAAAATCAAAGGGAAAAAATATATGGATTTCAATTTCACCCAGAATCTTTTTTAACTATCAATGGTAACTTACTTATTAAAAAAATCTTATCAGCTTAAAGACTTAAAACAAATAGAGTTTGAAGATCTTTGGGGAGATCATGGAATTTTTACAACGATGTGGATTTTTGGCAAACCAGCAAAAATTTTATTCTTTGATAATCATTTAAAAAATTTAATTTTATCATTAAAAAAATATCAAATAAAAAAAAAATCTTTAAAGTCAGATATTTTAAAAATAATTAATAAAAATTTATCCAAAAAGAGGAAATATAATCATCTATTGAGAATTGCCATAAATAAGAAAGTTATTTCAATATCTTTAAGAAAAAGAGTTAAACCAAAATTAAATTTTAATTTAAGGTTAGTTAAATTAAAAAGAGAAAAACCAGAATTTAAAAATCTTAAATACAAAAAAATCTTATCTTATTTGTCTAAAATGGATAATTCCCAATCAGATATTGCATTAGTATCCAATAAAAAATTATTAGAAACTGGAACCTCAAATTTATTATTTGTTAAAGATCAAAAATTTTTTACGCCCAAAAAGGATTATTATGAGGGAAATACTTATAAATTTTTTAAAACAAAAATAAGAAAGATAATTAAAAAAGATATTTTGGTTAAAGAAATAAAAAATTATGATGAAATATTATTAATAGGATCTGGGAAAGGGGTTGCTTCAGTTAAAACTATAAATGATCTTAAATGGAAAAGAAAAAACCTAAAAAAATTCAAGTTTCTATCTAAACAATATGATGCTGTTATAAATAAATGTAATTCTTATAGATTTTAGCAAATGAAAGACCCAAACAATCCTTGTTTATTTTGTAATGTTAAAAAAAGTGGATGTGCTCATGAAAATGAATTGGCATATGCAAGTTATGACTCATATCCAGTTTCAGAACATCATTGTTTGATTATACCTAAAAGACACATAAAAGATTATTTTGATTTATCTAATAATGAATTGGTTGCCTGTAATGATCTTTTAAAAATTGTAAAAAAAGAAATAATCAATATAGATCCATTAGTTAAAGGATTCAATTTAGGTACTAATATAGGAATTGTATCTGGTCAATCTATTTTGCATTGTCATTTTCACCTGATTCCCCGAAGAGAAGGAGATGTAGATAATCCTCAGGGTGGAGTACGATCGGTCATTCCAAACAAACAACATTATAAAAGAAATAATTAGCCTGTTATAAAAGACAAATTGACCCCAGTTTGAGGTTGAACTATAAATTCAACTATATATAAAACTTAAAAACTAATTCAAAATTTAACAAAAGGCGGAAATGTTAATTAATAATCCATTTTCAATTTTATCAGAAACTATTTCACCGTTTGCAATGCAATCTTTTATTATTGCAATGGTTTTGTTGATTGCAGTTGGAACTATTATTCAAATGATACATCATAAAAATTTGACTTATTTTTTTAATAACGCAAAAAAAGCAAAACTATCAGCGACGAAAGAACTAGGTGTTGGAGAAAAAGTTTCCGTGATTGCTAAAACAACAGTCGTTGATATTGGTACTACCTCTGAATTAGGTTTTGGTAAAAGAAGATTAGCCCATGTTCTAGGAATGTACGGAACAATTTTATTTTGGGTGTCTTCAGCTGTTTTAGTTTTTTGTTACACAGGTGCTGATAAACCAAGTTCTCAAACTTGGTCATTAATTTGGCATGCAGGAGCAATATTAACTTGCTTGGGTGGGTATTGGTTTTGGTTTTTTTTAAGAGTTGATGTTTCAGCAGAAGCTCATCCTTGGTATAGAATCATTAAGGCTGATTTATTTGTTTTAGCTTTACTTGCATGTTCAACTTTTGGGTTAGCATGGTCTTACACTCAATTTAACGAACAAACGGGATTATCATATTTATTTTTGACTTTATTTGTTTCATCTAATTTAATTTTATTTGGTGGTGTTTATTGGTCTAAATTTGCCCATATGTTCTACAAACCTGGAGCAGCAATACAAAAAAATCTAGCTGAAGCTGATGGTTCAAGAGACAATCTTCCCCCACCAGCAGATGCCCCTGAGCAATTTGGCTTAGGTATAAAAAGAGAAGAGCCAAAACACTATTAATATGTTATTAAAAAAAGGAGAAAAATAAATTATGTCAACTTTTGTATACATGACAAGATGTGATGGTTGTGGACATTGTGTAGATATATGTCCTTCAGACATCATGCACATAGATGAAAATATTCGAAGAGCAAAAAACATTGAACCAAATTTTTGTTGGGAATGTTACTCATGCGTAAAAGCATGTCCTAATCATGCAATTGACGTAAGAGGCTATGCTGATTTTGCTCCTATGGGTCACAGTGTGAGAGTTAGAAGAGAAGAAGAAAAAGGTACTATCTCTTGGAAAATCAAATTTAGAAATGGGACAGAAAAAAATTTCGTATCCCCAATAACAACAAAACCTTGGGGTAAATTTATTCCTAAACTTGCTGAAGGTGATACTCCTAACCAAGGAGAAATTAATTCACAAAGATTATATAGTGAACCAGAGGGTTTAAATACTAATAAAGAATTACCATCAGTTCCAAAAGAATCTTTTAAAAAAGGTGTTTATTATTAATGGCTAAGCACAAAACACATTATGAGGAATGTGATGTATTAGTTGTTGGTGGTGGAATGGCTGGCACCGGAGCAACATTCGAGGCCAGACATTGGGGAAGAGATTTAAAAATTATTTGTGTTGAAAAAGCAAATATTGATCGAAGTGGTGCAGTCGCACAAGGTTTATATGCAATCAATTGTTACATGGGTATGCAATGGGACGAAAATCAACCTGAGGACCATGTTAGATATGCCAGAAATGATCTTATGGGAATGGTTAGAGAAGATTTAGGTTATGATATGGCTCGTCATGTAGACTCAACTGTTCACATGTTTGATGAGTGGGGTCTTCCAATGATGAAAAATGAAAAAACCGGAAGATACTTAAGGGAAGGTAAATGGCAAATCATGATACATGGTGAAAGCTATAAACCAATCGTCGCTGAGGCAGCAAAAAAATCTGCAGATAAAATTTATAATAGAATAATGGTTACTCATTTATTGATGGATGAAGCTCAAGAAAATAGAATTGGTGGAGCTGTTGGATTTAATATGAGAACAGGAGATTTTCATGTATTTAGAGCTAAAGCAGTTATCGTTGCTGCAGGTGGTGCGTCGCATATTTTCAAACCAAGAGCGGTTGGAGAAGGTATGGGTAGAACTTGGTATGCACCATGGAGTAATGGGTCTGCATATGCACTACCTATTGCTGCAGGCGCAAAGATGACTCAAATGGAAAATAGAATTGTATTGTGTAGATTTAAAGATGGTTATGGACCTGTTGGAGCATATTTTTTACATTTAAAAACATATACACAAAATGCTAATGGCGAAAATTATGAAAAAAAATGGTATGATCAAACTAAAGAATTAGTTGGTGAATATATAGATCATCATCCAACTCCTACTTGTTTGAGAAACCACGCATTTATACAAGAAGTTGCTGCCGGTGGCGGACCGATCCACATGGTTACTAAAGAAGCTTTTCAAGATCCACATTTAGAAACAGTTGGATGGGAAAACTTTTTAGGGATGACAGTTGGACAAGCTGTTGTTTGGGCATCACAAAATATTGATCCAAAGTATACAAACCCTGAATTAACAACTTCTGAACCTTACGTTATGGGATCACACGCGACATGTTCAGGAGCATGGGTTAGTGGACCTGAAGACCTGTCTCCACCAGAATACTTCTGGGGTTACAACAGAATGTTAACAATCGATGGACTTTTTGGTGCGGGAGATACAGTGGGTGGTAGTGCACATAAATTTTCATCAGGATCTTTTACAGAGGGTAGATTAGCAGCAAAAGCAGCAGTAAAATATATTGAAGATAAAAAAGCTGAAGGAATTAATGTAACAGATAAACAATGTGATAATTTTAAAAAAGTTGTCTACAAACCATTAGAAACCTACACAGTTGCTCAAAACGAGATAACTGGAGGAACAGTTTCACCAAGTTATATTTCTCCAATACAAGGATTACAAAGACTTCAGAAGATTATGGATGAATACGTTGGGGGTATTACCTCAAACTATATGACCAACGGAAATTTATTAAAAAAGGCTTTAGAACTTTTAGCTTGGTTACAAGAGGATTTAGAGCACGTTGGTGCAGAAGATTATCATCAATTGATGAGGGCTTGGGAGTTGAAACATAGAGCTTTGACATCACAATGTGTGACTGAGCATACTTTGTTTAGGGAAGAAACTCGTTGGCCAGGTTATTATTATAGAGGAGATCATATGAAATTAGACGATGAAAATTGGCATTGTCTGACAGTTTCAAGAAGAGATCCTAAAACTGGAAAATTTACTCTAGAGAAAGTTCCAGTTTATCACATTGTGGATGAAAAAGAGAAAAAGAAGGCATCATAATTTATTTTAAGAACATTTATGGATCTTTTATCAAAGTCAGATGAAGAGATTTTTAAGATCGGCAAACCTTTTTGGGAAAATTTAGTGCGAGCCTCAAATATGAAGGATTATGGAGGTTTTACTAAACATTTTTCAACACAGATGCTATTTGGAGCAAATGAAGTTGAGCTAGGTAAACAATGGGCAAACAATAAAATTATCACGAATTTAGAGGAAACTTACAAACCCTTTGGAACTTTAAGACGTGGTGAGCACATAACAGTATTAATCAAACAGACCAACAAAGAAATACCTGGGGAGTTCCTGGGAAGATTGGTACTTGGGGTTGAGGATGACGAGATTAAAATTTTTGGAGCAACAATTTATTAATTATAGTTTGACAATTTTTTTGCTGGGTGTATTCAGAGACTTAGATGCATCTTTCAAATTTAAAAATTCTAAATATCATAGCTAATAAAAAATCAACTTTTATTAAAACTGGAATTTTTTCAGCTATAGCTGCATGTTGGGGTGTTATCTTAGTTGGAACTTTTATTACTTTTAAATAAGTAATATTTTAAGTTTTTATATTTGATGGATGTTTTTTTACCTATAGCCCAAGTCTTTATTAATCCAGTCGAAATACTTTTGCTAAGTGCCATTGTTGGTGTTCTTTCAGGTTTGTTTGGAGTAGGAGGTGGTTTTTTAATGACACCTTTTTTAATCTTTATGGGTGTTCCCCCAGCTTATGCGGTAGCAAATGAGGCTAACAATATCTTAGCAACTTCAGTGTCTGGATCTACCACTCATTGGTTAAAAAATACTTTAGATTACAAAATGGGATTAATGATCGTCATTGGTGGAACTATTGGAACTGTATTAGGTATTTTTACTTTCACTTATTTTAAAGATATTGGAAAAATAGATACAGTAATTTCTTTAGCCTATATGTACATTCTTGCAATAATTGGGACACTGATGTTGGTAGAAAGTCTGGGTGAAATTGATAAAGCTAAAAAAAATATAGTAGAGAAGAAAAAACTACATGTCCATTATTGGATACATGGACTTCCTTTTAGAATGAGATTTCCTAAATCCAAATTATATGAAAGTATATTTACACCTATCGTAATTGGATTAATTGTTGGTTTTATTGCGGCTATCATGGGTATCGGTGGTGCATTTATTTTAGTGCCCGCAATGATTTACATTATTAAGATGCCAACAAAATTAGTACCTGGAACTTCATTGTTTGTGACCATTTTTGTAAGTGTGATAGTTACATTTCTTCATTCAATTAATTATGGGTCAATTGATTTAATGTTAGTTTTAATGTTAGTTATAGGATCAATAGTAGGAGTTCAAGTAGGTCAGAAACTTGGAGAGCAGATTGACAGCTCTGGATTAAAAGCTTTGTTAGCAATTTTATTATTAATAGTCGGGATTGTAATAGCTTACGACACCTTTTTTGCCGAGGAGATTAAGAACGAAGTTCCATCTATAAGTTCACCAGATTTAAATTTCTTCTCAAAGTTTATTAAGGAGTTCTCTGAGGATATGCCATTCTTCTATGGATTATTTTCAATCCTATTTGCTGTTATTTTAGGAATAGGAGCTGCATTTATTAGAAGATCGATTTCAAAATTTAGAGAAAAATATTTTAAAAAGACAGTTAAACAATCTAAATAAAAAATTTTACATAAATCTCAATTGTTAAAATACTCACAATTCCTACAGTCAACATTGAGGTAAATCCAACTACAAAAGGTTTATAACCCATATTTCTAATATCTATTAAATTTGTAGATAAACCTATAGCCGCCATAGCCATAGTCAAAAAAATTTTAGAAGAAGATTTAATTGAATTTATTAAATCAATCCAATTGTTATTAGTTGAAAAAACTTCATCACCTATATTTCTTAAGATTATCATCCCAACAAAACCCAAAACAAAATATGGAAATATACTTAAAATAGAGTAACCCTTTTCTTTTGTTTGACCTCTATTATAAAGAAAAGCGAAAAGAGGGATCATAACTATTAAAAAAGTATTTCTTATAAGCTTTGTAACAGTTGCGATATTTAATGTTTCAGGACTATTGAATTGCTGATCATATATTAATCCTGCTGCAGCTACCTGTGAGGTTTCATGTATTGCAGTACCTAAAAAAAGACCTGTAAATAATGAGTTTCCTTGAAAATAAAAATTCGCAAAGTAAGGATATAACAACATCGATAGTATTCCGAATAAAGTAATGTTAGCAATAGCATAAGAGATTTCACTTTTGTTAGCTTTAATCACTGGTGCAGTTGCCATGATGGCTGTAGTACCACATACTGTGCTACCGATTGATATTAAATAAGCCATTCTTGTAGGTATTTGAAGTTTTTTTATAATGAGCTTTATTACAATTAAGACGCTGACAATACAAATCAATATCAATGGAATTGCTATTTTTCCAAATTCTAAAAATTCAAAAGGTTTTAATTGTATTCCTAAACAGATAATTCCAAGTTTTAAAATATAGTCTCTACTAAAATCTAATCCTTTTTGAAAACTTTCTCGAATTTTAAAAAAATTTCCAAAAAAAATTCCTAGTAGAATGGCTATCATTGCTGTAGAGATTGGACTTTTGCTATATCCTAAAAGTTCAATACCAATAATATTATTAAAACCTTGAGAAAGAGAATAAAGAATAAATGCAAGTATTATACCTGGTATTAACACCAAGTAATCTTTTAAAAACATTCTTATAAAATGATTATGCGCTTCTATAAAGTTTAGTCATAACAAATTCCTTATGACCCAAAGCTTCTGCACAAGTTAATCTTCCATTAGCAACTCGAAGAGTTGTCTCAATAAGTTTATCTCCCGCCTCTGATAAATTCATTTCTCTTGAAAGAATTTTTGATACATCGCAATCAATGTGTTCACCCATACTTTTAACAGTCAATGGATTAGCAGTTAATTTAACGACTGGCTCAATTGGATTTCCAACAATGTTACCTTGCCCAGTTGGAAACAAATGGATATTAAATCCTGCTGCTGCTTGTAGTGTTACACACTCTGCTGCAGCTGAAGAAGTATCCATAAAGTATAATCCTTTACCTTTCTTTGGTTCTTCCGCTGGCTCTAAAACATCTATAAATTTACAATCACCAATTTTTTGAAAATTTCCAAATGCTTTTTCTTCAATAGTTGTCAAGCCTCCAGCAATGTTTCCAGCAGTTGGTTGACTCTCTGAAAGATCATCAGTTGCTTCTTTTAGAATAAAATCATTATATGCGCTCCAAGTTTTCATAAATTTATCTGAAGCTTCTTTTGTAGCACCTCTCGTTGCACAAACTTTTTCAGCTCCAGTTAACTCTGAAGTTTCACCAAAACATAAATGAACACCAAGTGGCTCAAGTTTATCCATTAAGTTTCCAACTGTAGGATTTGATGCAAGACCTGATGTGGTATCTGATTCTCCACATTTTACTGAAATCCACAAATCACTTATTGGACATTCCTCTCTTTGTTTTTCAGAAGCCCACATAACAAACTCTTGTGCTTTTTTGGATGCTTTCATAACAGTTCCAATATCACCCGTTCGTTCAATGTGAAAACCTTCTACAGGCTTTCCAGTCTTTGCTATTCCATCTACAATTCTTTTAGTCCACTTTGGCTCAATACCGATTACAATCACAGCAGCAACATTTGGATTACTTCCAGTTCCAATCATTGTTCTAAAATGTAGTTCTAAATCTGCTCCAAACTGCAATCGTCCATATGAATGTGGTAATGCGATAGTTCCTTTTATATTGTTTGCAACTGCCTCTGCGCAAGCATTTGAAATATCATCTACTGGTAAAATAATTACGTGATTTCTAGTTCCCGCTCTTCCATTTTCTCTTTTGTAACCTAAAAAACTTTTTGGAATTTCCATCAATTTACCACTTTTTTGTTTTTACGTTATGAACATGTACATGTTCACCTTTTTTTATTGATTTAACTACTTTTCCTATGTCGTGACCATATTTTAAAATTGTGTCTCCTTCTTTTAAGTCCGTCATAGCAATTTTATGACCCAATGGTATTTCATCCATTGATTGAATATCTGTTGAGCTATCATCTTCCATAATCCAGCATTTACAGTCTTGTTTTGGTGTTATTTTTTCGATTACTACAACCCCTACATTATCCTTTTTATCGTGAATTATGATGTCAGTAGCCATTATATCGTGTCGATTTGTTTGTTTGAATTTTCAAAAATCTTATATATTAATCGCGACAATTAAGAAATAGTTTTGTAAAAAAATTATTATTTTTGCTAGATTAGAAAGGTTCTATTAATGACTAAAATGACAACAGAAGAAGCTTTTGTAAAAGTTTTACAAATGCACGGCATCGAACATGCTTTTGGAATAATAGGTTCAGCATTCATGCCTATCTCTGATATTTTTCCTGATGCAGGTATTACTTTTTGGGACGTAGCTCATGAAACAAATGGTGGACTAATCGCTGATGGTTATACAAGATCTACGGGTAAAATGTCTATGGTCATTGCACAAAACGGGCCAGGCATCACTGGATTAGTAACCCCGATTAAAACTGCTTACTGGAACCATACACCATTATTATTAGTAACACCTCAGGCAGCAAACAAGACTATGGGTCAAGGAGGTTTTCAAGAAGTAGAGCAAATGAATTTATTTAAAGATATGGTTTGTTACCAAGAAGAGGTTAGAGACCCATCAAGAATGGCTGAAGTTTTAAATAGAGTAATTGAAAAAGCAATAAGAGGCTCAGCGCCAGCGCAAATTAATGTTCCAAGAGATTATTGGACTCAGGTTATCGATATTGAATTACCACCAATAGTAAGACTAGAAAGACAAGGTGGAGGAGCAGAGGCTATAGATAAAGCTGCAAAACTTTTATCAAATGCAAAGTTTCCAGTTATTTTATCTGGTGCAGGAGTTGTAATCGGTGGTGCAATTGAAGAAACAAAAAAACTTGCAGAAAAATTAGACTCTCCAGTTTGTTCTGGTTATCAACACAATGATAGTTTTCCAGGAAGCCATCCATTAGCTGTAGGACCTTTAGGATATAATGGGTCAAAAGCTGCAATGGAATTAATTTCAAAAGCAGATGTTGTTTTAGCTTTAGGAACAAGACTAAATCCATTTTCAACACTTCCAGGGTATGGCATAGATTATTGGCCCAAAAAAGCAAGCATCATTCAAGTTGATATCAACCCTGATAGAATTGGTTTAACTAAAAAAGTAACTGTTGGAATAAGCGGAGATGCAAAATTAGTTGCACAACAAATATTTGATAGATTATCATCTAATGCAGGTGATACGGATAGACAAAAAAGAAAAGACTTAATTCATCAAACAAAATCTGCTTGGTTACAAAAATTATCTAGTCTGGATCATGAAGATGATGATGAAGGAACAGTCTGGAACAAAGAAGCAAGAGAGAGAGATAAAGATAGAATGTCACCAAGACAAGCTTGGAGAGCAATACAAGCAGGAATGCCAGAAGATGTAATCATTTCGAGTGATATTGGTAACAATTGTGCAATTGGAAATGCTTACCCAACTTTTGAAAAACCGAGAAAATATTTGGCACCAGGTTTGTTTGGTCCTTGTGGTTATGGTTTTCCATCAATACTTGGAGCAAAGATTGGATGTCCAGATACACCTGTAATTGGTTTTGCAGGAGACGGGGCGTTTGGAATTAGTATGAATGAGATGAGTTCTTGTGCTCGTGAAGAGTGGCCAGCAATTACAATGGTTATTTTTAGAAATTATCAATGGGGTGCAGAAAAAAGAAATACTACTCTTTGGTTTGATAATAATTTCGTCGGAACTGAGTTAGATCCCGAGTTAAGTTATGCGAAGGTAGCTGAAGCTTGTGGTTTAAAAGGAGTAACAGTTAAATCAATGGAGGAAACAACTGCTGCAATCAAGCAATCTTGTGAGGATCAAAAAAAAGGTATCACTACATTTATAGAAGTAATTTTAAACCAAGAACTCGGTGAACCATTTAGAAGAGATGCAATGAAAAAGCCTGTAAGGGTGGCTGGTATAAAAAAAGAGGATATGAAAAAGCAGCCTACTTTAAATTCTTAATGTAAATCCGTAGGCCAGTTATCTTTACCATTATATCGATCTAACTCTTTTTTTGTTATTGGCCTGAACAAAATCCAAGCAATAACGATTACTAAAGATAATAATATTAATGTTTTCACTTTTATCTTATTATTGTCTTAACAGAACCGAGCTTATCGATTTTACCTTGATAAAGACCTTTACCTATCGGAACAACTCCTACAGTTGAACCAGTAAATACATAAAAATTTTTATTCAGATTAACTTTATCTTTCTTTAACTTGTTTAAGACAAACCTTAATGAGTTTAATGGATTAATAAAAACTGCACTAGTATTACCATTAATATTCTGTTTTGTATTTTTGTTTGAAATATTTGTTTTTAAATTTCCGATGTTTATTTTTTTATATTTTTTCTTTTGACCGATCAAAAATTTTACATTAGCTCCAAAATCACTACATAAATCTCCAAACGAAGTTATTCCTTTTTTTCTTTGTCTATAACCAACGATTTCTATACAAGGAGCCATATGAGAAATAAATTTCGAAATATTCTTCATCGTAATTAAACCTTTTGAATTAAAAAAAGATCTTTTAATTAGATAGCAGACCTCTAACTCAATGCCAAAAGTAGTTTTACTAATCTTGACGCTTTTACCACTTTTCAAAAAATTACTTTTATAAACTGATGCATAAAATGGCTCTTTTTCCTTTAATTTTTTCATTACTGGAATTCCAGTTCCTCCAGCTTTGTAACCAATTATAGGTTTTTTAACTTTACTCTCACAAAGCATTCTAAATTTGTTTGCTTCAGTCAGTTTTTTTGTAAATCTTCTAGGTAATGGTGCGATAATTTTATTTTTAAGAAAAGCTTTTACTAATTTATTTGAAGTTCTGTCTATTAATGTGCTCATATTTTTGAATTATTTTTTTTATTTAATTAATAAACTATATTTTATGATCCAAAGTTTATCAAACTAAAACCAGCAATAAAGAAGACTATCAACCAAACTAAACCTTTTATTAAAAAAAAAGTAAATCCTCCAACTAGAATATATTTACCCCATTTACTCTTTGACAAAAAATTTTTAAGCCTAGTCATCATTTAGATAAATTTTGCTAGTTCAGTAAAGACATTGGATCAAGTCTAGTTTGAAACCAATTTACTCTAAAATCTAGGTGAGGGCCTGTAGATCTACCAGTTGATCCAACCGTACCAATGATATCTCCTTGATTAATTTGGTCACCAACAGATACCATCACATTTTCTAGATGAGAGTAAATTGTTGAAATCCCGTGTCCATGATCCATTATAATTGTACCGCCAGTATAATAAAGATCATCCTCGGCCATTGTTACAACCCCAGATGCTGATGATTTTATCATTGTTCCTTTTTTTGCTGCTATATCAATTCCATAGTGAGGCCACTTTGGTTTACCATTTAAAATTCTCTGGCTTCCGTAAACACCACTTATAATGCCTTTTACAGGCATAATGAATTGGTTTTTAAAAAAAGGTAAATCAGAATTGATAGCTCTAGCTTTTCCAATTCTATTGTTTTCTTCTTTTATTCTTTTGTAAACTGACTCAGGTGGTGTAACTTTACTTTCTTCTAATCCATCTATTCTCTGAATATTGTATTTTCTTTTAAGAACTTTTTTAATTATTTTTTCACTTTTTCCGTTTGTTATTTTAGTAATAGTTAAATCAAATTTTCTATCTCTATCAATACCAAAAGCAAAATAACCATCTTTAGAAACTTTCACTTCTTTTTTATCTATAATTATTTTAGAAGAGGGATCAGTTATTCCTATGATATAATGACCCTGTAAAAATTTTCCCTTAAACTCGATTGCATTTAAATGAGTTGATATAAAAAAAATTATTAAAAAAAATATTTTTGGTATTATTTTGCAGTCCATCCGCCATCAACTAATAAAGAAGTTCCAGTAATCATTGAAGCTGCATCAGATGCAAGAAATACAGCTGCGCTTGCTACATCTGAAAGTTCAGCAAATTTTCCTAAGGGAATATTGCCTAAAACCTCTTTTTTAAACTTTTTACTTTTCAAAAATTTACTTGTCATTGGAGTAACAACAAAAGTTGGGCAAACAGTATTTACCCTTATGTTATATTTAGCTAGATCAATCGACATTCCCTTGGTTAGGCCTTCTAAGCCAAATTTTGTCATATTATAAACACTTCTAATAGGACCACCAACATGACCCATTTGAGAAGACATATTTACAATAGCACCGCCGATTTTTTTTCTATTTTTGGACTTAATCATTTTTAAAGCACATAATTGAGCAAGATTAAAAGTTGCCATCGTGTTTATCTTAACCAAATACTCCATATTTTTTGTTTTAACTTTGGTAAAATGTTCTGGAATATTATTGCCTGCATTGTTAATCAATATGTCTATTTTTGACTGCTTATTAATTATCTCTTTAATTTGATTGTAATTTGTGATGTCACATACATAAGATTTACATTTAGACTTTATTTTTTTTATCTTTTTTGAAACTTCATCTAAATCTTTTTTTGTTCTACTTATGATAATCAAATTAGCACCAGCTTCAGCAAGCGCTATAGCACATGCCCTACCAAGTCCTTTTCCAGCTCCAGTTACCACAGCAGTTTTATTCTTTAAATTGTAGTTTTTAAGATACATCATAAAAATAATATTTTAATATCAGTGTAAATCAATTCAATAGCAACAATTAAAATTGCCAATAATCCTGCCCAAGCAATCCATTTATATTTTTTTATCCAATTTGATATTAATGTTGCTGCTGTTGCCATTAGCACAATTGATAAAACAAGACCAAAAACTAATAAGTAATAATGGTCTCCTGCTGCTCCTGCAACTCCTAAAACATTATCTAAACTCATGGTAAAATCAGCTAATAAGATTGTCCAAATAGCTTTTAAAAAACTGGAATTATCTACTTTTATATCACTTTCGTGATCAGAACCTTTTATGACATCTACATAAAGTTTGTAGACAATATAAAGAAGAAGAACACCTCCAATTAACCTTAAACCTGTTATTTGTAATAAATATGCAGTCAATAAAGTTAAGATTATCCTTAAGACAACTGCTCCACCTATTCCCCAAAAAATAATTTTTCGTCTTTGTTCTAAAGGAAATTTTGATGCAACCATTCCAATTATGATTGCATTGTCTCCTGCTAAAACAAGATCAATTAAAATAATTTGTGTTAAGATTGTAATTTGTTCTGGAGTAATAAAATCAGTGGGCATTAACTTCTAAGTATCATATCAGCACCTTTTTCGGCAATCATAATTGTAGGTGCATTAGTATTACCCGAAGTTATATTAGGCATTATTGAGGCATCAATTACTCTTAAATTATTTAAACCCTTTACTTTAAGAGTTTCATCAACTACTGCCATATCATCTTGCCCCATTTTACATGTGCCAACTGGATGAAAAATAGTTTGCGCATAATTTGATCCAGCTTTTACAAGTTCTTCATCGTCATTAATATCAATACCAGGTCTATATTCCTCTGGTTTATATTTTTTAAAAGTTTCAGACTCCATTACTATTTTCCTTGTAAGTTTCAAACCTTTTGCAGCAACCATACGATCATGGTCAGTTGAAAGATAGTTGAGTTTTACTTTTGCATAAATTCTTGAGTCTTTATTAATAATATTTACGTGACCTCTACTTGTTGGTCTGATATTTGATACAGTAGGTGTGAACGCATGAAAGTCGTGGTTTTTTGTAGCACCTAAAGTGTCCATACTCATTGGTTGCACGTGCCATTGAAGATCTGGCAATTCTAAAGAAGGATCGCTCTTAGCAAACATACACATTTGACTAGCGCCCATAGTCATTGGTCCACTCCTATTAAAAACATATTCTAGACCAATCATTAATTTACCAAATAAACTATTAACTTTCTTATTCAATGATTTAAGTCCATTAACTTTGTAAATTGGTCTGAACATTAAATGATCTTGTAAATTTTCTCCAACTCCCTTTAGTTCATGCACCATAGTTACACCAAGGTCTTTTAATTTTTCTGAATTACCTATTCCGGAAGTTTGTAAAATTTGAGGTGATCCAATTGACCCAGATGAGAGTATTATTTCTTTGTTAGCTGCAACCTTTTTTAGAGCATTTTCTTGCCAGTACTCAATATTTTTAGCTGTTTTATTTTCGAAATTAATTCTTTTTACATGAGCATGAGTAATAATCTTTAAATTTTTTCTATTTTTAACTGGGTTTAAATACCCAACTGCAGTACTACACCTAAATCCGTCTTTTTCAGTCACTTGAAAGTATCCACACCCATGATTATCACCAGTATTAAAATCTTTCGTTTTTGGAATACCAAATTCTTCTGCTGCATTTTGAAATTCATTTAACAGCGGTAATTGAATTCTTTGATCTGAAACAGACAAAGGCCCTCCAACACCATGGTAATTATCTTTACCACGTTCTTGATCTTCAGCTTTGATAAAGTAAGGAAGAACATCATCCCAACCCCAACCAGTATTACCCAGTTGACGCCAAACATCATAATCTCTACTTTGACCTCTTATATATAGCAAACCATTAATAGCTGAGCTTCCTCCTAAAGTTTTCCCTCTAGGATAACGAATCGATCGATTATTCATTGTTTCATCAGGCTCAGTTTTATAACACCAATCAACTGAAGGATTATGCATTGTTTTGAAATAACCAACTGGTATGTGTATCCAGGGATAATTATCTTTACCACCAGCCTCAATCAATAGAACTTTATTTTTTGGATTTTCAGATAACCTATTAGCTAAAACACATCCAGCAGATCCAGCTCCTAAAATTATAAAATCAAAGTTTTCCATCTAGAGTTGTAAAGTTTTTTTTATAAATCTCATTTGTTCATCTTTACACTCATATTAATCAATTGTCACTTGTACGAACTTTATTTTTCTGATTGTATGTTGTCGTTAAATTTAACTAACAAGAGGAAAAATAATGAAAAAAATCATTTCAATGTTGTTTGCAACTGTTTTGGTACTTGGATTTGCATCTAGTGCTAACGCTGCAAAAACACTAAAATGTCAGACAGTTCTTAACACTAAAGCTGATGAAGTTAAAATGTTAAAGGACTTTACTGATACAGTAACAGAACTTACATCTGGATCGTTAAAATTTGAAATTTTACCTGCAGGTGCAGTTGTGGGAGTTAAAGAAACTTTAGATGCTGTTGATAAAGGTTTGATTGATTGTGGTTTCGCATGGACACACTATTGGTCAGGTGATCACCCTGCTGCTATGTTATTTGGTTCGCCAGTAGCTGGTGGTGGAGTAGGTATCGATAATATCGCATTCCTATCATGGTTCCAATATGGTGGTGGTAAAGAGTTATACGATCAACTTTGGAAAGAAATGGGAAGAGATATTAAAGGATTTATGATTCAACCAGTTGGCCCAGAAGCTTTAGGTTGGTTTCCAAAACCAATTAAAGATATGGCTGACTTTAGAAAATATAAGTTTAGAACTCCTCCAGGAATTCCAGGACAAACTTATAAAGACATTGGTATAGCATCTGTTGCAATGGGTGGTGGAGATATTCTTCCAGCTCTTGAAGCAGGAACTATCGATGCTGCTGAGTGGTGTTGTCCAAAACCAGATTTAACATTTGGTTTTCAAAAAGTGTTAAAGCACTATTACTTACAAGGTTTACACCAAGTAGTCGTAAATGCTGACTTTTATATTACTGGAAAAACATACAATGCTATGAGTGCTCATGAGAAAAAGTCACTTGAAGTAGCTGCTAATGCTTCATTAGCAAAATCTTTAAGTTACAGAATCTATGAGAATGGTAAAGCTTTAAGAGAGCTAACTACTAAACATGGAGTAATTCTAGAAGATACACCTTCAGATTATTTCACAGAATATATGGCTGCAGCAAAAGCATCTTTAAATAAGAATGCTAAAGATAATAAATTTTTTAACGAAGTTTACACTTCAATGAAAAATTTTGCTGATGTTGCTGTTCCTTTCTGGAGTGGTGCTCAAATGTCTAATGCGAAGCTAGGAATGGCTCACGCAGCAACATTAAAGTAATCAGTAATCAATCTTGATTTTTTAGAGCGGACTTTTAAAGTCCGCTCTAATTTTTTTAACTAAAATTTTATGGCAGACGAACCTGGTAAACTAGATATCTCTGATGAAATGATTGCCGAAAGGCGAGGTGGATCAGGTAAAATGCCAACCGATATGCCATCATGGATGGCAAAATCTATTGTTAATATTGATAAATTTAGTAAGTGGATTGGTAGTATTGTTTGTTGGATATTGATGCCACTCATTTTTGCGATGACATATGAAGTTCTTGCAAGAAAATTATTTTTAGCACCAACAATTTGGGCTTACGACATAAGCCGTTTTCTTTATGGTGCATTATTTATGCTTGGCGCAGGATACGCTCTTTCTAGAGGAGTCCATATAAGAGCAGATTTTTTATATAGAAATTTTAAAACTAAAACACAAGGTCTTATTGATTTCTGGTTATATCTTTTATTTTATTTTCCAGGACTAATTGTTTTTCTTTATATGACCATAGGTTTTGTTGAAGAGTCAATTAGAAGAGGCGAACGAGGGATGGATACTACTTGGATGCCTTATATGTGGCCTATCAAAACGTGTTTGTTACTTGGAATTATTTTTTTATTAATTCAAGGTTTTTCAGAATTACTAAAAAGTTACTGGGCAGCTAAAAAAGGTGAGTGGCCAGGAGAGAAAAAATGATAGCAGAATTCATTGATCCAGCTATCTTAGGTTTCATTTTAGTTGGCGTGATGTTATTTGCTATATTTATAGGATTTCCCATTTCATTCACTTTAATATTTCTAGGATTTGTATTTGGTTATCTTGGTTTTGGAAAATTAGTTTTTTATTTAATGACCCTTCAATTTTCAATGGTCATGACCGAACAAACGCTCGCTGCCGTCCCGCTCTTTGTTTTTATGGGTATTATGATGGAACAAGCTGGATTGATGGAAAGGTTGTTTTCAGCATTTCAAATGATGCTAGCAAAAGTTAAGGGGTCTTTATATTACGCAGTTTTATTTGTTTCAGTTATATTTGCTGCGGCAACAGGAATTGTTGGTGCATCTGTGACAATTCTTGGAATTATGGCTGCGAAGTCAATGAATAGATCTGGTTATGATGTAAAACTTGCAGCTGGCACTATTACTGCTGGTGGTACTTTAGGAATTTTAATTCCACCAAGCATTATGCTTGTTGTAATGGGACCTATTATGGAAATTCCAGTTATAGATTTGTTTGCAGCTGCAATCTTACCAGGAATTCTTCTTGCTAGTTTGTATGCAGCTTACACAACAATTAGATGCATGATTAATCCAAAACTTGGACCTGTTTTACCTGATGATATGAGAGCTGCAAGCATGAAAGAAGTATGGATAGAATTTTTCTTAGGTTTAGTTCCTCCAGCGGCTTTAGTGTTCGCTGCATTAGGAAGTATTTTGTTTGGATTTGCAACTCCAACAGAAGCAGCAGGTTGTGGAGCTATGGGTGCTTTATTACTTTCATTAGCTTATAAAAAATTAACTCTTTCAAAACTTCAAGAAGCATTGGTGAAAACATTAGAGATTACAGCTTTAATAATGGTTTTAGTTGCAGCATCAAATTTTTTTGGTGCGGTTTTTGCAAGACTAGGAACTCCAACACTTTTAACTGAGTTTTTATTAGGCTTAGAAATGAACAAGTATTTAATTCTAGCAATGATAATGGTGATGATCTTTTTATTGGGTTGGCCATTAGAGTGGGTACCAATTGTAATGATTATTATTCCAATAATTTTACCACTGGTAGAGGCTTTAGGATTTAATTTAACTTGGTTTGCAATTTTAGTTGCCGTTAATTTACAAACCGCTTGGCTCTCACCTCCAGTAGCTCTCTCGGCTTATTTTTTAAAAGGTGTCGTTCCTGAATGGGATTTAAAGGATATTTATTATGGAATGATGCAGTTTATGGTCCTTCAAGTAATAGGATTAGTTTTGATCATTATATTTCCTAAAATTGCTCTTTGGTTACCAACTCTCTTATATGGACAGTAGAAACTTTAAGTTTTATATTGTCTAAGTGAGTCCTCAAAATTTAAAAAAAAATCTTACTAATTGGGATTTAGTTTCAGTTAACCCCAATGATAAAAATTGGGATTGGAAGGTTTTATTTTGTTTTTGGGGAGTAAATATTCAGAGTGTTATTGGTTTCTCATTAATCACCTCTTTGTATGTAATCTACAACCTTAATACTTTTGTTGTATTTTTTGGAACAATATTTGGAACTCTTCTAGTCTATCTATTTTCAAACTTGATTGGAAAGCCATCTCAAAAATATGGATTACCCTTTGTTGTTTTATTACGACCCTCATTAGGTATTAGTGGAGCAAAATACTTCGGTTTACTGAGATTTTTAGTTGGTATTTTTTTATTTGGTATTCAAACATATTTTTTATCAAAAGCATTCAGTTATTTAATTAGAATAGCAATTTTTTCTATAGAACCTGAAATACTTGATCAACAAATATTACTTTTATTCTTTTTGGGAATGAACTTAATTGATTGGATTGCAATTATCATAGCAATAATTTTTCAAGGATTTTTATTTAGTGTTGGAATGAATATGAATAAAAAGATTATTATTTTTTCAGCAATTACAGTTTATCTTGGAATATTATTGTTTTTTTTATGTGTATTTCTTAGTGATGTTAAATTTACTTCAAATGCATTTTTAAATTTATTAAATACAGAAAATTTTATGAATAAAAATAATTTTGTGCCATTAATAACAGTCACTAGTACGGTATTTGCATATTTTTCGATTATAATTTTAAATTTTGGGGATTTTTCAAGGTATGTAAAAAGTGAAAGTCAGCTCAAAAAAGGAAATCTAACTTTAATATTAAATTTGATAATTTTTTCCTTTGCTGCTTTATTTATAGTTTCAGGTATGGATGCCTTTTTAAAGCAAGATCCAGAAAATCTTTCTAGAATATTGACAAATCCTACAGATATTCTTGGAAAGATAGATAATTTGTTTCTGATTGTTTTAGCTTTAATTTTTATCATTATTGCCTCTGCTTCAACAAATTTAATAGCAAACTTTATTCCATCTCAATATACTTTAATTAATTTTTTACCTTTTTCTTTATCTGTTAAAAGTGCTGGTTTTATAATCACTATTATAGGTTTTATAATAGGAATATTTTGGTTAACTTTTCTAAGCCAAGTTGGTGCTTTGTCTTTTATTGATACATTTGGAGCTTTTTTTGGACCTCTTTTTGGAATAATGATTTTTGATTTTTATTTTATTCAAAAGGGTAAATTAGATAATAAAGATATTTATTCCTTGGAGAACAATGGGATTTATTATTACAGTAGTGGATGGCATATAAAAGCAGTCTACTCTGTAATTTTGGGTTTTATTTTTTCAGCTTCAACTATTTGGAATACCAATTTAATGTTTCTTCAATCATTTTCTTGGATTATAGGGGCTTTTGTGGCTGCTTTTACTTATTATTTATTAACACGAAAATAAAAAAATGGAAAAAATTACCTTCGATTTTAAAAATAGAACGGCAATTGTAACAGGAGGTGCTCAAGGATTTGGTTTTGATATTACTAAACGTTTTTTAAAATCGGGTGCAAAGGTGATTATATGGGATAATGATACAAAAGCTTTAGAGTCAGCCATAAAAGAAATAGATAATCCAAATTTGAGTTCTAATACTGTTGATGTCTCTAATTATGATGAAGTTGAAAAAAATGTTAAGGAGATTACAAAAAATTCTAATATTGATATTTTAATAAACAATGCAGGCATGACTGGTCCCACAGCTACCTTGTGGGAATATGACATTGAGATGTGGAAAAAAGTTGTGGAAATCAATGTTATGGGAACTTTTAATTGTTGCAGGTCGATAGTACCAAACATGATCAAAAATAATTATGGTAGAATTGTTAATGTAGCCTCTGTAGCTGGAAAAGATGGAAATGCTAATGCTAGTGCATACAGTGTAGGAAAAGCAGGAGCGATAGGTTTAACTAAATCATTAGGTAAAGAGCTAGCAGATAAGAATATAGCTGTAAATGCAGTCACTCCAGCGGGCGCAAAGACTAGAATTTTAGATCAAATGACCAAAGAGCATGTTCAAAGAATGCTATCAAAAGTGCCTAGAGGAAGATTTCTGGAAGTTGAAGAGTTTACCTCGTTAATTTGTTGGCTTTCTTCTGAGGAAAACACTTTTTCAACAGCAGCAGTCTTTGATATTAGTGGTGGTCGCTCTACTTATTAACTTCTGGGTTTTTGTTCAACTATTTTGATATTATTAATTTTAGCTCTACTAAACTTAATATCTTTGGACATAACTGGTGCAAAAATCATTATAGACCAGTAAATTAAGAGTATAAAAGCAGATATTGTCTTCATAATATTTATATAGAACTGAATGTTGAATTTTGAATGTTTAAATTTTGTCTAAATAATGTATTAAGAATTTTTTTTTAATTTTTATGAAAATTTTAATAAATATTTTAATCATCATAATTTTATCTATTAACTTGTCTTTAGCAGATGAATTACAAGTCTTTGATTTTACTGAAACAGAGCTCGCAGAACTTAAAGTTAGAAAGGTAAGAGGGGCTGACAATAAAACACTTTATACCGTTGGAACAAATGATAACGGAAATTATTTGAAATCAGTTGCTGATAATGCTGCTTCTGGCCTTGGAAAAGAGCTCAAGATAGACTTAGATAAGACCCCGTTTATTAACATAACTTGGAAAATTGAGAAAGATTTGTCAGGAATTAGAGAAAATACGAAAAAAGGGCATGATTTTGCTGCAAGAGTTTTTGTGATTAAAAAAACTGGAGCTACACCACTATCAAATAGAGCAATTAATTATGTTTTCTCAAGTAATAATGAAGTTGGGGCAAACTTTCCAAGTCCATACACAAAAAAATCTATAGATAATGTTTTAGCTAGCACAAGAGATAATTTAAATGAATGGGTAACAGTTAAAGCTAATGTTAAAGAGGATTTTAAAAGATTTCACGATCTAGATGTTAAAGAGCTTGATGGAATCGCTATTATGTCTGATACTGATAACTCAAAGATGAAATCTATAGCTTATTTTCAAAATATATATTTTTCATCTCAATAATTAGAATTTAAGATATTTTTTAAGATAAATATTAAATAAAGATAGTATAACAGCTACTATAACATCTTCTAAAGGACTTGCTTGTGGATAGCCAAAGTTCCACGCCGTAACCATCACTAGCCAAATTACAAATATATTCATTAAATACTTATACCTTAGTTTCTATTAAATATTTTACTTTTTTGATATGATAATATTATGCATGAAAATTTTTTTCATACTTTAAAAGTTTACTATGAAGATACTGATGCTGGAGGCGTCGTATATTATGCTAATTATTTGAAGTTTTTAGAGAGAGCCAGAACAGAAGCCCTCCATTCAATTGGTTTCAGTAACCAAAAAGTGAAAAAGGATTTTGGTTCATTAATCATAGTAAAAGCTTGCAACATTGAATATAAAAAACCAGCAAGTCTCGAAGATGAACTAACTATAAGATCTTTTGTTAAATTTATTACCAAGACATCTTTTTTTATGAATCAAATAATAACCAAAGGTGATGATACTATAGTTGAGGCGCAGGTTCATTTAGTTTTTGTTAATGATTTAGGTAAACCAGTAAAAATACCCGATGAAATTTATTCAAAATTTAAACCTTATTTTTGTGATACTATTAAAATTTAGCTATTTTCTTTGCCATAATAAGTAATTGGTTGATCATAGTAGTCGTCACTAATTTTGTATTTACATTTCTTGGGCTTGGGTGATAACAAGCAATTAAAACTTTATTATCTGGCAATAAATATTTTTTTCCGTGTTTAAATTCAAATTTTTTTTGAAGTATAAACTTTTTTTTATAAATTTTTAAACAATTATCAAATGCAACTTTCCCAAGAGTTATGATCACTTTAAGATTTTTTAAATTTTCAATTTCATTTTCAAAATAATTTGAACAGCGATTTAATTCTTTACTTTCTGGTTTATCACCTGGAGGAACACATTTAAGAATATTAGTTATGTAAGTTTCATTTAATTTCAAATTATCATTTGCTTTTTCTGAAAAATCTTGACTTGAAATTCCTGTTAAAAATAAACTCTTAAATAAAAAATTTCCTGATTTATCTCCTGTGAATGCCCTTCCGGTCCTTGTTCCACCATGAGCAGCTGGAGCAAGACCCAAAATCATCAATTTTGCTTTATTATCTCCAAAACCTGGAACTGGTTTTCCCCAGTATTTTTCATTCTTATTTTGTTTTCTTTTTTGTATTGAAATTTTTTTGATAAAACTAACAAGTCTTGGACATTTTTTACATTTAATAATTGTATTATTTATTTTTTTTAATTTAATAGTCATCAATGAAATATATAAAATTTTTTTTTATTATTTTTATAACTTTCCCCTCATCGATTAAAGCAGATTTAAATCAAGAATCATCTTTAGAATTAAAAAAAGGTGGTAAACTTATATTTATTAGGCATGCATATGCACCAGGCGGTGGAGATCCTGAAAATTTTGATATTAATAACTGTGATACCCAAAGAAATTTAAGTAAGGAAGGAAGAATCCAAGCCAAAAAAATTGGAAATTTTTTTAAAGATAATGATTTTCAAATTTTCAAAGTTTTCTCAAGTGAATGGTGTCGCTGCAAAGAGACTGCTAAATTAGCTTTTACAAATTTTGAAACAAAAGATTTCTTAAATTCCTTTTTTAGCGCAAAGTTTGCTAATAATAAAAATAAACAAATGTTAGATTTGAAAAATTATGTTAAAAAATTCAAAGGTAATGAAAATTTAATTTTTGTGACACATTATGTAGTAATATCTGAAGCTTTAGATTATGCTCCTTCATCAGGTGAGATAGTTATTGCAGATAAGAATTTTAACAAAATTGGAAGTATAGAAATAGATTTTTAATATTATGTCATCAAAACGAGCAATGAAACAAGCCCAAAAGCAAGCTTACGCTAAACATAGAAGCAACATTACTAATAATAGATTTGGAAATAGAAAAAAAAATTTCTCTAAGAAAAATAAAAAAAGTTAACTTTCTTTTTTAAATTTCTCAATTTTTTTACAAAAAGAAATTTTAGATATTCCTTCTTCATCATTAAGAACAGTTTTCATGAAAATCTCTTGTTTATCTTTTTCAAAAAGAATTTGAGTATAAAATTGTGGATATCCGTGTTTATGAGTGAATATTTTACCATTTTCTTCATAAATATTACGAACATAAGAATTTGATTTTTTTGTACTTAAATCAGTTAGTCGATATTTTTGATACGTTTTTTCTTTATAAACATAATTTCTAGTCATAATTAATTCGTCCAGATTTAAGATGTACTCATTCTTTAAAAATTCATCTTGTTTATCATCACATTTACTCATAATGATTATTTCTGATTTAAGATGTTGGAAGGGAATAATTATTAATAAAAAGGAAATTAAAAATCTAATTTCTCTCATTTTTTTCAGCAAAAAATAAACCAATTAAAAGTAAAGCTGTCCAACCAAGTCCTATTAATCCTTTGATAATATTAGTGTCAGCACTCCATAAATCAAGAAACAGAGCCCCAAAAATAAGACCCAGAATATATACAATAATTACAATTGTTGTTTTACTCATTTAATAATTTTTTTTTGAAAAGAGAGATACCATTTTCAATTTTATAAGTATAGGACTCTTTAAAACTTTCTAATTGCCAACCAGTTAATCTTCTCTGAATAATTTCAAGATTTTCTTTTTTCCACTCGTCAGTTGTAGTCTCAATTTTCCAGGTTTTTTTTTCTTCATTAGTTCTTCCACACCCATAGCAATAACCAGTTTTCGGATCAGTTTTACAAATACTAATACATGGGGAAATAACCATAATAATATTATAAAGTAAAAATTATATAATTTACAATATTTGTCGTTGGACAAATAGTTTCAATCATATATAAAACCACTTGAATTTGTGGGGCGATGGCGGAATTGGTAGACGCGTCGGTCTTAGGAACCGATAGAGCAATCTGTGAAGGTTCGAGTCCTTTTCGCCCTACCATTAAGATATTATGAAAGTTACAGTAGAAAATAAAAAAGGTCTTAATAAAGATATAAAAGTTTTCATTGATAAAAAAACTATGAATTCTTATATGGATGAAAAATATGAGGAAATTAAAGGCACTGTAAATCTAAAAGGTTTTAGACCTGGAAAAGTTCCAGTAGAAGTTTTAAAAAGACAGTTTGGTAAAGCAGTATTTAGCGAAGTTTTAGATAAAGTTTTAAAAGACACAACCACAAAAGCTTTAGAGGAAAATAAAATAAAACCAGTAGGACAACCGAAACTAGATCTCAAAACTTATGGTGAAGATAAGGATCTAGAATATATTATTTCTGTCACAGAGTTTCCTAAGGTTGAATTAAAATCTATAGAAAATATTAAATTTGATGAATACACGGTTAAAATCGACGAGAGTGAAACTGAAAAAAGAATTAAAGAGATAGCTAAAAATACACCAAGCTTCAAAGATGCTCCACCAGAAACAAAAGCAAAAGAGGGTGATTTAGTTTCTTTTGATTATACAGCTACAGTTGATGAAAAATCATTTAAAGGAGGGGAAGGAAAAAATACACAATTAACCTTAGGTAAAGATTTATTTTTAAAAGGTTTTGATAAACAATTGGTAGGTGTAAAAAAAGATGATCAAAAAATTGTTGAAGCTATTCTTCCAGAAAATTTTCCTGAAAAAGAGTTAGTAAATAAAAAAGCAAAATTTAATTGTAAAATATTATCGGTCAAAATTTCAGAGGAAGTTAAAATTGATGATCAGTTTGCAAAAAATTTGGGAGCAAAAGATTTGAAAGATTTGAAAACTCTAATTTCAAAGCAAATTAATGATGAATATAAGAATTCGTTAGACAGATTATCGAAAAATCAAATTTTAAAAGAATTAGAGAAATTTAAAGTAGACGAAATTCCACAAAATTTAGTTGATGAAGAAGTAAAAGTTCTATCTCAAGGAATGGAAGATGAAGATAAAAAAAAGAGTAAAGATAATTTTGAAGAGATAGCAAAAAAAAGAATTAAAGTTGGTTTAATATTAAACGAATTTGGTGAGCAAAATCAGATAAAAGTATCAGAACAAGAATTACAGGCTGAAGTTCAAAAACAAATAAGAATGATGCCTGGTCAAGAAAAAATGGTAATGGATTTTTATCAAAAAAATCAATCTGCGTTGGCCAGTTTAAGAGGAACAGTTTATGAAGAAAAAATTTTAAATCTTGTTAAACAGAAAGCAAAGTCTAATAAAAAAGAGGTTTCTAAAGAGGAAGCCGAAAAAATATTAAAACAATCTCAAAATCAAGATGAGGGAATAAAACAAGCCTCAAAGAAAAAAGTTGAGACTAAAAAAAAAGAAGTAAAAAAAACTAAGCCAAAAACTAAGTCTCCTGCCAAAAAAACAAAAAAAGTTAGCAAAAAGTAATCTCAAGTTGTATAAGTAATACGAATCAACTTTATGAATAATAAACTGTCAGAACATATGAGTAGCTTAATACCCATGGTTGTTGAGCAATCTAACAAAGGTGAAAGAGCTTATGATATTTATTCAAGACTATTAAAAGAAAGAATTATTTTTTTAACAGGTCAAATCAATGACAATGTAGCTTCATTAATCACAGCTCAATTATTATTTCTAGAAGCAGAAGATCCTAAAAAAGAAATTTTTTTATATATTAATAGTCCAGGCGGACTTGTTACTGCAGGTTTAGGTATTTACGATACAATGCAGTATGTAAAACCAGATATTTCAACTTTATGCATTGGACAAGCAGCTTCAATGGGATCTTTTTTATTATCGGCTGGAACAAAAGGAAAAAGATTTTCACTTCCAAATTCAAGAATTATGGTTCATCAACCTTCTGCGGGATTTCAAGGACAGGCTACTGATATTGAAATTCATGCGAATGAAGTATTGTCATTAAAAAAAAGATTGAATGAAATATATTCTAAACATACTGGCAAATCTGTGGATGAAATTAAAACTGCTTTGGAAAGAGATAATTTTATGACTGCAGACGCGGCTAAATCTTTTGGACTTATAGACTCTGTAGTAGAGAAAAGATCTTAGAATACCACATATAGTTTGCAAAATCCAAAACTTGATTAATAGGAGTCATTTATAATAAAGTAGATTAATTGATTCGTTTAAAATTTTATGAACACAAATAATAAAAATATTCTTTATTGCTCTTTCTGTGGCAAAAGCCAACACGAAGTAAGAAAACTAATTGCAGGTCCAACTGTTTTTATTTGTGATGAGTGTGTTGAACTTTGCATGGATATTATAAAAGAAGAAAGCAAAGACACATTTGTAAAACATCAAGATGGTTTACCTTCACCAAAAGAGATTTGTACAGTCCTAGATGATTATGTAATTGGACAATCTCACGCAAAAAAAGTTTTATCAGTAGCCGTTCACAATCACTACAAAAGACTAAATTATGAAAATAAAACAAGTAAAAATGTAGAGCTTGCAAAATCTAATATACTCTTAGTTGGTCCAACTGGATGTGGAAAAACATTATTAGCACAAACACTGGCTAGAATCTTAGATGTTCCATTTACAATGGCTGATGCAACAACTTTAACTGAAGCAGGTTATGTAGGAGAGGATGTAGAAAATATAATTTTAAAATTGTTACAAGCAGCAGATTATAATGTTGAAAAAGCCCAAAGGGGAATTGTGTACATTGATGAGGTCGATAAGATTAGTAGAAAATCTGAAAATCCATCTATTACAAGAGACGTTTCTGGTGAAGGTGTTCAACAAGCTTTATTAAAAATAATGGAAGGGACAATTGCAAGTGTACCTCCTCAAGGTGGTAGAAAACACCCTCAACAAGAATTCTTACAAGTCGATACTACAAATATTTTATTTATTTGTGGTGGAGCATTTGCGGGACTTGATAAAATTATTTCTCAGAGAGATAAAGGAACATCTATTGGTTTTGGAGCAGATGTTAAGAATATACAAGATAAAAAGACTGGTGAGTGGATGAAGAACTTAGAGCCTGAGGATTTGCTCAAATATGGATTAATACCTGAGTTTATTGGAAGATTACCTATGATTGCAACTCTAGAAGATTTAGATGAAAAATCTTTAATTAAGATACTGCAAGAACCAAAAAATTCTTTAACAAAACAATATCAAGAGTTATTTAAACTAGATGGTGCAAAATTAATATTTAAAGACTCTGCACTTAAAGAAATTGCAATTAAAGCAATTAGCAAAAAAACAGGTGCAAGAGGTTTAAGATCTATTTTAGAAAATATACTTCTTAAGACTATGTATGATTTACCGAGTCAAGAAAATATTGAAGAGGTAATAGTCGACTCATCAGCGGCTAAAGGTCTGTCGCAGCCCATTATTGTTCATTCAAAAAAGGATAGTAAATCCAAAACAACTAAGACAACAGCGGCTTAATAACCCTAATAACTTGCAAAAAGGTATTGCAAAAATAATTTTAATATCCATATTGATTTCATGGACGTAAAAACTTCATCACCATTATTACCACTTAGAGACATTGTGGTTTTTCCAAGCATGGTAATTCCACTTTTTGTTGGAAGAGATAAATCGATCTCTGCTTTAAATGAAGTGATGAAAAAAGAGAAAAAAATAATTTTAGTAACTCAAAAAAATTCTGAAATCGATGATCCTAAGAAAACAGACATATTTATGTATGGATGTGAAGGTAGTATCTTACAACTTTTGAAACTCCCAGATGGAACAGTGAAAGTTTTGGTTGAAGGTGTTCGTAGAGTAAAAATTATTGATTTTAAGGATAATGAAAAGTTTATAACTTGTGATTTTACACCTCACAATGATGTGATTGATGGTGATGTAGATTTGTACCCATTAGCCGTTACAGCAATCAGACGAATGGAAAAATTAACTTCTATAAATAAAAAAGTTTCTAGTGAGACTATTAATACGATTAAACAATTAAAAGATCCGTCTCAGATTGCAGATAACATTGCTTCACACATCACTGCAACAATTTCAGAGAAACAACAAATTTTTGAGACTATTGATGTAAAGAAAAGATTAAATGCAATCATAAAAATAATGGAAAATGAAACAAGCATTATTGGAGTGGAAAAAAGAATTAGAGGAAGGGTTAAAACCCAAATGGAAAAAACTCAAAGAGAGTATTATTTAAATGAACAATTAAAAGCTATCCAAAAAGAGTTAGGTGAAATTGAGGATGGCAAAGATGAAAATACAAGTTTAAATAAAGCAATTCTTAAATCTAAAATGCCAAAAGATGTTGAGAAAAAATGTCTTCAAGAATTAAAAAAATTAAAAAATATGAGCCCAATGTCAGCAGAAGCCACAGTGGTGAGAAATTACTTAGATTGGATGATAGATCTTCCTTGGCATAAAAAAAGTGATGTTGTTATAGATTTAAAAAAAGCACTTGAAGTTTTAGATAAAGATCATTTTGGTTTAGAAAAAGTTAAAGAGAGAATTATTGAATTTCTAGCAGTCCAAAAAAGAATGGATAAGATTAAAGGCCCAATTTTGTGCTTAGTAGGACCGCCTGGTGTTGGAAAAACGTCTTTAGGAAAATCAATTGCCAAAGCAACAAATAGAGAATTTGTAAGAATGTCAGTAGGTGGAATGAGAGACGAGGCAGAAATTAGAGGTCACAGAAGAACTTATATAGGTTCTTTACCAGGTAAAATTATTCAAATGATGAAAAAAGCTGGAACTAAAAACCCACTAATACTTTTAGACGAGATTGATAAAGTTGGAAATGATTATAGAGGAGATCCCTCTTCAGCTTTGTTGGAGGCTTTAGATCCAGAGCAAAATACGACTTTTAATGATCACTATCTAGAAGTTGATTATGATTTATCTGATGTGATGTTTGTGACTACAGCTAATACATTAAACATTTTACCTCCATTATTAGATCGAATGGAAGTAATTAGATTAGCAGGCTACACAGAAGATGAAAAAATAAATATTGCAAACAAATATCTTCTTCCAAAACAAATAAAAGATAATGGTGTGAAGGAAAAAGAAATGAATTTGGGTGATGATATTATTAAGGAAGTTATTAGAAGTTACACAAAGGAATCTGGAGTAAGAAATCTTGAGAGAGAAATTTCTAAAATTGCGAGAAAAGTAGTTAAAAAGGTTGTCTCTGGAGAAGAAAAAGAAGTCAATATCAACTCAAAAAATCTACCAGACTTTTTAGGGGTGCCTAAATTTAAATCAGGTGAGTTAGAGTCTGAAAATAGGGTGGGTATAGTAACAGGATTAGCTTGGACTGAATATGGTGGAGAGATTTTGAAAATAGAGACAGTAACAATGCCAGGTAAAGGCCGTATGCAAATTACTGGAAAGCTTGGTGACGTCATGCAAGAGTCGGTTAAAGCTGCAAAATCATTTGTAAGATCAAAATGCTTAGAATATGGAATTATCCCCCCATTATTTGAGAAAAAAGATTTTCACATTCATGTTCCTGAGGGAGCAACACCAAAAGATGGCCCATCTGCTGGAATAGGAATGGTTACATCAATAGTTTCATCAATTACAAACATTCCAGTAAAAAGAGATGTGGCTATGACAGGTGAAGTAACATTGACTGGCCAAGTATTGCCTATTGGTGGGCTGAAAGAAAAGCTATTAGCAGCCCATAGAGCAGGCATAAAAGAGGTTTTAATTCCAAAAGAAAATGAAAAAGACCTTGTAGACATGCCAAAAAAGATTATTGATGAGATAAAAATTACTCCAGTTGAGTTTGCCGACGAGGTTTTAAAAATTGCCTTAACTAAAGAGCTTAAGAAGACAGAGTGGGTTGAGGTTGATATGTCTAAAAAAGACGATAAATCTCAAGCGAGCATACAATAATCTTAAATTTTTCCAGATATTTTCTTAAATAAATTTTTTAATCTAAGCTGATTTATTCACTAGATCTATATAAATATTTTAGGTAACCTATTTTAAATAAATAATAACTAAGGGAAATAAATATGAATAAATTAAGTAAAATAATCGTTGTATTGTTCTCATCTTTATTCTTAAGTTTTGCAGCAAACTCAGTTGAAGTAAAATTTGGACACGTGGGTAAACCAGGTTCTCTATTTTCAGCTTCAGTTGACCATTTTGCTAAACTTGCTAATAAGAGATTAGGTAATAAAGGTAAGGTAACTGTATTTGGTTCTTCACAACTTGGAAAAGACAAACAAGGAATGCAGAAACTAAAATTAGGTACAGTTAATATGTGGTTACCTTCATCAGTAATGGCTTCTATTCATGATGAGTTTGGTGTTTTTGATATGCCTTTTATTATTAAAGACAGAAAGCACATGGCTAAAGTAGAAAAAAATGTTTTACCAGGGATGTTTAAAAACCTTGAGGATAAAACAGGTTACAAAGTTATTGCTGTATGGGAAAATGGTTTTAGACATATAACAAATAATACTAGACCAATTAATACTCCAGGTGATTTAAAAGGAATTAAATTAAGAACTCCTAAATCAAAATGGAGAGTTAAAATGTTCCAATCATATGGTGCAAACCCAACTCCGATGTCTTTTTCTGAAGTATTCACTGCTTTGAAAACAGGTACAATGGATGGACAAGAAAACCCATATGCTCAAATAGCTAGTGCTAAATTTCAAGAAGTTCAAAAATATTTATCAATCACAGGTCACGTTTATACTCCTGCTTATGTAACTGTTCATAAGGATCACTGGAGCAAACTACCTGCAGATGTTCAAGATATTTTAGAGAAAGCTGCTCAAGATACACAAAAATTTGTGTACAAAGAAGCTGCTAAACTTGAAAAATCTTTATTAAAAGTAATTAAAGATGCTGGTGTCCAAGTAAACGAAGCGGACAAAGGTGCTTTTATTGCAGCTAGTAAAGGAATTTACGATCAATTTGGATCAGAAGTTCCTACTGGTGGTGCTTTAGTAAAAAAAGTATCATCTTTAGCAAAGTAATATAGTTGAATAGATCTTATCAGGCCCTCATTCAGAGGGCCTGAATATTATATGAAATTACAAAATTTTATAAATTCGTACGAAAAAATTCTAAAACTTATACTGTTTATAATGATGGTAGCATTAGCAGTAACGGTTTTACTTGGAGTTACCTTTCGTTTTGCCGGCAGTGCTTTGGTTTGGTACGATGAAGTTGCTGCTGTCCAACTTGCATGGATAACATATTATGGTTCCGCTTATGCCGCATTAAAAGGTTCTCACATAAGTGTACCAAGTATTTTTAAAGCTTTTCCGCTACCATTAAGAAAAATTTTTTTTGTTGTATCTAAGCTAGTTGTTTATGGTTTTTTAATATTATTAGCATATTACGGTTATTTAGTTTTAACCTTAATAACAGGCGAAACGCTGGTGACATTAGAATGGGTTCCTCAACCATTTGTTCAATCAGTAATTCCAATTGCATCATGTCTTTTTATTCTATCTGAGACTTTAAGAATTCCAGAAGATTATAAAAATTTAGTTTTACAAAATACGGGCGACGAGCAAACAGGAGATATTTAATGGTAATTCTAACAATGTTTATGGTCTTGTTACTTTTGTTGTCTATAAATGTGCCTATTGCGATTGGACTTGCAGTAACAACTATTATTGCAATGGTTATGAAAACTGGCACAAGTTTTCTAATTGATACTGCGATTGTAATGTTTGATGGATCAATGAAGTTTCCATTGATTGCAATTCCACTATTTATTTTAGCCGGTTCAATTATGAATAGTGCTGGTATTTCTAGAAGACTTATAGCTTTTGCCTCTGCTTTAGTTGGATTTATAAAAGGTGGGTTGAGTATGATTAATATTGCAACCTCAATGTTTTTTGCTGAAATTTCTGGATCGGCAGTTGCTGATGTTGCTGCACTAGGTTCTATTTTAATTCCTGCAATGAAAAAGAAAGGATACCCAGGTGCATTTGCTGCTGCAGTGACTTCATCTTCAGCATCTTTAGCAATTATTATTCCACCATCAATACCAATGATTGTTTATGCAGTTATGTCTCAAAGTTCTGTTGTACAATTATTTGTCGCTGGAATTATTCCTGGAGTAATAGGTGGATTTTTTCTTATGTTGGCAGCTTATGTTACAGCAAGAAAGAAAAATTTTCCTGTTGAGGAGACATTCAATATACCAAACGTTAAAAAAACAGCAAAAGATGCAGCTTTAGCCTTTTTATTACCAGTAATTATTTTAGGAGGGATTTTTGGAGGCGTTGTAACAGCTACAGAGGGAGCTGGTTTAGCAGTTGTAGCATCTTTAGTCATTGGTTTTATCTATAAAGAAATTGACTTTAAAAGACTATATGAGTCAGCTTGCGAGGGAGCGATACAAACTGCATCAGTAATGTTATTAGTTGCAGCATCTGTTTTATTAGGAGAGTTTTTAACCATTGAACAAATTCCTCAAAAGGTTGCCGAGTCAATTATTGAATTTACTAATAATAAATATGCAGTTTTAGGAATTTTAAATATATTTTTATTAATTATAGGTTTCTTTTTACATTCAGTTGCTGCAATAATTTTGACTGTACCAATAGTAATGCCATTAGTTAATGCAGTTGGTATTGATCCTGTTCATTTTGGAATTATTGTAACTTTAAACCTAGCTATAGGACAGCAAACACCTCCTGTAGCAAGTGTATTAGTAACAGCTTGTTCAGTTGCAAAAGCAGATATCTGGGATGTAACAAGATCAAATATATCATTTATATGTGTGTTGTTATTTTTATTACTTTTAGTAACGTATGTACCAGCAATACCAATGACATTAGTAGAGTATTTTTATAGGAGTTAGATGAGCAGTTTAGTTAAGCTAAATAAAATAAATAGTCATTTATCTGAAGTGGTTATTAATAGACCGGAAAAATTAAATGCAATGACTAAACCAATGTGGATAGAACTTGGTAAAATTTTTAAAAAAATTTCAAAAGAAAAAAACCTTAGATGTGTCATCATAAGAGGTGAAGGTGGAAAATCTTTTTCACCTGGAAATGATATTGGGGAATTTAAAAAAGAAAGATCATCATCAAAATTAGCAAAATCTTATGGAAAGTTTTTACATGGAACCTTAGGAGCAATATTTAATTGTCCAGTACCTACAATAGCTATGATTGAGGGAATTTGTGTAGGTGGTGGTTTGGAAATAGCTGCTTGTTGTGACATAAGAATTTGTGGTAAAAGTTCGAGGTTCGGTATACCGATAAAAAGACTTGGTTTAACAATGGCTGCAAAAGAACTAGAGGTTCTTTTAAAAGCAACTACCTATTCAACTGCCATGGAAATTTTGTTTGAGGGAAGAGTATTTGACTCTCAGGAGGCTTTAGAAAAAAGATTGGTTAACAGAGTGGTTAACGATGAGGACGTTAAGAAAGAGGCATATAAATCAGCTGAACTTATATGCGAAGGCGCTCCCAAAGTTGCCAGATGGCACAAAGAGTTTGCAAGAAATATTTTAAAGAAAGGTAAAGTAACAGAAAAAATAAATAATCTTGGGTACAAATGTTATGATACCGAGGACTTTAAAATTGGATATCAATCCTTCCTAAATAAAACAAAGCCAAAATTTAAAAATAAGTAAACATTAAATGGCATCATTAAAAGGTATTCGAGTGTTAGAGATGGCTCAAATAATGGCTGGTCCTACCTGTGGATTACTATTGGCAGATCTAGGGGCTGAAGTTATTAAAATAGAAAAAACTCCAGGAGGTGATGATACTAGAAATTTCCTTCCTCCCGATGTCAATGGAGTATCAGCAGCTTACTTAATGATGAATAGAAATAAAAAAGGTATTGCTTTAAATTTGAAAGACAAAAAGGGAATCGAAATTTTTAAGACAATGATAAAAAACTCCGATGTAGTTTTAGAAAACTTTAGAAAAGGAACATTAGAAAAACTGGGTATAGGTTATGATACGATGTCAAAAATTAATCCTAAAATTATTTTATGTGAAATTTCTGGTTATGGAAGAACAGGTCCTTATGCAAATAAAGGTGGATTTGATTTAGTAGCACAAGGTATGAGCGGTTTAATGAGTATAACTGGTGAAGATAAGAATAAACCACCAATGAAAGTAGGAGCGCCACTTACAGACATCACTGCAGGATTGCTTGCTGCAAGTGGTATCTTAGCAGCTTTAATTCATAGAGATAAAACTGGCGAAGGTCAAAAAGTTGATACATCTTTGTATGAAGCAGGAATAGTTCATACTTACTGGCAATCAGCAATTGCTGGTGCAACTGGTGTATCTCCAGGTCCTCTTGGATCAGCTCATCCTTTGACTGCACCTTATCAAGCTTTTAAAACAAAAGATAAATGGATTACTATTGGTGCATCAAATCAGAATACATGGCTTATGTTATTAAAGGCAATCAATCGTCAAGATCTTAATGAGGATGAAAAATTTTCAACTAATTCAAGTAGAAAAGAAAATTTAAATGAACTGGTAGAAATACTTAATAATGAATTTATCAAAAAACCTTCTCAAGAATGGTTAAAAATATTTGATGAAAATGGTTTACCATGTGGTCCTATAAATTCGATAATCGATATGTTTAAAGACCCCCAAACTATTGAAAGAGAGATGATTATTGAGGTAAATAATAAAAAAGCTGGTCCAAGCAAAGCTGTAGGAATGCCAATCAAATTTTCAAAAAGCAAAACCGAAAAATCCAAAGGTGCACCAGATTTAGGTGAGCACACAAGAGAAATAATGCATGATCTTGGTTATAAAGATGAAGAAATAGATGACTTTTATAGCAAAAAAATAATTCTTTAATTTACAGTTTCGAAAATCTTAAATAGTAATTCAGAAACATGTTTCCCTTTTTTTTTCGGATAAATCAGATATTTGGTGTCTACAGCTCGTACCATTTGCAACTATAAAATCATTTTCGTCACTACTATTAATTGCAGGTATTAAAGATAGATTAGCCATCTTTTTTGAAGTTTCATAAGTTTTACTATCATAGCCAAAAGAACCTGCCATCCCACAACAACTAGAGTCTATCATCTTATTATTTATATTTAGCTCAGATAAAAGATCTTTAAGTCCTTTCATTCTATCTTGAGACTTTTGATGACAATGTCCATGAATTAAAACATTTTGACTAAAACTATTCGATTTAACATTCTTATCTTTTTTAATTTGTTCTAAAATAAACTCCTCTAACAAATAAAATCTATTTTTTATTTTATCTCTATTTTTTATGCCTTTAAGAGATTGATATTCGTCATTAAAAGTAAGCAAACAGGAAGGTTCAATACCTACTATTGGTAATTCAAAGTAGTTATTTTTTATAATATAATCATTAAATCTATTCAATTCCTCAGCAGCCTTATCTAGTTGACCATATGAAATATAAGTTCTTCCACAACAAAGTGGTCTATCAAGTTTATCACTACCAAAACTTGGGATTACTGCTTGATAACCAAATTTATTTAATACTTTAATTGTATAGACCAAATTTTCATTCTCAAAATTGATATTAAATGTATCTGCAAATAAAATTACTTTATTTTCTGAAATTTCTTGATTGTTATATATGTCTTTTAAAGCCTTTTGATTTTGAACTTCAGGCAGGCTTCTTTCAGTTGCAAAACCAAATTTTTTAATAATGTTTGAAATAACTGGAAAATTTTTAATCTTATTAATTATTGGATTAATGATTTTATATAACCAAATTAGCTTAGGCATATCAGAGATAATTTTATCTTTAATTCTCATACTAAATTTTTTGTAATAATGAGAGAGAAATTCACTTTTCATCTTAGCCATATCCACAGACATTGGACATTCTCTTTGACAAGCTTTACAGCTCACACAAAGTTCCATTGTTTCATACATTTCTTTAGATGCAAAAGACCCCTCTGGTAATTGATTAGAAAGTGCGAGTCTTAATGTATTTGCTCTTCCTCTAACTAAATCTTTTTCTTCTTTCGTTACCCTGTATGAAGGACACATCACTCCTGAATCTAATTTTCTGCATGCGCCGTTGTTATTACACATTTCAATAGCATCTGAAAATTGACCCCAATTAGACCAATCATAATGAGTACTTATATTCTCTGTTTGATAATCTGATTTATATCTCATCAACGATCTATCATTTGATTTAAAAGGTCTTACAATTTTACCTGGATTTAATAAATTTTTATTATCGAATGTATCTTTAATTTCTTCGAACGCATTTGTGATATCTTTTCCAAACATCATTTCGTGGAATTCTGACCTAACTATTCCATCTCCGTGTTCACCAGAGTGAGAACCTTTATAATTCTTAACCATTTCAAAAGCTTCCTCAGATATAGATCTCATGTTTTTAATATCTTGGTCAGATTTCATATTCAAAACTGGTCTTACGTGAAGGGTTCCAACCGATGCATGAGCATAAAACATTCCACTTGTATTATATTTTTTAAATATTTCATTTAATCTCGATGTGTATTCTGCTAAATGATCTAAAGAAACTGCGCAATCCTCAATAAATGCCACTGGTTTTTTATCTCCCTTCATTGACATTAAAATATTTAATCCAGCTTTTCTAATTTCAAAAACTTCTTTTTGCTCTAATAAGTTTGTAAAAAAGGAGAATTGATTTTTTTTATTTTGATTAAGAACTAAATATTCAAGGTCTTTTATCTTTTTCTCATAAACATTTTGCTCTGTATCTATAAATTCAACCATTAAAACAGCCTCTGGATTACCTTTTATATATTTCTTTATACCACCCGCATACATTGGTATCTCTTTAGCTAGATTTAATAAATTCTGATCCATTAATTCAACGCAAGTTGGTTTTAATTTTACAATTTCTTTTGTTAATTCCATGGCTTGATGAAAGTTATCAAAGTAACAAACACCTAAAATTTTATTTTTAGGAATCTCAGATAATTTTAATTTTATTCTATTAAAAAGTGACAAAGTTCCTTCAGAACCAACTAATAAATTTGATGAATTAAATCCATTTGGATCAATCAAATCGATATTATAACCACCAACTCTTCTTTGAGTGGTTGGCCAATTTTCATCAATATCTTTACTTACTTTTTGTCTTAAATTTAAAAATTTATCAATTATTTTATAAAAACGATCTTGGTTATTAGTCGTTGTTAGATAGTTTTTATTAATTTGATCAAAAGTATGTATTGAACCATCATCTAAAATTGCTTCAATAGCTAGTACGTTGTGAACCATATTTCCGTAATATAAAGATCTTGATCCACATGAATTATTTGCTGACATCCCTCCAATAGTTGCTCTACTACTTGTAGACACATCTACAGGAAACCATAAACCATATGGCCTTAAAAATGAATTTAAATGATCTAATACAACACCAGGCTGAACCCATACATATTTTTCCTCTACGTTAAGCTCTAATATTTTATTTTGGTGTTTTGAGTAATCAAGAACTACACTTTCACCTACAGTTTGACCACATTGAGAACTACCACCCCCTCTAGCTAGCAGAGGAATAGAATTTCTTTGTGAATAATCCATTATATTTAAAACATCGTTCGTATCTTTTGGCAGGACTACTCCAAGAGGTTTTATTTGGTAAACTGATGCATCGGTGCTATATCGACCACGAGAAAATTCATCAAATAAAGTTTTTCCGTCAACTCTACTACTTATTTCTTTTTCAATTTTTTTTATTTGATTTGAATTAAACCGCATAAAACTTAATTAAAGGTTTATTTATTTTTGTAAACTAGTTTACCAAACTTTTTTAACGCGGTTTCAGAAATTTCTAATCCTAAACCAGGTTTTTCATTTAAATATATCCATCCATTACTCATTTTATGGGAATTTTCAAATAACTCTGCTTGAAGTGGATCTCTTTCATCATCAAATGACTCTACAATTCTTCCGGATGGAGAAGCAGCAACTAAAGGAGCATGAATATAACAATCATGATGTGGAGCAATGTCTAAATGATTTAATTCACACAAAGCAGATAATTTTTTCCCATTAGTAAAACCACCAAACATAGTACAATCAAATTGCAATATTTGTATTGCATCTTCCTCAATCATTGATCTACATCCAAAAATAGTTATTTCGCTTTCTCCACCTGATAAGGGAATTTGAGTTTTTTTTGATAGCACTTTTAAACTCCTTCTATCATCTTCCCATCTAACTGGTTCTTCAATCCAAGTAGGATTAAATCTCTCAAATTCTTTAACACCTTCAATTGCAGTTTTTAAATCCCATCCTCTGTTAACATCAATCATTAGATCTTTATCGTCACCAATTTCTTGTCGAATTATTTCTAATCTTTTGGCATCTTCTTTTATACTTAATCCACCTACTTTAACTTTAAAGCTTTGATGGCCAATTTTAATTAATTTTTGTAATTCCGCTCTTAGTTCTTTTTCATTTTTACCATCCCTGTAATAAGCACATGTTACATAAACAGGAATTTTATTTCTGTATCCTCCAAACAACTTGTATAATGGAACTTTTGAGGCTTTACCTATCAGATCCCAACAAGCAATATCTAAAGCTGCAGAAATTCTGATTAACGCTTCTCTGCTCCAACCTTTTTCATTGCTTTGACGTGTATCAGTTAATTTAAAAATTTTTTCATATAATTTTTCTGGACAAAAAGGATCTTCTCCAACTATTAAATCTTGTAATCCATTCAAGAAAGGTTTGACAATTGGTTTGATATCTGTGTAACTTGTTGCAAGACCAAAACCAGAATTACCATCTTTAGTTTTAATCTTAATTAATAATTCATTTGCTGTTGGAACTATAAAATGACTTACCCAGTGAGGACTTACTTCATCAGGGTTATTTAAAACATATACTTCTAAAGTTTCGATCAATTTACTACTATTTGTCATACATTATAAGTTTGATTATATAATTTCTTTAGCATATACAGCAGAATGGCAATTTCAAACAATATCAGACCAGGTCGACATTTCTTGCAAATACCAGGTCCAACTAATGTTCCTGACAGAGTTTTAAGAGCAATGGATTATCCAACTATAGACCATAGAGGTCCAGACTTTGCAGAACTTGGACTAAGAGTTTTAGATAGAATAAAATTAATTTTTAAAACTTCAGAGCCTGTAATAATATTTCCTGCATCAGGTACTGGAGCTTGGGAAGCAGCAATAGTAAATACCTTAAGTGCTGGTGATAAAATTTTAATGTTCGAAACAGGACATTTTTCAACTCTCTGGTATGATATCGCAGAAAAATTCAAATTAGAAATTGACTTTGTAAAAGGTGACTGGAGAACAGGTGTTGACCCAAACATTGTTGAACAAAAATTAAAGGAAGATAAAGAAAAAAAAATTAAAGCAGTCTGTGCAGTTCATAATGAAACATCTACAGGAGTTACAAGTAGAATTGGAAAAATAAGAAAAGCGATGGATAATGTAGAACATCCAGCATTATTATTTGTTGATACAATTTCCTCACTTGGTTCAATAGATTATAGACACGAAGAATGGAAAGTTGATGTAACTGTTGGTGGCTCTCAAAAAGGATTATTATTACCTCCAGGACTTTCTTTCAATGCAATAAGCTCAAAAGCACTTAAAGCCTATGAAAGTTCTGATTTACCAAAATCATATTGGGATTGGAAACCAATGTTAGAAAATAATAAAAAAGGTTATTTCCCTTATACACCTGCAACAAATTTATTATATGGATTAGATGAAGCGATTAATATGTTGACTGAAGAGGGTTTAGAGAATGTTTTTACAAGACATAAAAGATTTGCAGAAGCTACCAGAGTTGCAGTTAAAGCTTGGGGCCTAGAGATACTTTGTAAAAATCCAGAGGAATACTCCGATTCTTTAACAGCCGTAATGGTTCCAGACGGACATGATGCAGATTCTTTAAGAAAAATAATTTTAGATCATTATAACATGTCTCTAGGTACAGGTTTAGCAAAAGTCGCTGGGAAAATTTTTAGGATCGGACATTTGGGAGATTTTAACGAATTAATGTTAGCTGGAACTTTAGCAGGTGTAGAAATGGGATTAATGAAGTCAAAGATACCATACAAAAAAGGTGGAATACTTAAAGCACTTGATTATCTTTGTTAAAGTAAGAAAAGCTTTTGAGTCAAATTATTATTGGCGAGGTATTTTTTAATAAATAACAATTCAAGTTTAATCTTTTTACTTTAAGTTTCTAAAAGTAGGTATATAAAATTCACAAGTTTATATGTTTTTTAAAAAAATCTTGTTAGTAATCTACAAGTTCATATCAAAACTTTATGTATTAATTTTTGGTCATAAAAAATTACAATTTATCAATAATGCACTTCTATCATTAGCATTGGATGCAAAAGGATTTAAGAATTATGGCGATTTTAACAGAACAGGTGAAAAAAAGTTCATAAGATTAATTAAGGATGAAATAAATTTAAGTCTTGATATTGGAGCTAATGTTGGAAATTATACAAAATTAATTCTTCAAGAAACTACTTCAAAAGTTATTTCTTTTGAGCCATTACCTGATGCATATAGAGAATTAGAAGTTTTAAAAAAAGAATTTAAAGAAAGATTAGAAATTTTTAACATCGCAATTAGTAACCAAAATAAAAAACAAGACTTGTATTTTGGTAATAAAAAATCTGAAAAAGCATCTTTAATGGAAAATTTAGAAAAATTGTCATTTGTAGGGGAGACAAACATTAATAAAATCTCAGTAGAAGTTAAAAAATTAGATGATTTAAAAGATGTACTAAAAAATGAAGTTATTGACTTTATAAAAATAGATACAGAAGGTTATGAATTTGAAGTTCTAGATGGAGCAAAAAATTTATTTAAAGAACAACAACCTAAATTTATACAAATTGAATTTAATTGGCACCAATTATTAAAAGGACAAACTTTATACAAGCTTTCAAGCATGATTGATTTTTCTGATATTTTTAGAATTCTTCCAAATGGAAATGGCTTGATTCAAATTGATCCATCTAGACCAGAAAATAATATTTATCATTTGTCCAATTATGTTTTCATTAGAAAAGATATATCTAAAAATTATAAATGAAAAAAATTAAGAATATAATTGTTTTGTATCCATCTTTTGAAAGAGGTGGAGCAACAGCAAACTTAATTAATTTTGTAAATGCTTGTGATAAAAAAAAGATTAAAATTTATCTAATTACAAATATTACCAGAAAAGACCAAAAAAAACTTTTTAATAATAGTATTAAAATAATTAAAATTGATGATAGATCAAACACAAATTCTTTTAGAAGGTTTTACACCTCTATTTTTTCATCATTAAAATTAATCAAACTACTTAAAAGTATTGAGACTAAAAATTCTTTAGTATTTTCATTTCAGAGTCATATATTACCAATATTAATAACTAAGTTATTTGGACGTAAAATAATTTTTAGAAATTCAGAAGATATTATTGGTGCTACAAAATATGCCGAAAATAAATTAACCGCTTATTTAATCTTTTTTTTAAAATTATTATTTTATAATTTTTCAGATGGTATAATAACAAATTCTACAAAATCCAAAGAGTCTTTAGATAAAATAATTATGAAAAAAAAAACAAAATTGATTTTTAATCCCTATTTGAAAAAGATTGATAAAAATAAAAAAATCAAAAAAAGAAAATATATTTTATCTGTTGGTCGACTTTGCAAACAAAAAAACCAAAAAATTATAATTAAAGCCTTTTCTATTTTTACACAAAAGTATCCAAATTATAAATTGATCTTAATTGGCCATGGTCCTGATAAAAAAATATTAATAAATTTTTGTAAAAAACTAAATATTAAAAGAAATATCATATTTAAAGGTTGGATAAAAAATCCAAAAAATTATTACCTAAATTCTAAAGTTTTGATATTTCCCTCTTTATATGAAGGATTACCTAATACTCTAATTGATGCAATTAATTATAATTTACCCTGTATAAGTTCTAGATGTAGTGGTGCTGAGGATATTTTAACAAAAAAATTTGGTATTTTCACACCTCATGATGATCCAAAATTTTTAGCCAAAAAAATCGAGTTCGTAATCAAGAATTATAGAAATGTAAATTTGAATGTTTTAAGAATAAAAAAAAAATTAAATCGATTTTTAATTCAATCTCAAACATCTAAATATCTTAGTTATTGTGAAGATGTGTTAAAATAATTTCTATATTATTTTCAAATTTCTTTATCATAAATTATTTTTTTTGCTATTTATAAGAGGTTATTATTCTTGACCTTATTGTACTAAAAGATATAAACGATTGGTTTTTGGTCAAGGGCGGTTAGCTCAGTTGGTAGAGCATCTCGTTTACACCGAGGGGGTCAAAGGTTCGAGTCCTTTACTGCCCACCAAAAGAATCAAAAGTGGGGGTGTAGCTCAGTTGGTTAGAGCGATCGCCTGTCACGCGATAGGTCGAGGGTTCGAGTCCCTTCACTCCCGCCACTTTACAAGTTTAGACGTGATAATCATTATCAAAAACCTTGTATATTTTGAATAATGTGACCTAACACCACTTCATCTAACTATAAAAAATGATATATATCCCACCATGACTGCGGAGTTTTTAAAGGATTATTTACCAATTATATTGTTCCTAATTATTGCATTAGGACTTAGTTGTGCGTTTATAGTAATCAACTTTATTTTATCACCGAAAAATCCTGATCCAGAGAAATTATCAGCATATGAATGTGGATTTGAGCCATTTCAAGACTCAAGAATGGAATTTGATGTAAGATTTTATTTAGTTGCAATTCTTTTTATAATTTTTGATCTTGAGATAGCATTTCTGTTTCCATGGGCAATTTCTCTAGGAAACATTGGAATTTTAGGTTTTATGTCAATGATGATTTTTCTATTCATTCTTACTGTTGGATTTATTTATGAATGGAAAAAGGGTGCATTAGACTGGGAATAAAATTTTTAAATGAATAACAAATTAGATCAAGTACCTGAAGAATTTAAACAACTTGCTAAAGATTTCAGCGAGAATGGTTTTATAACAACTTCATTAGATAATTTGATAAATTGGTCTAGATCAGGCTCATTGCATTGGATGACTTTTGGTCTTGCTTGTTGTGCGGTTGAAATGATGCAAACTGCAATGCCTAGATATGATATCGAGAGATTTGGAGCTGCACCAAGAGGTTCACCAAGGCAATCAGATGTAATGATTGTTGCGGGCACATTAACAAACAAAATGGCTCCTGCCCTAAGAAAAGTTTATGACCAAATGCCAGAGCCAAGATATGTAATATCAATGGGTAGTTGTGCTAACGGTGGTGGCTATTATCATTACTCTTATTCTGTTGTAAGAGGATGTGATCGAATTGTTCCAGTCGATGTATATGTACCAGGATGTCCGCCTTCAGCTGAGTCTTTATTGTATGGAATAATGCAATTACAAAAAAAAATACGAAACAAAGGTTCATTTCCTAGATAAGATGAATAATTTAATTGATTTAGAAAAAAAAATTAATTCTGAGTTAGGAACTAAAATTAATAGTACCAAGATTAAACATAATCAAATCTACGTAGAAATAGATAAGGAAGATTTAATTGATGTGACTTTATTTTTTAAAACAAATAAAAACACAAAATTTAGACAATTAATTGATATAACTGTTGTTGATTATCCTGAGCAAACTCAAAGGTTTAAAGTTGTATATTTGTTTTTGAGCCATGAATTTAATCAAAGAGTAATTATAAGTTATAGTATTACTGAAAATGAGGTTATTCCGTCTCTTACATCTATTTTTCCATCTGCCAATTGGATGGAAAGAGAAGTATTTGATATGTATGGTGTAAATTTTAAGGATCATCCAGATTTAAGAAGAATTCTTACAGACTATGGTTTTGAAGGACATCCATTGAGAAAAGATTTTCCTTTAACTGGTCATACTGAGGTGAGATATAATGAGGACCAAAAAAAAGTTATTAGTGAGCCTGTGAAATTAGAACAAAATTACAGAAATTTTGATTATGAGAGTCCATGGGAGGGAACTAAATATATCAAAGAACTTAAAGAAAATAATGACAAAAAAAATTAAAAATTTAAATTTAAATTTTGGTCCGCAACACCCAGCAGCTCATGGAGTCCTTAGACTTATTTTAGAACTGGACGGAGAAGTTGTGGAAAAAGCAGATCCTCACATAGGTTTATTGCATCGTGGCACAGAGAAACTCATAGAAAATAAAACTTATATGCAAGCAGTCCCATATTTTGATCGTCTTGACTATGTTGCTCCGATGAACCAAGAACATGCGTTTGCATTAGCTATTGAAAAAATTTTAGATATTGATGTTCCTATACGAGCTCAGTTTATTAGGGTAATGTTTTGTGAAATTGGTAGAATTTTAAGCCATATTTTGAACATTACAACACAAGCCTTAGATGTGGGAGCTTTAACACCATCTTTATGGGGTTTCGAAGAAAGAGAAACCTTAATGACTTTTTATGAAAGAGCATCTGGTTCTAGATTACATGCAAATTATTTTAGAGCAGGTGGAGTTCATCAGGATCTACCAGCAGGCTTAGAAAAAGATATTTCAAAATTTTGTGAAACTTTTCCAAAAATTATAAATGATTTAGAAAACTTATTAACTGATAATAGAATATTTAAACAAAGAAATGTAGATATTGGAATTGTTACAAAAGAAGACGCTCTCGATTATTCTTTTAGTGGTGTGATGATAAGAGGATCTGGTGTTCCTTGGGATTTAAGAAAGTCTCAACCTTATGATTGTTACGAACAATTAGAATTCAAAATTCCTGTTGGTAAAAATGGTGATTGTTATGATCGATATTTATGTAGAATTGAGGAAATGAAAGAAAGTGTATCTATAATAAAGCAATGCTTAGCAAAAATGGAAAAGGGTCCTGTAAAAACTTTTGATGGAAAAATAACCCCTCCCTCCAAAAAAGAGATTAAAAAATCAATGGAAGCTTTAATACATCACTTTAAATTATTTACCGAGGGATATAGAGTGCCAGAAGATGAAATTTATACTGCAGTTGAAGCACCCAAAGGGGAATTTGGTGTTTATTTAATATCAGACGGATCAAACAAACCGTATAAATGTAAAATAAGAGCACCAGGATTTTCTCATTTACAATCGATGGATTATTTAATTAAAGGTCATATGTTGGCTGATGTTCCCGCAGTTCTTGGTTCATTGGATATAGTTTTTGGTGAGGTTGATAGATGAGTTTAAAAAGACCAGCCAAAGATCAACCAGAGAATTTTGAATTTAATTCATCTTCTTTAGAAGCAGCAAATAAAATTATTTCAAGATACCCTAAGGGAAAACAAAAAAGTGCAGTTATGGCATTATTATACATAGCTCAAAGACAAAATAACAACTGGATACCCCTAGTAGCAATGAAGTATATAGCTAAACTTTTAGATATGCCTTATATAAAAGTTTACGAAGTAGCAACTTTTTATAGTATGTTCAATATATCACCTGTTGGAAAATATTTTATACAAGTTTGTACTACAACACCTTGTATGATTAGAGGAGCTGGTAAATTAGTTGAGGCCTGTAAAGAAAAAATTTCTGAAAATGAATCTGAATTATTACCTGGTAAAAATTGTTCATGGACAGAAGTAGAATGTTTGGGCGCATGTGTTACTGCTCCGATGATGCAAATTAATGATGACTATTATGAGGATTTAGACAAAGAAAAAACTTTAGAGATTTTAGATAAAATTTTAAAAGATGAAACTCCTCAACCAGGTTCTTATAGAGGTAGAATAAACAATCAACCTGAAAATGGAAGAAAAACACTCATGGAATTAAAAAATGCTTAAAGATAAAGATAGAATTTTTCAAAATTTATATAATGATTTAGGTTCAGATTTAACTTCATCTCAAAAAAGAGGTGATTGGGTAAATACAAAAGAAATTACTAATAAAGGGAGGGACTGGATTATAAATGAAATTAAAGAGTCGCAACTTAGAGGAAGAGGTGGAGCTGGTTTTCCCACAGGTCTTAAATGGTCGTTTGCGCCCAAAGAAGTTGGGTCTAGACCTCACTATTTAGTTATTAATGGTGACGAATCAGAGCCAGGTACTTGTAAAGATAGAGATATATTAAGATTTGAACCTCATAAGTTAATAGAGGGATGTTTAATAGCCTCATATGCAATTCAAGCTCATGTTTGTTATATTTATATAAGGGGTGAATATTTTATTGATGGACAAAAACTTCAAGCTGCAATCGATGAGGCTTATAAGAACAAATTAATTGGAAAAAATGCAGCTGGAACTGGATGGGATCTGGATATTTACATACACTATGGAGCAGGAGCATATATTTGTGGAGAAGAAACAGCTTTACTCGAAAGTATTGAGGGAAACAAAGGTCAACCAAGATTAAAGCCTCCTTTTCCAGCATTAGTTGGCTTGTATGGTTGTCCCACAATAATTAATAATGTTGAAACTATTGCTGTCGTACCAACAATTTTAAGAAGGGGTGGTAAGTGGTTTTCATCTCTTGGTAGAGAAAAAAATACAGGTACTAAAATATTTTGTATATCTGGAAATGTTAATAATCCATGCAATGTTGAAGAAGAAATGAGCATACCACTTAAAGAATTAATTGATGTTCATGCAGGGGGTGTAATAGGAGGATGGGATAATTTACAAGCAGTAATACCTGGTGGGTCCTCAATGCCATTAATTCCTAAAGAAAAATGTGAAACATTAACTATGGATTTTGACTCGTTAGTTGCTGAAAAAAGTGGTCTAGGTACAGCAGGAGTGGTCGTAATAAATAGAGATCAAGACATAATAAAATGTATGGCAAGAATTGCCAGATTCTATAAGCATGAAAGCTGTGGTCAATGTACACCTTGCAGAGAAGGTTCAGGGTGGATGTGGAGAATGCTAGAGAGAATGTCTAAAGGAGAGGCTTCAAAAGATGAAATTGAAATGCTAGGTGATGTAACTAAACAAATTGAAGGCCACACAATATGTGCATTTGGTGAGG
>CACBCE010000009.1 GCA_902537665.1 uncultured Pelagibacteraceae bacterium
TTTTTTATCTCAAACCCCATGACTATTTCTGAGAAAGAAAAATATTTAAATGCACAATATTTTCATTGGGATAATGATTTTACAAAATTTTTAAAACTTTACATTTACCTTACAGATGTTGAAGATGGGTGTGGTCCACACATATATATACCTTTTACCCATAGAAAAAAAAAACCAGAGCATAAATTATGTAGATTATATTCAGACGAAAATATTTTTAATTCATATGATAAAAAAAAAATTTTCTATGGAAAAGCTGGATCATGTTTTTTTGTAGACGGATATGGTTTACACAAAGGAGAGACTCCATATTTGAAACCTAGGCTTATGATTAATATTCATTTTGGAAGAGGAAAGATCTTATATTCTAAAAATGATAAATATATAAAAATTTAAACATCTAATTTCGTAATTAGTTTATAATGTTGAATAAAAAAATTTGCCTGATTTTTGGTGCCGCTGGACAAGATGGCTCTATAATGACAAGGTATTTATTAAAAAAAAATTATACTGTTTACGCCTTATATCAAACAAAAAGATGGAACTTAAAAAAATTTAAGGGAAATAAAAAGCTAAAATTAATAAAAATAAATTACAATGATTATAACCAAATTATTAAAATCGTAAAAATTTCTAATTGTAGTGAAGTATATTTTTTTGGAGGAAAATCCTCACCACGCTACTCAGTTTTGAATTTTACTGAGGCATTAGTTTCACATGTCTTACCTGTTTTTAATATTTTGGAGGCTATATTAATCGTGAATAAAAAGATTAAATTTTTTAACACAAGTTCATCAGAAATTTTTGAAAAAAACCGAAAAAGATTAAATGAAAATTCAGTGAAAAACCCCCAAAATCCTTATGGTTTAGCTAAACTTGATTCTTATTTATTGGTTAAATTTTATAGAAAAAATTTTAAGTTAAATTGTTTTTCAGGAATATTATTCAATCATGAGTCTAAGTTAAGGCCTAAAAATTTCATAATTCCTAAAGTAATGAAATATATTAAAGATCGCAACTTTAATAAAAAACTTCTTTTGGGTGACTTATCAGCAATCAAAGATTTTGGATGGGCAGAAGAATATATCAAAATTATCTATAGTTTGATGAAAAAAAATTTTAATGAAGACATTGTAATTGCCACAGGAAAATCTCAAAAATTGAGTAATATCGTAAAGGATATTTTTAAAAAATTTGATTTAGATTGGAAAGAACATGTCAAATTCTCAAATAAATTGGCAAGACCACATGAGAATAAATACGTTTATGCCGATATTTCAAAACTTAAAAAATTGAAAATAGCTCCAAAATTTACCATTCCACAAATAATAGAATCTTTGACACAAAATGATTTTAATAAGTAAAACAAAAAAAAAAGAACCTCTTGTTTCAATTATTACAGTAACATTAAATTCTGAAAAGTATTTAGAGGAGACACTTAAAAGCATAGAAAATCAGAAAAACAAAGATTATGAAGTAATTATTATTGATGGTCATTCAGTAGATTCTACTATCGAAATTATTAAAAAATATGAAAACTTAGTTAATTTTTGTTTAACAGAAAAAGATAATGGTATTTATGATGCATTCAATAAAGGATTAAAATATGCTAAAGGTAAGTATATAGTATTTGTAAATTCTGATGATGTCCTTACTCCTGAGGCTTTAGAGTTGTTATCTGCATACGATAAAAAATATAAAGACATAGATTTTTTATTTGGTTCAGTAAAAAAACACTGGGGTGTATTATATGGATATAAACCTTATAAAATAAAATTTACTTGGGGCTTTTACTCTAGTCATTCCACTGGATTTTATATAAAAAGAGCTTCTGCAAAAAAAATAGGTAATTATAATCTTAAATATAAATTTCATGCTGATTTTGATTATTTTTATAGAATGATAATTAAACATAAAATGAAAGGAATAGGGACTAAAAAAGATGAATTATTTGGAATTTTTAGACGTGGAGGTTTTTCAAGTAAAATAGACTTTAAAAAATCTTATCTAGAAGATTTAAGAATAAGAATAGATAATGGTCAAAGTTATCTTACAGTTGCTGTTTTAGCTTTTTTCAAATTCATTAAAAATTTTCAAAGATTCTTTTAATATATGAAATATTTGATAACTGGTTCTGCTGGATTTATTGGGTTTCACTTAGCAAAAGAATTATTAAAAAATAAAAAAAATAAAATTTATGGATTAGATAATTTAGATAATTATTATTCTACAAAGCTAAAGAAAAAAAGAGTAAACATATTAAAAAAACAAAGTAACTTTAAATTTTTAAAACTTGATCTTTCTAATATTAAAGAAATAAAAAAATTGTATAGAATTGATGTGGATATTTTATTTCATTTAGCTGCTCAAGCAGGGGTCAGATACACAGCAATAAATCCATCTAAGTATATAAAATCTAATATTGTTGGATATTACAATCTCTTAAATTATATTAAAAAAAGTAAGGTTAAATATATATTTTATGCATCTTCTAGTTCTATTTATGGAGATAATAAAAAATATCCTGTAAATGAAAAAATGGAAGCAAAACCAAAAAATATTTATGCTTTCTCAAAAGTTTCAAACGAAAATTGCTCTAAATTATTTTCAAAAATATTCGGCAAAAAATTTATAGGTTTAAGGTTTTTTACAGTCTACGGTGAATGGGGGAGGCCAGACATGTTGATTTACAAATATTTAAATTTTGCAAGAAAAAAAAGATTATTCTATGTAAATAATTTTGGAAAAGATTATAGAGATTTTACTTATGTTGGTGATGTTATTTCAATGTTAAAACTTTTAGTAAAAAAAAGAAGCAAATTTAAAGATCACGATATCTTTAATATTTGTTCAAATAAACCTATTGAAACAAAAAAAATAATTCAACTTTTATTGCAGTCTTTTCCAGGGAAAGTTAAATATGTTAAAGCTAATAAAATTGAAATGTTGAAAACACATGGTAATAATAAAAAAATATTAGCTTTTACAAAGTTTAAAAGAATTTCTGATTTTGAAGAAAAATTTTTTGCATGTATAAATTGGTTTAAAAAAAATAAAAATTTATTTAATTAGATATATTTTTTCAAAACTTTTAAATAAGCTTCACACTTGTCGTTATGGTCGTAGATTTTAATCGTTTTTAATCCATCAGAAATCTTTTTTTTGGCTGAACTATCTAGTTTAAAATCAACTAAAATTTTTGCTAATTGTCTATAATCTTGTAGTTTAAATAAACTACCATATTTTCCATTTCCCAAAATTTCTTTAGGTCCTGTCGGACAATCAGATGAGATTACATATTTTTTAAGTGATAGAGCTTCAACCAAAACGTTTGGATGCCCTTCAAAAATAGAGGATAGAACAAAGACATCACATAATCTCATAAATTTAAATGGATTTTCTTGATAATCAACTAATTTTACAAATTTACTTAAATCATTATTGTCAATGTAATTTAATAATCTATTTTTAAATGCTCCTTTGCCAACTATGACTAATTGAATTTTTCTAGATTTTTTTGCTAAATTTATTGCTTTAAGAAGTGTTAAATGATCTTTTTGGTCTGTTAATCTTGCAACATTTAAAACTTTAAGTGAGTTTTTTTTAAAGAAACTAAATTTAAATTTCTCTTTTGATTTTTTTCTTATTTCCTTAAAGTTGAATGGATTTAAAATTAATATACTTTTTAATTTAAATTTCTTATCTAATTCATTTTTAAAATCAATGCTATTTACAATTATTTCATCTGCTCTTTTTAAGAAAAAATTAAATATAATATTTTTCAAAAAATTTTTAGACCAACCAGAAGGGGATGAATTTGATCTGGATATTATCTTTACGTTAAAAATTTTACAAATTATAATTACATAAATATTGGCTTGAAAAGATAATACTACAAATTTGTTATTTCTTAAAATACAGTAAATTGATAAATATAAAATACACAAAAAGTACTTTATTGGTCTACCAGAATTTTCGTCAATATTGAAAAAAGGTCTTATAATATTAACTTTTTTTGAAAATTTATTTCTTTTTTTATCACAAGTGATCAGTGAGACTTTTTTAAGTTTTTGCGAAAGATAATTTGTGATTAGATAAAGATTTTTTTCTACCCCAGCTCCTTCATTAGATGGATGAAAAACAACTACCTCTTTACTTTTAATTTTTTTTTTAATATTCATTAGTAAGCTGAAAAGATAACAATGAAGCTACTTATATTAATTTGAAAAAAAAAACAATATATTATTGGTCACCTTTCTTAACTGAGATCGCCACATCTAAAGCAGTAATTAACTCTGCCTATTCATTACAAAAATATTATTCAAATTATGAAACTATAATAGTTGATGCTGTAGGTGAATTTTCTAAAAAAATAGATGAGATAAACGAAAAAAAGATAAAGATAATTAAGCTACAAAAATATGATTTAGTAAAGTTTTTACCAAAACTTGGAAAATTGAAAAGCAGAATTTCATTTTTAATAATTTTTATAACAAGTTTTTTTGGTTTAAAAAATATTTTACAAAAAAATAAACCTGATTTTCTAATAATTCATTTAATTACAATACTTCCTCTCATATTATTTTTTATGTTTAATTTCAAAACGAAATGTATCTTAAGAATATCTGGATTTCCAATAATGAGTCCGTTGAGAAAATTTTTATGGTCATTTTTATTAAAGAAAGTTGACATCATAACGTGTCCAACAAAAAATACCTTGCAATATATGAAAAATTTGAAAATTACAGATGAAACAAAATTAAAACTTCTTTACGATCCAGCAATTTCAATAAGAGAAATAGCTAAAAAAAAAGTTCAAAATATCTCAAACTATAATGACGATTTTATAGCAGTTGGTAGACTTACTAAACAAAAAAATTTTGAATTTTTAATTAGAAACTTTATTGAAGTTGTTAAAATTAACAATGGTATAAAATTATCAATTTTCGGTGACGGAGAGGAAAAAAAGAAATTAACGAGTCTGATAACGAAATATAATTTAGAGCAAAATGTAACTTTAAGATCATTTAAACAAAATATATTTCCATATATGTTAAAAAGTAAAAGTTTAGTTCTCACATCTGACTGGGAAGATCCTGGATTTGTGCTCATAGAGTCAGCGATTTGTAGGACTTTTTTAATAAGCAGTAATTGCAAAAATGGACCTGTAGAGATTTTAGATAACAATAAAGCAGGATTATTATTTGAGAAGAATGAAAGCGATGATTTTGTGAGAGCATTTAAAAATTTTTTTAGCATGTCCAATGAAGAAATTACGTATAAAAAAAAAAACGCAATGAAAAAAGCAAAATTATTTACGATTTTTAATCATTCCAAAGATTTACACCGAATAATAAATGAATTGACATCTAAATGACAAGCAAAATTTCTGTTATAATACCATCTTACAATAACTTTATTTTTTTTGAAAGATGCATTAGTTCAGTCATTAATCAAACTTATAAAAATATAGAAATAATAATTATTTTTGATCATGGAAATAAAAAAGATTTAAAAACTTTAAAATCAATTCTAAAAAAAAAACAAAAAAAAATTAAATTAATTATCAATTCTAAAAACCTGGGTGCTGGACTATCAAGGAATAAAGCAGCGAAACTTGCTAAAGGGAAATATATAGCATTTTTAGACTCTGATGATGTTTGGACACGAAATAAATTGAAGCACCAGTTAGCATTTATGAAAAAAAGAAAAATAACAATTTCACATACTTCATATTATATCATTGATGAGAATGATGTAAAAATTGGATCCCAAATAGCAAAATACAAACAAACTTATCAAAATTTATTAAATTCATGCGATATAGGCTTATCTTCTTTGATGATTGAAAAAAATCTTTTTTTAAGAAATAAATTTACTTCAAATAAAACTAAAGAAGATTATGCTTCATGGTTAAAAATTGCCAAAAAAATGGATATTTATGGTTTAAATAAACCCCTTTTATTATGGAGAAAAACTAGAAATTCTCTTTCTTCAAATACTACCCAAAAAGTAATAGATGCTTTTGATATTTATTATAGAAAAGAAAGATTTAATTTTTTGAATTCCACTTACAGAGTTATCATTTTATCATTCAATTATTTTATGAAAAAATTAAAACAAAAATTATGATTTATGTATTTTTAATTGGAATAATTTTAATTAATGAGATTATAATAAAGAAAAAATTTTTATCTGATAATATAAAGTTTTCAAAACATAAATCATTAGTAAGTTCAATTAATACTCCAACATCTGGAGGTTTATTTTTAATCTTATTTATTTTAATTTTTAAATCTCAGTTAGGTTTGGTTAACATATTCTATTTATTTTTAATTTTTTTAGTTGGATTGAGTTCAGATAGAATTAGGAATGTTTCGCCCATAAATAGACTATTTTTTCAAATTTTCATTACCTTTTTGTTTGTAGTAAATACCCAAACTTTAATAATTGATGTGAGAATTGACAATATTAATCAGTTATTAACTCAAAATAATTATTTATCTATAATATTTACAGTCTTTTGCTTTATTGTATTGATGAATGGAACAAATTTTATTGATGGTGTAAATTTAAATACAATTGGTTTTTATATACTAGTTTACTCAGTAATTTTAATTGTTTCAAATAATAATGATCTTTTCATAGATAAGTCTTTTAATATAAAGATAATATTTTTTTTAATAGTAATTTATCTGATGAATTTTTTTAATAAATTACAATTAGGTGATGGAGGATCATATTTAATCGGTTTTTTTACAGCTTTTTATGTTATAGATTTTATTTCCCAAAATCCTTTGGCATCACCTTATTTTGCTGTCCTAATTTTATGGTACCCTTGTTTCGAAAATTTATTTTCTATTTCACGAAAGATATACCAAAAAAAGAGTATATCTCATGCTGACAATCTACATTTACATCATAACATCTTTTTATATTTAAAGCTTAAAAATTTTAAAAATTTAAATAATTTAAGTGGCTTAATTTTAAACTTAAGCAATTTTCTTTTAATTTTTATAGGTTTAAATATTTTTAATTCAACAAAGTACTTAATCTTATTAATTTTTATAAATGTGTTTATTTATATTTTGTCTTATAATATTTTAATAAAAATTATTTTATCAAAAAAATTCAAAAAATAAATCTATAAGCTATTTACTTATATATGTATAAATAAGACCTACGTTTATAAAGAAAATGGTAGCTCCAAAGCTAGTAAAAAAACTTCCAGTGGGTAGCAAGGGAATTAATTGTAAAACAAAAAAAGTCCCAGCACTTAAAAGTATAAAGTTTTTAGTAGAAAAAAAACTATTAATAATTCTATAAATTAAGTAGAAAAAAAATGAAATAAATAAAATAAATCCAACTAAGCCTAAAGCTGACAATATTTCAAAATAATATTGATGTGGGTGAGTGCTGCATCCAGATTTAGACTTTATATCATTAACACCGTAATATTTTTCTAAAGAAACATTTTTACATGCGGTCCTAAAAGTTTTAATACCAGTTCCAAATAACATATTTTTTTTAAATATTTCTATACTTGAGAGATAATGTGGTCCATAATTTGATAAAATCACATAGTTTTTTATTGAATTATTTACCTGCATTTCGGCTATTTCAGTTATGAACCTGTCTTTAATGGGTTTAATAAAAAATAACATTGATGAAAAAATTAATATCAGTAATGATGAAAAAATAACTTTAGATTTGATTTTTAAAGTTGGAAGAAACATAAAAAATATCAAAAGGGCAAAAGAACCCCTTATGATGTTTGCTCTCTCGTTTGTTAAAATTAAAATTGAAAAGTAAAGAAAAAGAAAAAAATATAAATAAAGATTTTTCATATTTTTTTGAAAAAAATAAGCAAAACTAGGCAAGAAAAAACCAATCAATAAATGTGCCACTTTTAATTCTTGATCAAAAAATCCTGATAATCTCGCATGCCATGGACTTTTAAATCCGAGTAAATTTTGCCCAAAGAAAAATTGTACATACAGATCTATTATAGTTATCAAAATAATGGCCATCCACAACTTAAAGACAATATCAATGTTTTTGGAATATTTTTTTAAAAAATAAGTTATAGAAAGAATAATCAAAATAAATCTAATAAAAAAAATTGATCTATTTAAACTTAGTTGAAAATCTATTGAATTAAAAAGATTAATTAATAAATATCCCCAAATTATAAATAAAAAATAAATCACGGGATCTTTAAAGAATAAAAATTTTCTATTTTTAAAACATTCGGCTATAAATAATATTGCTAATGTTATTGTAATTATTTCAGAAATTAATGTACCAATGATTAGAGCTGCAGGGTATAAACCAATTAAGTATAAAGGAAGTAAATTTTTATTTATCATATTAAACATATCTTTTTCTTAATGTCTTTTTAAGTGGAATTTCTTCACTCAAGATGTAAATTATAATTAAAAGTTAAATCTCTTTTTTATTCTTTTTACACATTTGCATACATAATTAATATCTTTATCACTAGTGCCTAGTCCCGATGGAAGATATAAACCATATTTGCTAATATATTCTGAATTTTTGTAACTTTTCTTTAACCTTAAATTATATTTTTTTAATGCATCTTGTTTATTCATAGGCCAGAAAAATTCTCTAGTCTCAATTTTATATTTCTTCAATTCATTTCTAAATTTTGTTGCAGTCATTTTTTTGTTTAAAATTAAAATGCCTACAACCCAATAAACATTTTCAATATTATTTAGCTTTGGTTTTTGAATATAAATATTTTTACAGTCTTTAAGATTATTATAATATTTTTTTCCAATTTCTTTTTTTTTCAAAATTATCTTATTTATTCTACTAATTTGACTTATTCCTAATGATGCTTGCAAATTTGTATATCTATAATTCCAACCAATATCATAATGATTAAATCTATTTTTTTTTCCAAAACATAAATTTTTATAATCAAATATTTTTTCCTTAAAATTTCGATTATTTGTTAGGACCATTCCACCTTCTCCAGTGGTAATATGTTTATTAGAATAAAGACTGAAAATACTTAAATCCCCAAAGCTACCACATTGTTTACCTTTGTATTTGTGTCCCAACATTTCAGCAGCATCTTCAATTAAAATTATTTTATGCTTATTGCATATTTGTCTTATTTTATCTATTTGGATAGGGTATCCATAAATATGTGTAGCTATTATTGCTTTTGTTTTTTTTGAGATATTTTTTTCTATTTCATTTATTTTCATGTTCCAATTGTAGAAATCACAATCTATTGGGACTGGAATTCCACCTAATTTGATAATAGAGATTGCAGGCGATATTATTGTAAAGTTAGGAATTATAATTTCGTCACCTTTTTTAATACCAATTACTTTCAAAGCAATATCTAAGGCGGCTGATCCACTCGATACTGATGAACAATATTTTTTACCAATTAGTTTTTTAAAATTATCCTCAAATTTTTTAACTTCTGGACCAGCAGAAGATATCCAGTTTCTTTTTAGGGCATTTAATATTATTTTTCTGTCAGATGTTAAAAGTTTAAATTTGTTTACTGGAATCATTTTATTTTAACAAATTTATCATCTATAGAATTAAAAACTTTTTTATCGGTTTTAATATTATAGGGACCTTGCTTAACTTCGATCATTTCAACGGTTTCTAACACTTTAAAACCATGCCCACCACTATTGAGAATAATAATGTCGTTTTTTTTTATTATTTTACTAAATAAATATTTTTCTGTATCAGAATAAAAATCAACTCTTAATTTACCTTTTAATATAATTAATACTTCAGATGTATATTCTACTCTTCTGACATTTTTGAAATGTTTATGAGGCTTTATCAAATGTTTAGATTTATGCTTTATAAATCCTACCTGATGACTTAATTTTTTTGGAGTATAAAAGTTAACACCTAACTTTCTTGTATATTTTATAATATATCCAAATGTTTTACCCTTGTACGATATTGGTTTAATCATTTTTTTTAATTTTATTAAATAAATAAACAATTGTTAATAAATAAAATCCTGAACTTTCGAACATTACTCTTTTTAAACCCACTCTAACTTGCCAATAAACGTTTTCCATAGTTAACATAAATGCTGCAAAGATAAACAAAACGTTCAGTAGTAAATAAAAAATTATAAATAATTGAATTTTATCAATTTTAAACAAATAAATGTTTAATAAAAGTATTAATAAACTAAATGAGATTAAAGGTAAAGATAAAGAGTAAACAATTGAATAAAAAGAGATAGTTTTTAAATTCAATAATAAATTTTCAAAAAAACTATAATTAAAAGTTTTTTCAAATTCGAAACTTTCTAATTCTGAATTTAAAAAATATAATATTATAAATCTTGTAGCTATTAAAAATACAGAAAATAGCAAAACAAATTTTTTATGCTTTAAATTTAAATTTCCAAACAATAAGATTATAAATAAAATAAATCCTAATAAAAATAATCCTTCCATTTTTATCCATAATGCTGCATTGAAAGATAGAAGTAAAAAAATTAAATGGTTCATTGGATTTTTTATTTTCTGAGCAACCAATTCATAACTTAATTTTGCTGCTACTAATATTAAACTAAAAATAAGAATTTCTTGATTTCCATTAAATAATTCAATGTCGAATGTAACTAAAATAATTAAGCTACTTAAAATTATTTTATAAGTTTCATTAGATTTGAAAATTTCACAGAAATAAAAAATGCTAAGGATATATAAAAATACATAGAAAATTCTGCCTAGATACTCATATGAATCAAATGGAAATCTCCAAAAAAAAGACCAAATATAGGATCCTAAGTGAGGGTAGTCAGTCGCAGGGAGCTTTTCTAAATTTAATAATGAGTTATCCTGATAAAAATTAATCGTTTTTAAAAACCAAAAAAATTTTGCATCCCAACCTAATTGAAGATCATATGTTAATACAATTGATACTATAAATATATAAATAAAAATTAAGAAATTTTTAAAATTAAAATTAAAATTAAAATTAATTTTAAATTTTTCTTTTTCTTTTAGGATAAGAATTAAACTAATAACTATTAAAGAAATGATTAAGTAATTTAGACTAATATTTAATAAAGAAAAAACTAACAATAGATTGATAAAAATAATTGATTTTAATATTAAAGATTCTGTTAAAGATGTTGTCAATACAGAATTAATTTTAATATTTGGGATAGTTAATTTAATTAAAAATCCGATAAAAAAAATCTGAAAAAAAATCAATATAATTTCTGTCATTTAATATAAAAACAATTTTTTTTAGAGAACAATACGTCTTCATCGCTAAATTGGTATTTATTTTTGAAATTTAGTATTAGTTCACCTATTTTACTATTATTATTAGCATTATCTAATTCAAGATAAAATCGTTCCCATCTTGAATTAAATACTTCTGTTTTAAAATTAGTATAAATTTTTTTTTGATTTTTAATATTTTCGTTAATATATTTTTCAAAAATTAATTTCTTTTTACTATTAATAACTTTATATATTTTAATTTTGTCATTTATATTAAAGTTACCATTTTTAGTTTTAAAAGTTATACTTTCTAAAAAATTTGTGTATTGAACGTGACCTGCACTTATGAAACCTTTTCCTAAATTGTTAAATTTTAAAGATTGATCTTTTCGATAATTTAAAAATATTCTAGGTCTTTTTTCAAAGTCTTGGGATGAATTATAAATAATCCAATTAGATGGGGGCAACACATCATAATTAATTATTTTTGGATTTACGTCAAATTTAAATTTTTTTTTTAAATCCATAAGAAATCCATAAGATTCTTTAGAACAGTATCCGTATTGATCTACCATTCTCTTCGTATAATTATCTTGTATTAAAAAATACAACTTTTTAAAAAAATCAGATTTATTTAAGAAAATAATAAGTAAAAATATAACTATTAAATTTAAATGAATATTTTGTTTAATTTTATTTTTTTTGGGCATAAAAGCTTATTTATATATAAATCAATTAATGAATAATGAGAATAGTTATAGTGTAATTTTACCAACATTAAATGAAGTTGGTCATATCAATTCCTTGATAGAGGATATATCAAATAATTTTGACAAATTTAATATTGAGTATGAAATTATAATTGTCGATGACAATTCAGTCGATGGTACGGTAAAAGAAATATTAAAAATAGATGATCCTCGTATTATTATTCACAAAAGAATAGGTAAAAAAAAAAGTCTTGTAGAATCATTAAATGAGGGAATTAATATTTCAAAGAACGAGAATATAATATGGATGGATGCCGATTTTTCGCACCCACCAAATTATATAGAGAAATTTATAAAAATAAAAAATGAAAAAAATATTGATGTGATAGTTTGTTCAAGATTTTTAAAAGAGAGTATTAGATACTATAATGTTCAAAATAAAAAAAAAGCTGGCATCGATTTTTTAAGCAACTTCTTAAATAAAATTTGTAAATTATTTTTATTCAGTGATTTTACAGATTATACAAGTGGATTCATATGTATAAGAAAAAAAATAATTAAGAATATTAAATTAAAAGGATATTATGGTGATTATTTCATAACATTAATAACAAAATGTAAATTAGCTAATTATAATGTTTTGGAAATACCTTTCGAAGAAAAAGAAAGAGCTAGTGGAAATTCTAAAACCACTGGTAGTAAAATAAGTTTAATAATAAAGTGTTTCTTTTATTTAATAGCACTTAACAAATGTATATTTAAAAAAATTTTCAAAGTTTCTTTTTAACAAATGAAAAAAAAACATTTTTTTTAAAAATTTCTTGGGCAGCAAAAAAAATATTTTTTTTAATTTTCCACTTCAAAGTTTTTTTTGCGTAAGTATTATTCCCAATTAAACAATTTCTTTTTTTAGTATTATTATAATTTAATTTTAAGTCTAATTTATTTTTTTTAATCAGATATTTGATGATATCATTTACATAAGTTTTTTTACCTGAACTAAGTATAATATTTTTTATTTTTTTTTTTGAAAATAAGATTTTTATAAGAGCATCACAAATATCTTCTGCATGACTATAATCCATTACAATATTTTCTTTTACAATTTGGTTTAAAAATTTTTGATTTTTAGAAATTAACGCAAAAATCGTCCTTGGTAGAAGAAATCTGTTACTTCTGAATAATGAATCATGATTAAATAAAATTACATTTGTAAAATCAAAATTTTTATTTCTTTTTTTAGTCTTAATAAGATAATCATTAGTTTCTATTCTGAATTTACTATAAAAATCATTTATAGAAATATTAGAATTTTCATTTACTAGCCCGTTTTTCTTTCTAAAAATTCTGGATGAACTACAAGATATAAATTTAACCTCATTTTTATATTTTATTAGATTATCAATTAAGTTTTTAAAATTATTTATATTTTCTAGGTAGTGTTTACGATAGCTATTTTGACGGTAATTTGGGTTATTTGAGGCAAGGTTTAGTACTACATCTACTTTATAAAACTTAAACAATTTTTCTAATTTTTTCTTATCTTTAAGATTAATTTCAAAATAGTTTATGTTTTTTCTTTTAATTTTTTTTTTAAATCTTTTGTCAATTAATATTAGATTTATTTTTCTCTTATATAATTTTTGTAAGATAATTTTTCCATCTTGACCATTAGCTCCAGTTATAAGAATATTTTTAATCAATTGTAATTTAATTTAATTTAGTATATTTAAGTTTTATTTATTATATCTAAGTTTTATAAAGACATAAAATTGAAAATTAAATTTTGTAGAATCTGTAAATCAAAAAATCTAGAGAACGTATATAATTTAGGTGTTATGTCTTTTACTGGGATTTTTACTAGTTCTATTAAAGATAAAGTTCCTAAAGGAGAATTAAAACTGATTAGATGTAAAAGATGCACTCTTTTACAATTGCAAAACAATTTTGACTCAAATTTAATGTATGGAAAAAACTATGGGTATATGTCTTCATTGAATACGGCAATGGAGTTTCATCTAAAATTAAAATCAAAGTATTTGTTTGATACATATAAATTAAAAAAAGGAAATTCAGTTTTAGATATAGGAAGTAATGACGGAACTTTTTTAAGTTTTTTTAAAAAAAATTTAAAATTATATGCTTGTGATCCAACTATTAAGAAATTTAAAAAATATTATAGAAAAGATATTAATTTAACTGCTGATTTTTTTACAGGTGAAAAGTTTAAAGGTTTAAAGTTTAATTTAATAACATCAATTGCTATGTTCTATGATTTACCTGACCCATTAAAATTTGCTAATGACATAAATAGTGTTTTAGCTAATAATGGAATATGGCATATTGAGATGAGCTATATGCCTTCAATGTTAAATAACAATTCTTATGACACAATTTGCCATGAACATTTAGAATATTATTCAGTTAAATCTTTGAAATATTTGATGGATCTTGCAAATTTAAAAATAATAAATATTTCGTTTAATCAAATTAATGGTGGAAGTATTTCATTAGATATCGCTAAAAAAAAATCAAAATATCGTGAAAATAAAGTTTTATTAAATTGGTTACTTTTAAGAGAAAAATCCAATGGATTTAATAAATTAAAAATTCAAAAAAATTTTTTTATTCATTGTAAAAGGCATAAATTTTTACTCAATAATTTGTTAAAAAAATTAAAATCACAAGGAAAAAAAATTTATGGCTATGGGGCATCTACCAAAGGTAATGTAATTTTACAATATTGTAAAATGAATAAAAAATTATTGGATTGTATTATTGAAGTAAATAGTTTTAAATATAATAGATATACACCTGGCTCTAAGATAAAAATTGTTTCTGAAAAATATTTAAAGAAAAACAAACCGGATTATCTTTTAGTTCTACCATGGCATTTTAAAGATCATATAATTAAAAAAGAAAAAAAATTTTTAGATAATGGTGGAAAATTAATATTTCCTCTGCCAGAAATAGAAATAATTTAATAGATTAAATTTTTTATAGAATATTTAAATAAATAAAAAAGTGATCCAATAATATCTCTCATTGTCATTTTTGAACTTCCAACTTTTCTGTAAGGTAAGTAAATTGGAATTTCTTTAATAGAATATTTTTTTTTATTTAATAAATATAAACTTTCCCAGAAAAATGAGTAACCGTCATTTTTTGCACCTAAAACATCTTTTAATTTAATATTTTTTGCATTGTAACATCTATAAGCACCTGATGAATCGTAATTAATATTTAAAAGAATGTTAATTAAGTAAAATCTTATTTTTGTAAGAAATCTTCTGTGCATTGGCCATTCGATTAAAGAGTCCTTGTTTTTAAACCTGTTGGTTGAAATTAAATTATATTTCGAGGAATATTTAATTAAGTTTCTAATGTATTTAGGATTGTGCGTTCCGTCTGCATCCATAGTTAAAATTATTTTATATTTTTTCTTATAAGCAAATTTCAAACCATCTTTGTGTGCTGAACCAATACCAAGTTTTCTTGGTCTAAAAATATAATAGATCGATTTACTTCTTTTCTTTAAATATAAGATTTCTTCTCTTGTTCCATCAGTTGAATTATCATCAACAAAAAGAATATCAATTTCTTGATCAATCTTTCTTATTTTCTTAAAGAGTGTAGTGATATTTTTTCTTTCGTTTAATGTTGGTATGATTAATAATTTCATTTTTTAGCTATAAAAAAAATGTATATTTTTTGTCCCTTTTTTTGTTAATTGATTTTTTTTTAATTTAAAAATTTTTAAATTCATAAGGCTAATGAGTAATACAAATTAGAGATAATTAGAAAAAATACAAAATAACTATATATATAAATCAAATTTATCTTATTAAGATTTAAAATTCTATTTAACATTCCATCTTTTGTTAATGTTAATACAGCCATAATTAAAAGAGGATCAAAATATTTTTGATAAATTATAATTGTTGGAAAAGCAAAAATTAAGCATAAATAAACAATAAAATTATTTTTATTTAAATTTATTAAAATTAGCAAAGTTCCCAAAAAGGATGCTACTAAAAAAATAATTTTACTATTTAAAATGTTTGAAATTTTAATAAAAACACCGCCGCCAAAAGTATTTAGAGATATTGGGTAATAAAAATATATACATCCAAAAATAAAAAAAATAATTAAGCATTTATCTAAATTTTTGATGATTTTTTTTTTAATTTCCGAAAAATTATTAATGTAAAATGGGATTGTGTAAAATAAATATAAAGATGAAAAAATTAATATATTATTTAATATATCAATATCAAATGTATTCCCCCCAAAACTTTGATCAATAATATTTGTTTTAAAAAAATAATAATAATATACAACAAAAGGAATAAAGATTATTGTTGTTAAAAATATTAGATTAAATATCTTTATTAATTTTAAAACTCGCAAAAATTTCAAAAAATAAAAAAGAAAAAAAATAATGTAATATTGTCTTATGTATACAGCAATTGAAATGTAGAAAATACAAAGAAGTATATTCTTGTTAGTATTTTTTTCCTCAAAATCAAGATATTTGCTTACTGATAAAATAAAAAAAATAATTGCAAAATTATCTGTAGTTACCCATACGGCAGAAGATCTAAAATATGGTGACAAAAAAATAATTAATGACAACATAAACAATATATTTTCATTAATTCTTATGAATTTCTTTTTTAAAGATATGTAAAAAATTGCCGGAATTAGTGAAGAAATGAAAAGATATAAATATTTAAAAAAATTAAACCCTAAAATTTTTTCAATAAATGAAGCAAGTATATAAAATACTGGAGACTGAACTTGTCCAGTACTTATAAAATATTTAATTCCATTATCAAAACTAATTAAAAAATTATCTATAAATTGTCTTGTAACTTCATTGTCAATTTTAGAGCCGCCACTAGAATTCTCCCCCATTATTGAGGAAATTACTAAGGAAAAAATACCTAATAAGTAAAAGTAAATTTTTTGATTTTTATTTAGGATCATTAAATTTTATTGATATTATGTATGTTATACATAATTTAAATAATCCTTCAAATTTTAACGATTATTAAAATTTAAATTTAACAAATGAAATTCACAATATTAATTACTTCCTACAATAAAGGGAAATATTTAAAGAAATGTATTCAATCATGTTTAAATCAAAATAAAAGTGATTATGAAATAATATTATGTGATAATTATTCAAATGATGGAACAAAAACAATTTTAACTGAATTTGAAAATAAAATAAAAATCATAAAAAAAAAGAGAGTAAGTAAGTATGCTCCGGTAAACCAAATGGATCTTATTCAAGAAGGTTTACATATTTCTAAAGGTGATTACATCTGTTTATTAGATGGCGATGATTATTTTTATTCAGATAAACTTAAAACTTTAGAGAAGTATTTAAATATCAATAAAAATTTGAATATAATCTTTGATCTTCCCGAAATAAAAAAAGATCATAATTTGACACAATTAAAATTAAAAAAAAAATATCAAAAAAATATTTGGCCAACCATCATTAATACTAGTTCAATCACAATAAAAAAAGACTTTTTAAAAAATTTTTTTCAAAAAAAATTTTTTGAAAATTTTAATCTGCTTGAAATTGATTTTAGATTAAATGTTTATTCAAGATGTATAGATAAAAAATTTCTAATAATTTCGGATAAAACTACTGTTTATAGGTATGTTGAAGGATCTATCATTACTAGTATTAAAAAATTTTCTAAAAAATGGTTAATTAAGAGACTTCAAGCTCACGAATATATGAGTTATATTTTTAAAATTAATAATTTACATTACAAATATGGTATTGATTGGTTTTTTACAAAAATCTTATCAATTTTTCTAAAATAGATGAGTTTCTTTTACTTTATTTCATTTTATTTTTTATTTCTATTTTCAATAGTTGGATATGGAAATTTATTTAAAAGTATTTTTAGTCAAAAAGAAAATAATCTGGGCTACCTTGGTATTTTCGGAATATTAACTTTAATAATTTTCACGTATTTTATAAATTTTTTTATTCCAATTTATCCTATTTTAAGTTTATTTTTATTAGTTTTTGGTGTTTGTTTATTTATCAATTTCTTAATAAATAATTTTAAAGTTTTAAAAAAAGATCTTATAATTTTAATCCTTATATTTATATTTTTAATAATTTTCATTTTAAGTGCAAAAAATCATGACGATTTTCCTTATTATCATTTTTCATACATAAACATCATTACACAATTAGAAAGTGTTTTTGGATTAGGCAATTTCAATCACGGATTTAGAACTTCTTCATCTATATTTTATTTATCATCGGTATTTAATTTACCAGGCACTGATTATAATTTAATTCATCTATCTCCAGTTTTTTTCTTAGGTTTTGCTAATTTTATTTTTTTAAAGAAAATTTATTTTAATTTAAAAAACAAAGAAAATTTTTCAGTAATTTTATTATCATTAATGTCTCTTGCACTAATTAATATTTTTTTTTACAGAATGGCTGAGCATGGAACAGATAGATCAGCTCAAATAATAATATTACTAATATTTATAGAAATTATTGAATTTATAAATAAAAAATATTTAGCTGAAGATCAGCTTAATAAATTGATTATATTAATTACATTAGCTGTTTCTTTAAAAGCATTTTATTTAATTTATATTATTCTTTTTTTTCCTTTGTTTATTTTCCAACAAAATAAAAAAAAATTTTTAATAAAATTAATTAGAAGTAAAATATTTTTTATTTGTTCTTCATTTTTTTTCATTTTAATTACAATCAATTTTATAAACACAGGATGTTTTGTTTATCCACTTGCAATGACATGTAATGAAAATTTAGTATGGTCAATAAGTTTAGTAGAGGTAAATCACATGAATGAGTGGTATCAGCTTTGGTCGAAGGGAGGAGCAAGTCCAAATTATGTCGTTGATAACAGGGCAGACTATATCTCTGGTTTTAACTGGTTGAATAATTGGATTGATGTATATTTTTTTAACAAAGTTACTGATTATGTCCTAGGTTTAATATTTCTAATAATAATTATTTTCATTTTATTTTTTAAGAAAAAATTAAATTTTAAATCTTTTGTTAATAAAAAAATTATTATTTTATATTTAATCTTGATTTTGTTGTTTGCGGAATGGTTTTATAACCATCCTGCACTTAGATATGGAGGATATCATTTGATTGCATTACTAATTTTTATTCCTTCTGCATTATTTTTAGGTTCAAAAGTTAAATTTGATAAAACCTTAACTTTAAAAATTAATGTTATTTTATTAATAATTTTGTTAGTTTTTGTTGCAAGAAATTTTAATAGAATCTCTAAAGAAATCAAACTCTACAATTATGATATTTTTAAAAATGCGTCATACAACAAAGAATTTAAAAATTACGAAATACTTAATAGAATTTTAGAAATTAAAAAATGTAACTTATCGGCAGATTCATGTGGAAAAGAAACAATTAAATATAAAAGGTTTATGAATAAAGACTTATTTTATAAAGAACGATGAAAATTTTTTTTAAGATATTCATATATTTAATTGATTCAAATCATAAAAATAAAATTGTATCTTTTTTAAAAAGTAAGTTTAAAAATAAGTTGATTAATGTAATTGATGTTGGAGCTCACAAGGGTGAGACAATACAAATGTTTTCAAAAAACTTCAATTTAAGTTCAATTATTTGTTACGAGGCTAGCAAAAAAAATTTTAAAAGCTTGAGTAATTTCAAAAAAAAAAGATATAATTTTAATTTAGAAATTTATAATATTGGTTTAGGATCAGAAGAAAAAGAATTAGATTTTTTTCAAACATCTGAAAGTTCTTCATCAACATTCTGTGAGATAAATTTTCAATCAAATTATTACAAAAGAAAAAAAAAAATTTTAGATATATTTAAAAAGGAAAATTATATAACAAACAGAGAAAAAATTAGATTAAATACCTTGAATAATCAATTTAAAAATTTTTCATTTGACTCTGTTGATATATTAAAAATTGATACAGAGGGTTTTGAATTTGATGTCATTAAAGGGGCCTCTAATTATTTGAAGAAAATAAGATTTATTTATTTTGAGCACCATTTTGATTCAATGATTATAAAAAACTATAAATATTCAGAAATACATGAGTATTTAAAAAGTAACAATTTTAAAAAAATTTTCAAAATTAAAATGCCTTTAAGAAAGACATTTGAATACATTTATGAAAATAGAACTGATTAATTTTAAATTTTAAATATAAGATTGTTGCTAAATTTTAAATAAAGTATAAAAAAATTGCTAATTATCTTATGAAAAAAACTGCTTTAATTTTTGGAATTACTGGTCAGGACGGATCTTACTTAGCCGAGTTTTTAATAAGTAAAGGATATATAGTCCATGGTGTTAAAAGAAGATCATCATCATTCAACACCTCTAGAATTGATCATATTTATCAAGACCCTCATGAAAAAAATAAAAATTTTTTATTACACTATGGAGATATAACTGATGCGATATCAGTATCAACGCTCATTAAAAAGATTAAACCAAATGAAATTTATAATTTAGCAGCACAATCTCATGTTTCTGTTTCCTTTGAAGTTCCTGAGTATACTGCAAATGCAGATGCAATTGGTGCCTTAAGAATTTTAGAAGCTATAAAGTTTCATGGATTTGAAAAAAAAACAAAATTTTATCAAGCAGGCACCTCAGAAATGTTTGGAAAAGTTCAAGAGACGCCTCAAAATGAGAATACCCCATTTTATCCAAGAAGTCCTTATGGGGTAGCCAAAGTTTATGCTCACTGGATAACTGTAAATTACAGAGAGGCATATAAAATATTCGCATGTAATGGAATTTTATTTAATCATGAAAGTCCAAGAAGAGGAGAAACTTTTGTAACAAGAAAGATAGTTATTGCTCTATGCAAAATTAAACTAGGTTTACAAAAAAAATTATTTTTAGGTAATTTAGATGCAAAGAGAGATTGGGGACATGCTAAAGATTACGTTGAAGCAATGTGGAAAATGTTACAAAAAAAAACACCGTCAGATTATGTGATAGCTAGCGGCAAACAATACAGTGTTAAAGAATTTGTAAATTTAACTCTAAATGAACTTAAAATTAAATATTCTTGGAAAGGTAAGGGTATTAAATCAAAGTGTTTTGATGAAAAAGGAAGATGTATTATAGAGTGTGATAAAGAGTACTTTAGACCATTAGAAGTGGATACATTGCTAGGTAATTCGAGAAAGGCTTTAAAAGAGTTAAAATGGAAACCAAAAATTCATATAAAGCAACTCGTTAAAGAAATGGTAGAAAGCGAGACATCTTCAATTAAAAATGATTAGTCTAAAATCAAAAATTTATGTTTCAGGACATAAAGGCTTGGTTGGTAGCGCTATAGTCCGACAACTAAAGTCCAGAGGTTACAAAAACATAATTTGTAAAACTCGTAAAGAGCTTGATTTAACAAATCAAAAAAAGGTACTTGTATTTCTTAAAAAAACAAAACCAGATTTTATTTTTTTAGCTGCAGCAAAAGTTGGGGGTATTTACTCAAACAACAAATATAAGGCAGATTACATTTATGAAAATTTAACAATTCAAACAAATATTATTCATTCAGCATATTTGTGTGGGATTAAAAATCTTATTTTTTTAGGATCTAGTTGTGTCTATCCAAGAAATTGTAAACAACCTATAAAAGAAAAATATCTATTGACTGGAAAACTTGAAAAAACAAATGATGCTTATGCTATAGCAAAAATCGCAGGAATTAAAATGTGTGAAAGTTATAATTTACAATATAATACTAACTATAAATGTTTGATGCCAACAAATACATTTGGGCCAAATGATAATTACGACAAATTAAATTCACATTTTTTACCAGCATTACTAAAAAAAATTTATGAGATTAAAAAGTATAATAAAAGTGAAATAAAATTATGGGGGAATGGATTAGCAAGAAGAGAAATTGTATATGTTGATGATATAGCTGATGCATGTCTTTTCTTCATGAAGAAGAAAACTGTTGATCATCTTATAAATATTGGCACAGGTGAAGACTACACAATAAAACAGTACGTTCAAATGTTATTAAAAATATTGATACCAAATAAAAAGATTAAAATTAAATATGATTTATCCAAACCTAATGGTACACCAAAAAAAGTTTTAGATATTGGCCTGGCTAAAAAATATGGATGGAAGCCAAAAAGTAACCTTAAAAAAGCAATTGAATTAACTTACAAAGATTTTCTAGGAAAAAAAATTTGAAAATTTAATCTTTTAATCTTAATTTGTAAAAAGAGTAAATTACTATCCAAAACATTCTTGAGGCATTAGCAATAACGTTTGTCATTTTAGTTTTACCCTCTGTCCTTTCAAAATAAGTTACAGGAACTTCCAAAATTTTTAAATTATTTTTGTAAGCACTTATTAGTAAATCAAAATCACCCCACAAATCTTTTGCACCCCAACAAGATATATCTTTTTTAATTTTATACCAATCTTTTTTATAAAAAATTTTAGTACCACACAAAGTATCTGTGATTTTCTTTTTGAATAAAACACTAAATAAAAATGCAAAGAAACTATTTCCAAGAAAATTAAATTTTTTCATAGCCCCATCTTTTTGAGGGTATATCATCCTTGTACAATTTATAAAATCTGCATTAGAATTATTAAGAATATTTATTGCAAAATTTATATCATCAAAACTTACTGTAAGATCGGCATCATATATGACTATCACATCACCATTTGCATATTCAACTCCTTTATAAACATTTTCAGCCTTACAAATACCAGGACCTTCATAAAGTTTAATTTGTTTACTTTTAAGTTCATTTTTTATTTTAGTAATCTCCTCCTTGGTAAGATCAGACGAGTTATCATCTCCAAATAAAAATTCATAGTTTTCATTTTGATCTTTTAAATGGTTTTTAAAAAGAGGAATATTTTTTTCCTCATTTTTGCAAGGAACTATAAATGAAACTTTTGTACTCTCATCGATAGGAGTTGTTTTAATTTTCTTTAAAATTGTAATATTTAAAATGCAAAACCAATTTAAGATTGGTAACCTAAAAATCTTGTTGAAAAAACTCGTAAAAAAAGGAATCTTAATTGGTAATGCAATTATTTTTTCTGATCTGACTATTTCTAAATTACAGCTAGAATATAAGTTTGAAAGATAAGATGATGGTAGAAAATTATTTTGTTTGGGCGAAAAATTAAAAAAAAATTTAAGCATTTTTATTATAAACATCCAAAAAAAATTTTTCGATAAAACTATAATTCTTGCATTATCATTAATCAAATTTGATAGTTTTAGTAAATTCAAAGTCGGATTATTTTGATGCTCTATATCAGCAATTATTAGATGATCACATTTTTCGATATCCTTTTTTTCATATTCATTTTTATAAGCAATGTTTTCATCAAAATTTTTTTCATAATTTTTATCTATTTCTTTAATATTAATTTTATCTGACTTTAAGTTTCTTGATATTATTGAATTTCCTGCACAAAATAAAAAAATCTCTTTTGAATTGTTAATACAATTATTAATGAATTTTGAAATTTCTAGAAACAAAAATTTTTTTTTATTTATAAATTTTAGTCTTGTATCAATATTTTTTTTAAAATATTCTTCGCTAGATTTAAGATAATATTTCATTTTTCTTACTCAAATTATTCATTAAGTTTTAAAATTTACTTACTTAAATTAATCAAATAGTAGTCTATATTATTAATTTTTAGCGCATTATTACTAAAAAATTAATATTTACAAACATAGATATTATTATATAAAAACGTGCTGGCAATTATTGCGAAAGTGTTATACCCGATCCCATCCCGAACTCGGCAGTCAAGCCTTTCAGCGCCGATGGTACTTTGTCTTAAGGCATGGAAGAGTAGGTCGTTGCCAGCATTTACTTGAAAATTATGAAAATTAAAAGTTCATTAAAATCCCTTAAGAAAAGAGATCTTAACTCTAAGTTGGTTAAAAGAAGAGGGCGAGTTTACATAATTAATAAGACAAATCCCAAATTCAAAGCAAGGCAAAAATAATTTTTTATGGATAACGAAGACCATAAGAATACGTGGAATAATTTTACAAAGTTTGTTCTGTGGGGAACTGTCGCTGTCGTGGTAGTTTTGGTTTTAATGGCAGTTTTCTTGTTATAAGTTTCTGGAATGAAAGTAGGTTCTATCTTAGAAAATCAGAGTTTAGAGAAGAGAATAGCTGTAACTCCCGAAATAGTTAAAAAATATCTCTCTCTTGGTTTTGAAATTCTCTTGAGTAAAGACTACGGATTGCATTTAGGAATTAATGATAAGGAATATTTAGACCTTGGAGCTAAAATTTCAAATGATGATAAAGAAATCTTAGCTAATTCAGATGTAATCATTCAATTAAGAATGTTATCTGATGAAAAAAGTTCTTTAATCAAGGAAAATCAAAATTTAATTGGTATTTTTAATCCCTACGAAAATAAAGATATAATAGAAAATTTATCCAAAAAAAAAGTGAATGTTTTCTCATTGGAGATGCTTCCTAGGATTACTAGAGCACAGTCCATGGATATATTATCATCTCAAGCTAATCTTGCAGGATATAAAGCTGTCATTGAGGCATTTTCAAATTTTGAAAAAGCTGTGCCAATGATGATGACTGCTGCAGGAACGATTCCAGCAGCAAAAGTTTTAGTTGTGGGAGCAGGTGTTGCGGGGCTTCAAGCAATTGCAACTGCTAAAAGAATGGGTGCGATAGTGTTTGCTACTGATGTAAGAATGGCTTCAAAAGAGCAAGTGGAGAGTTTGGGTGGAAAATTCCTAACTGTAGAGGGATCTGAAAACCTTGAAACTGACGGAGGATATGCAAAAGAGGCATCTGAAGAATTTAAAAAAAAACAGGAGAACTTATTGGCAGAAACTTTAAAAAAAATAGATATTGTAGTTTGTACAGCTTTAATCCCTGGAAAAAAAGCACCATTAATTATAAAAGAAAATATGTTAAACAATATGCAACCTGGTTCAGTAATATATGATTTAGCAGCTGTCCAAGGAGGAAATACAGCATATACAGAAGCAGATAAAGTAATTGAAAAAAATGGAATAAAAATAATGGGCGAGAACAATATTTTAAATAAATTACCTATTTCTGCCTCTAATTTATATGCAAAAAATATTTTTAATTTTGTCAATAATTTATTGGATAAAGAAAAGAAAAAAATAAATATAAATTTAGATGATGAGATAATTAAAAAGACATTGATGAGACAATAATATGGAAATAGACCCTTTAATATTTAGACTTAGTATTTTTATTCTTTCAATATTTGTGGGATATTATGTTGTCTGGAGTGTGACACCATCATTACATACTCCATTAATGTCGGTTACAAATGCAATTTCATCAGTAATTATTGTTGGAGCAATTATTGCAGGTTTGTCAGGAAATTCTGAAAGTATATTTAATACATCAAGTGTTTTTGGATTTATAGCAATAGCACTGGCAGCAATAAATATATTTGGAGGGTTTCTTGTGACGCAGAGAATGTTAGCAATGTATAAAAAAAAGAAAAAAGATAAATAATGATATCTGCAAACTTATCAGCAATTTTTTATTTAGTATCTGGGGTATTATTTATACTTGCTTTGAGAGGTCTATCTTCACCTGAGACTTCTAGACAAGGAAACTTATTTGGAATTTTAGGCATGTTTATTGCAGTAACGGTAACCTTTTTATCAGTGGGTAACTTTTCAAGTGGATTTATTTTTGTTTTAGTCTTCATTTTAATAGGCGGATCTATTGGTGCTTTCATAGCATACAAAATACCAATGACAGCAATGCCAGAGTTAGTAGCAGGCTTCCATAGTTTAGTTGGTCTTGCAGCTGTATTTGTTGCAATTTCAGCTTTTTTAAATCCTGAGGCATTTAATCTGGGAAAACCTGGAAATATTAAACTTGGAAGTTTAATTGAAATGTCTATAGGTGCAGCAGTCGGAGCGATAACATTTTCAGGCTCAATAATAGCTTTTTTAAAACTTCAGGGAATTATGTCTGGTTCACCAATTACATTCAAAGGTCAACATCCTTTGAATGCTATAATTTTAGTTTCAATAGTAATTTTGATTTACTTGCTATGCTCTACTCAATCATCTAATTTATTTTGGATATTGTTAGCCGTTTCTTTTTTAATAGGATTTCTTTTAATCATTCCAATAGGTGGGGCAGACATGCCAGTAGTGATATCAATGCTTAACTCTTACTCAGGTTGGGCAGCAGCCGGAATAGGGTTTACCTTAGAAAATACTGCCCTGATTATTACCGGCGCTCTTGTGGGTTCTTCTGGTGCGATTTTATCTTACATAATGTGCAAAGGTATGAACCGTTCATTTTTTAATGTAATTCTTGGAGGCTTTGGAGCAACAGAGGATAATTCTGGAGCTACAAAAAAGGAGCAAAGACCTGTTAAAAGTGGCAATGCGGATGATGCAGCTTTTCTAATGAAAAATGCCTCTTCAGTTATTATTGTCCCAGGATATGGAATGGCTGTTGCTCAAGCTCAACACGCTCTTAGAGAAATGGTGGACACTTTAAAGAAAAATGACATTAAAGTTTCCTATGCAATTCATCCTGTTGCAGGGAGAATGCCTGGACACATGAATGTTTTATTAGCTGAGGCAAATGTCCCGTACGATGAAGTTTTTGAATTAGAGGAAATAAATAATGATTTTGCAAATGCGGACGTAGCTTTTGTAATTGGTGCTAATGATGTTACAAATCCAGTAGCAAAAACTGATCCGCAAAGTCCTATTTATGGGATGCCTGTTCTTGATGTCGAGAAATGCAAATCAGTTTTATTTGTTAAAAGAAGTTTGTCACCTGGATATGCAGGTATAGATAACGATCTATTTTACAAGGAAAATACACTGATGTTGTTTGCAGATGCAAAGAAAATGACAGAAGATATTACAAAAAACTTATAAGTTAAAATGACCATCAAAATCTTTTGTGATATTGCAGATTTACAAATCATAAAAAAATTTAATAAAAAAAAGATTGTAAAAGGCTTTACAACTAATCCTAGCTTAATGAGAAAAGCAGGTGCTAAAAATTATCAATTATATTCAAAACAATTACTAAAAGTTTGTAATAAAAAGCCTATCTCTCTAGAGGTTTTTGCTGATGACCATAAGTCAATGTTAAAACAAGGAAAAAAAATAAGCGAATGGGGAAAAAATGTTTATGTTAAAATTCCTGTAGTAAATTCAAAAAACAGATTTAGTGGAAAAATAATTAAAGAATTAAATAGTCAGAATATTAAACTTAATATAACAGCAGTTTACACATCCAATCAAACAAAAAAAATTTTAAAAGTTATAAATAGAAAATCAAAAGTAATAATATCTATTTTTGCTGGAAGAGCGGGTGACACAGGTAAAGATCCTGTACCAGAATTTATAAAAAGTATTAAATTAGCAAAGAATTTTAAGAACGTCGAAATATTATGGGCAAGTGTCAGAGAGCCATATAATTATGTTCAAGCAAAACAATTAGGTTGTCATATAATTACTGTTCCGCCAGCAATTATTGAAAAAATTCAAAAATTTGGAAAATCATTTGGCCAACTAACACTAGAAACAGTCAGAGCTTTTTTAATTGATAGTAAGAAATCTAAATTTAAAATCTAATTGGTTGCGGGGGACGGATTTGAACCGCCGACCTTCAGGTTATGAGCCTGACGAGCTACCAGACTGCTCCACCCCGCGATAATTTAAATTCTATTTTTAAGCTTATTTAATTTTTTTACTCTTTTGATATTCTCTTGCAGTATTCTTTTTTTTTTTTCAGATGGCTTTTCATAAGTATTTTTTAACTTAATTATTTTAAAAAAACCATCTCTTTGGAGTTTTCTTTTTAAAACTCTTAAAGCTTGTTCTACATTATTATCTTTTACTTCGATCTTAATAAATACCTCCAAAAAAGGATGTAAATATCATCTTTATAATTTTATGTCTATTAAATTTATTCATATTCTTTTAATTTTTATTATGTGTTATTTTTCTCTTTCTCTTTCTCTTTTTCTTTTTTTTCTCTCTTAACTCTTCTTTCAGCTTTTGCAATTGCATCCAAGAGATCTTTTTGAGTAAATAAATTTAATGCAATTGGATCTTTTGAGCTTAAATTATTATAATTCCAATAGCTTTTATTTCTTATTGATGTGACAGAATTTTTGGTAATTCCTACAAGTTTTGCTATTTGAGAGTCTTTGAGAATATTGTGTTGCTTTATCAACCATAAAGCAGAATCTGGCTTATCTTGTCTTTTTGATAAAGGGATATACTTTTTGATCTTTTTTTCTTCATTTGATATTTCAACATCAAGACTCTTAATTTGCAGAGGTCTATCTTTGTCTTTCGATGAAAGTTCAATTTCTTCTCTGGATAATTGTCCTGTCATGATAGGATTATAGGCTTTAATACCTTTCGCAACCTCACCATCTGCAATACCTTGAACTTCTACTTCATGTAATTTACAAAAATCTGCAATTTGTTTAAATGTAAGTGTTGTGTTTTCAACGAGCCACACAGCTGTCGCCATTGGCATTAAAGGTGCATTAGACATTTATTTTTTTTCTGATTTAAAATTTTGAAATTTTTTATTAAACTTACTTATTCTGCCTTTATCCATTAACTTTTGTTTACCACCAGTCCAAGCAGAATGTGATTTTGGATCAATTTCTAGTTTTAGAACATCTCCCTCTGAACCCCAAGTAGATTTTGTTTCAAAAACAGTACCATCAGTCATTTCAACTTTAATTTTATGATAGTTTGGGTGAATTTTTTTTTTCATAGACAGTCTTATAGCAAAAGATTTTTTTAAAACAATTAAAAGTTAACTACTTTTTTTTGAAATTCTTGGTTAATGTTTGAGTTTGAGGCGATAATTTTTATATTTTTAAGATTGTTTAGATTTATATTATTTGTTATTCCCCCAGCTTCTCTAACTAAAAGTAATCCTGCTGCAATATCCCATAAATTGAGTTTTTTTTGAAAATAACCGTCATATCGACCGGCAGCAACATAAGCTAGATCAAGCGCTGCACAACCCGATTTCCTATTAATAAAATCAGCTTCTTTTTTTAAATTATCACCAATCGCAAATATACATTCATTCATGTCTTTCTTATTTGAAACTTTAATTCTTTGGTTATTTAAAAAAGCACCTTTGTTTTTTTCAGCAAAAAAAATCTCATCTTTTATTGGATCAAAAATTAATCCAGATACAATTTCATTAGATGATAAAAGTCCAATTGAAATAGCAAAATGTGGAATTCCATGTAAGAAATTAGTGGTTCCATCAATCGGATCAATTATCCATGTATTTTCAATATCTTTATTTTTTTTTTGTCCTCTTTCTTCACTAATAAATGAAAAATTTGGTCTTGCTTTTCCTAGCTCTTCAATAATTATTTTTTCTATTTTTAGGTCTGCATTGGTAACAAAATCTCTTTGACTTTTTTTAGAAACTTGCAATTTTTCTATTTCTCCAAAATCTCTTATTAAAATTTTTGAGGCTTTCTCACTAGCTTTAATCATGACATTTAGATTTGCAGAAATAGAGTTCATTTTATTAAATTTTTTTAATATACTCTAAAGTTCGGGTATCTAAAATGATTTCATCTCCAGACTCAATGAAAGGAGGCACTTGGATACTAAGACCGTTATCCAATGTTGCGGGTTTATACGATGAAGAAACTGTTTGACCTTTTAAAGCAACATCTGTTGTTTTTATCTTACAACTAACTTGATTAGGTAAATCTATGGAAATTGGCTTGTTGTCATAGAAGTTTATAGACACTTCTAAGTTTTCTGATAATAATTTTCCTTTCTCTCCAATTATTTTTTTTTTTATTTCTATTTGCTCAAAAGATTTTGGCTCCATAAAAAAATGGTTATTTTCATCCTCGTATAAATAATTATATTTTGTCTCCTCTAAGGATGCCTTTTCAACTGTTTCACTTGATCTGAATCTTTCATTTAATTTTGTATTTTTGTTTAAGCTTTTCATTTCGACTTGTGCAAATGCTCCACCTTTGCCAGGTTTTACATGTTGTGTTTTGAGCACTTGCCATAAGTCGTTTTTATATTCTAAAAGCATGCCAACTCTAATTTCTCCTGCATTTATTTTCATTTTAATTTTTTAATTGCTTCTAATGGTTTTAATTTTTTATTATTCCAAACGTAGCCTGAGATAGCTAAAAAGTTTGCTTTATTCAATAAAAGTTTTTTATAATTATCAGAATTAATACCGCCTATAGCAACAACTGGAATTTTTGTGTTTTTTTTCACTTTTCTTATTAAATCAGTATGAGCTTTAAATTTTATTATTTTTGTTTTTGAGTGATGAAAAGCCCCAAGCGCTATGTAATCAGCTCTATTTTTTACAGCTACTTTTGCTAATTTTACAGAGTTATGACAGGTAACTCCAATTATCTTATCACCAATTAACTCTCTTGCTTTTATAATATCCATATCATTTTGACCCAAATGACAACCATCTGCATTTAATTTCTTGGCAACTAAAACATCGTCATTAACAAGAAATTTGACTTTAAATTTTTTACAAATTTTCTTAATTTTTTCACCAATGATTATTTTTTTTTTAAAAGTTTCTTTTTTGAGCCTTAATTGAAAAAAACTCACTTTTTTTTGTTGAAGAACCTTGGTTAAATCTCGATAGAAAGAGTTATTAATTTTTTTTGGCGAAATGAGATAAATGAATTTTTTTTTATTGATTCTCAAGTTCTTTAGACCATTTACCCTGAGCAGCTAATGTGTTCATTTTTGCTCTTTGGTTAAAAATTTTTTGAGTTCCTTCAACATTTTTTGTGTCCTGGGACCAAAATTTTAATGCGCTTTGCTGAAGAGCTCTTCCATAAGAGTAACTCATTATAAAGTCGGTATCATTGCATTTATTAATCAAATTTAAATTTTCCGTTGCCTCTATTTCTGATTGACCACCAGATAAAAATGCTATTCCTGGTACTTCCGATGGAACAGAGTCTTTTAAACATTTAAGAGTTAACTTTGCTACCTCTTCTTTTGATATTTTATTTTTACATTTATTACCTGCTAAAATCATATTCGGCTTTAATATAATTCCTTTCAAATCAACTTTATGTAAGATTAATTCTTCAAAACATCTTTTTATCACTTCAGAAGTCTTTTCATGACACTCTTTAGCTGAATGCTCGCCATCCATTAAGACTTCAGGTTCAACAATTGGAACCATATTACATTCTTGGACTAATGCAGAGTATCTAGCCAAGGCATGTGCATTAGATTGTATTGAGAGTCTACTTGGATGATTTTTTGATATATTATAAACACCTCTCCATTTTGTAAACTTAGCTCCTAATTTATAATATTCTTTTAATCTTTCTCTTAATCCATCCAAACCCTCGGTAATTTTTTCATTTGGTGAACCAGCTAAAACTTTTGCTCCAGTATCAACTTTAATACCAGGGGTACTGCCCATATCAGAAATCAATTCTGGGATTTTGTTTTTTTTTGAGGTTATTTGTTTTATAGTTTCATCGTATAAAATTACCCCTCCGATACACTCAGTCATACTAGACGCACTAAACAATGTTTCTCTAAATAATAAACGGTTTTCAGCTGTTGATTTAACTTTAACCGACTCTAATCTCTTAGTCATGGTTGTGGTACTCTCGTCAGCTGCAAGAATACCTTTTCCATTATTAAGTATTTTTAGTGCTATGTTATTTAATTCAGACATGTTAGTTTAGAGCTTTTATACCAGGTAACTCTTTTCCTTCAAGATATTCTAAAAATGCTCCACCGGCAGTTGAAACAAAGTTAAAATTTTCTATTAATTGAATTTTATTGATAAGAGCTATTGTATCTCCACCCCCTACAACTGAGTAAATCGAGTTATTTCTATTTTTTTTTGTAATAGCTTTTGCAATATTGTAACTGCCATTAGCAAAATTTGGATTTTCAAAATAACCTGCTGGTCCATTCCAAAGAACTGTTTCACTATTTTCAATAATACTTTTTACCTTATCTAATGTTTTAGGACCAATATCCAAAATGATGTCATCATCTTTGATATTATTTAGTTCTTTTATTTGAGGTTTATCATCTAAATTTTTTCCAATCAAAACGTCCTCTGGGAAAATAATTTTACAAGAGTGACTTTTTAAAGTTTCAAAAATCTCTTTTATCATTAGATCACAATTTTCTTCTTTAATTGATTTACCTATTTGGTTCCCTTTGTATTTAATAATATTGTTAGCCATTCCACCAACAATGATAATATTATCAAATTTAGATATTAAATTTTTGATTATTCCAATTTTTGTTGAAATTTTTGATCCCCCAATAATACAAGTAATCGGTTTTTTTATTTCTGTTGTAACTTTTTTTAAAGCACTAATTTCAGTTTCCAACTGTAGTCCAGCAAATGAGGGAAGAAATTCAGTAATTTTACTCACCGAGGCGTGCGCTCTATGTGAGCAAGAAAAAGCATCATTTACATACAGATCAGCTAGTTTAGCTAAATGTTGTGCAAAGTTAGTGTCATTTTTTTCCTCCTCTTTGTAAAATCTAATATTCTCTAAAAAAACTATTTGATAGTTTGGATCTTTAAACAAATCCTCTTTTTTTAATTTAAAAATATCTTCTTTTACTAGTCTAATTTTTCTATTAATTTTTTTTTCAATATTTTCACAAATTGGTTTAAGTGAGAGATCTGTAATTACCTTACCTTTTGGCCGTCCCACGTGAGAAATTATTATGATTTTCGATTGTTTTTTTATTAAAAAATCTATGATTGGAATAATCTTATTTATTCTTGTTTCATCAGTAATTGACCCATTTTTTAATGGGACATTTAAATCCAATCTTAGCAAAACTTTTTTTTTATCAAGATTTTTCTGGTTTTTTATACTATTCATTAAGAAATCTTATGAAGATATTCTGCTATATCACACATCCTATTAGAAAAACCCCATTCATTATCATACCAAGCTGAGATTTTTCCCATATTTTTGCCAACCACATTTGTTAAACTTGCATCAATAATTGATGAGGCAGGATTATGATTAAAGTCAATCGACACAAGTTTTTCTCTTGTGATTTCAATAATTTTATTTTTTTTACTAAAATCTTCAAATACTGAATTTATTTTTTCAATACTCAAATCTTTTTTTGTACAGAAGACAAGTTCAATTAATGAAACATTAGGGGTTGGCACTCTCATTGCTATACCCTCTAATTTTCCTTTAAGGGAAGGAATTATTTCACCTATAGCTTTTGACGCACCAGTAGAAGTTGGTACGATTGATTGACTAGCGGATCTAGCTCTTCTAGGATCTTTATGTGAATTATCCAAAATTCTTTGATCGCTTGTAAATGCATGTATGGTTGTCATAAAACCTTTTTCTATTCCAAAATTTTCATTTAAAATATAAGCAACTGGTGCTAGGCAGTTTGTTGTGCAAGATGCAGCAGAAACGATTTTATCTTCTTTTTTTAATTCGGACTCATTTACTCCAAAGACAATAGTTTTATCTGCATCTTTACATGGAGCTGAGACAATCACTTTTTTTGCTCCATTATTAAGATGTGGTTGCAATTTATCTTTAGAATTAAATTTTCCAGTACATTCAAATACATAATCAACACCATATTTTTTCCAATTAATTTCATTTAAATCTGTTTCTTGACCAAAAGAAATTTTGTTTTTATTTACAATAAGATTATTCTGATCATAGCTTATATCAGCTTTAAATTTTCCATGGATTGAATCATATTTTAAAAGAGTTGAGCATGTCTCAGAATTTGTTCTATTGTTAATATGTTTAATTTCTATTTTTTTGTTTCTTTCAAAAATAGAGCGAAGTATCATTCTTCCTATTCTTCCCATTCCATTAATACCAATTTTTATTTTCATATTTTTTCTTTAATTTTTTTTACTATACTTTCAGAATTTAATTTAAAGTGATCATAAATTTTTTTATACGGGGCACTTTTCCCAAAATCGTTAATTCCAAAATTTAAACCATTTGTACCAGTATATTTTTTCCAGTAATTCGTTTCCGAGGCCTCTATAGATACAATAAGTTCAGTTTCGCCTAATATTTTGTCTTTATATTCTTCACTTTGATTATCAAATATTTTTTGACAAGGCATTGATACGATTTTGGAATAAATACCATCTGTGGCTAATTTATGACCCACATCACTTGCTAAACTTGTTTCAGACCCAGTTGCTAAAATTGTTACACTTATATTATCCCCAGTTCTCAAAACTTCATAAGCACCCAAAGACGATTTATTTTTTAGAGAATTTTCAAGTCTAATAGGATTGACACCTTGTCTAGTTAGTGAAATTACACTTGGAGTATTATTACTTTCTAAAGCCAACTGCCAACACTCAAAAGTTTCAATGGTATCTGAAGGTCTAAAAACATTTAAATTTGGAATAGATCTCAAACTTGTTAGCTGTTCAATTGGCTGATGAGTTGGGCCATCCTCACCTAAGCCAATAGAGTCATGAGTAAAAACATATATAACTTGTTGTTTCATCATTGCCGCTAGTCTGATAGAGGGTTTGCAATAGTCACTAAATATTAGAAAAGTTCCACCATAAGGGATTAGGCTACTGTGTAAGGCTATTCCATTCATTATTCCACACATCGCGTGCTCTCTAACTCCATAATGAATATAATTTCCTGAAAAATTCCCTGGTTTGATTATTTTATGATCTTTAGTTTTAGTATTATTTGATCCAGCTAAATCAGCTGAACCACCAATTAAGTAAGGAAATTTTGCTATGATGTCCAAAAATATTTCAGAAGATTTCCTTGTAGCAATTGGTTTAGTATTTTTAGAATACTTAACTTTTGCTTTTTCAATTAATTTTTTAAATGAATTTAAACTTTTAAACTTTGAAAAGTTTGCTTTATTTTTCTGAGCTTTTTGCGAGGCTTTTTGTCCAATTTTTCTCCATTCACTTAATAATTCATTCGGGATCTTGAATGGCTCATATTTCCATTTTAGTTTTTTTCTAACCAGTTTTATTTCTTCATCACCTAATGGACTTCCATGAGATGAAGCCTTACCCCCTTTGTTTGGAGATCCATAACCTATTGTTGTTTTACATGAAATTGCGATAGGTTTTTTTGAGTTCTGTGCTTTTTTTAGAGCTTTTGATATTTCTTTGAAATCATGACCATTAATTCTTAAGAAGTCCCATCCGTAGCTTTTAAATCTTTTTTCGTGATCATCTGAAACAGCTAAATTAGTGGGACCATCAATTGATATAGAATTATTATCAAATAATAAAATAAGATTCTTTAATTTTAGATGTCCAGCTAAGCTCAATGACTCATGACTAATACCTTCCATTAAGCATCCGTCGCCAGCGAGAACATATGTTTTATGATTGATCTTTCCTTTCCCTAATTGTTTTTTTAAAATTTCCTCTGATATTGCAAAACCAACTGCGTTTGAGATTCCTTGTCCCAATGGACCTGTAGTAGTCTCAATACCGGTATTTGGATGATATTCGGGATGTCCAGCACATATGGACTCTAATTGTCTAAAATTTTTAATATCTTTTAGAGAAACACTTTTGTAACCAGTTAAATAAAGAAGAGAATAAAGCAACATTGATCCATGCCCAGCAGAGAGAACAAATCTATCTCTATTAACCCAGCTAGGATTTTTTGGATTAAATTTTAAAAAATCTTTAAAAAGCACTGTAGCAACATCTGCCATTCCCATCGGCATTCCAGGGTGACCTGAGTTTGCTTTTTGAACAGCATCAATTGAGAGAAATCTAATACAATTAGCTAATTCTTTATAAAATTTACTCAAATTTATCCTGTCTAGACTTAGAAGATTCTATTTAATAATATAAACATATATATATGAATTCTATTCTTGAAAAAGAAAAAAAGCTTAATATCGCATTGGCAAAACTAAAAAATTTAAACCTAGAGAATCCAGATATAAATAAAAATATTGAAATTCTTGGAGAACAAAAAAATCAATTAGAAATTGAAAAATCAGAATTAGAGAAAAAATATAAAACCTTAGTGGATGAGCATGATAATTTATCAAGAAAATTAGATGAACTACAAAATAGAGAAAAAATTGAAGAAAAAAAAAGATTAGAATTTTCGGAAAAAATAGATGAATTAAACCAAGAAACTAATATTTTAATGGACGAAATCGATAAATGGCAAACGTAACTATAAAATTCAATGGTAAAGAGTTTTTGTTGTCTTGTGATGATGGACAAGAAGAACATCTTGAAGAATTATTAATACAAATCAATCAAAAGTTTAACGATTTAAAAAATGATTTAGGAAATATTGGTGAAAATAAACTGTTACTGATTACTGCAGTAAAAGTGATGGATGAATATTATGAAACCAAGAAAAAAGTTGAGCAGAAAAAAATAGAATTAAAAGAACTTTCAAATAAATTTAGAGAATTAAAATCATTAATCTATGAATACAGAGATAGAAAAGAAGAAGAAATTAAAAATTTGAATAAAAATCACATTGAATTAAAAGATGAAATTGAGATTAACCAAAAACATTATGAAAAGTTAATTAATGCTGCTGCAGATGAAATTTCAAATTTCGTAGAAAAAGCAAGTACAGGTAAAATATCTTAATAGAACTTTGTGAACAAATCTCAAATTAGAAAAAAAATCTTAAAAATTAGAAAACAAAAAAAAATTAAAAAATTCAATTTTAATTTTGATTTAATTTTGAGTATTTTAAAAAAAAAAAAGGTTCAAGGTAAAATAATTGGGAGCTATTACCCATATAATTATGAAATAGACATTTTACAAATCTTAGAAAAATTTGAAAAGAAAAACTTTATTATTACATTGCCAAAAATTAAAAAAAATTCACAAATGAACTTTTTTCAATGGTCAACAAATGATCCTTTAGCTATAAATAAATTTGGAATACCAGAACCAATTTCAAAAATAGTAAAATATCCAGATATTTTGTTAGTACCTCTTGTAGCGTTTGACAAAAATTACGACAGAATTGGTTATGGTGGAGGATTTTATGATAGGTATATTAAGAAAGTTAAAAAAAGAAAAAAAGTTCTAACAATTGGATTTGCTTACTCTTTTCAAAAAGTAAAAAAAATACCAACTAATAAATATGATATTAGGTTAGATTTTATTATAACAAACAAATAATTTTTAATGAAAATTTTATTTTTAGGTGATGTTGTCGGATTATCTGGATGTAGAAAGATTGCTAATGATTTATTAGATCAGATCAAAAAAAAAGATATCGATTTTGTAATTATAAATGGTGAGAATGCTGATGATACTGGTGTTGGTTTAACCAAAGAAATTTGTAAAATTTTTTTTGATAACGGAGTTGATGTCATTACAACTGGAAATCATGTTTGGGATCAAAAAGATATAATGAATTTTATTGATAAGGAAAACAGATTGTTAAGACCAAAAAATTTATTTGAACCTGCTCCTGGTAGAGGATTTGAGATTTATAAAACAAAAAAAAATTACAAGGTAGGTGTTTTAAATTTAATGGGGAATGTCTTTATGAAGAAGTGTGACGATGTTTTTAAAATTTCAAAAGAATTTTTAGCAAAATATAACTTAAAAAAGGATTATGATTTTCTGATTGTTGATTTCCATGGAGAAATAACAAGTGAAAAAAATGCTATCGGTCATTATTTTGATGGAAAAGCAACACTTGTTATTGGAACTCACACTCACATACCTACTAATGATGCAAGAGTTTTAAAAAATGGCACTGCTTATCAAACAGATGCAGGGATGTGTGGAGATTATGATTCAGTTATAGGTATGAATAAAGATAATTCTATTGATAGATTTATGAAAAAGGACTCAGTTAAACATTTTCCAGCTATTGGGGAAGCTTCTTTAAGTGGAGTTATAGTAAATTGCAATTTAGAAACTGGCTTAGCAGATAGTATCGAAAGTTATATATTTGGAGGTCTTTTAAAAAATACTTAATTTTTTATGGCAGGGCATTCTCATTGGGCGGGTATAAAACATAAAAAAGGTAAAGCTGATAAACAAAGATCAAAAATTTTTTCAAAACTATCAAAAGAGATTACTGTAGCGGCTAAGCTAGGAGATAAAGATCCGGCTACAAACCCAAGATTGCGTTCTGCTGTACAAGCTGCTAGATCAGCAAATATGCCTAAAGATAATATAGCTAGAGCTATAGATAAGTCTTCAATGAGTAATCAGTTAAATTTTGAAAATTTGAGATATGAAGGTTTTGGACCTGATAGAGTTGCTGTTATAGTTGAGACTTTGACTGATAATAAAAATAGAACTGCTTCAAATATAAGAACAATTTTTCAAAAATCAGGAGGAAGTTTAGGAACTCAAGGCTCAGCATCACATAACTTTACTCAATTAGGTGTAATTAAAATTGATAAAAAAGAGATTTCAGAGGAGGATATTTTAGAACTAGCTATTGATGCTGGTGCAAATGAGTGTAAATCGGATAAAGAATTTCATGAGATACAGTGTTCAATAAATGATATTTACAATGTTAAAAAAGAGTTGGAGAAAAAAATAAGTAATTTTATTTCGACAGGGATTGAGTGGGTGCCTTTGAATGCTGTAGAGATTTCAGAAGAGAAAAAAAAGGAATTGATTAGTTTTTTTGAGACATTAGAAAATGATGACGATGTACAAAATATTTATTCAAATGTTAAATTTTCAAACTAGATACAGGATATGCTTATAATTGGAATAGATCCAGGTATTTCGGGTTCAATTTGTTTTTTTGAAAATGGAAAAATAATAGAAGTAATTGAAATGCCAGTAATGACAGAGGGTAAAAAAAATAAAAAACAAGTTAATGGTGCTCAAATTTATAACGAATTTTTAAAAAGAATTAATAATAAAGATGATGAGATTAGAGTTGTGATAGAACAAGTTTCTGCAATGCCAGGACAAGGAGTAACTAGTATGTTTAATTTTGGTCAGTCTTATGGGATTTTAAAAGGAATATGTTCTGCAATGCAACTACCAATGTTTTTTGTGAGACCAGCTAAATGGAAAAAATATTTTAACTTAATTAATTCTCAAAAAGATGCTAGCAGAACAAGAGCAATTGAAATATTTCCTTATTTTTCAGCACAACTTTCAAAAAAAAAAGACTCTAATAAAGCTGATGCTATTCTTATTGCAAGTTTTTACTATGAAACTCACCAAAAAGAGGATTAATCGTAGATTTTTGAAGTCAAATTCATGACACATTTAAGTGTGAGAAAACCCTATGGAAGCTGATATTTCATCACAAGCAGTCGGACTAGCATCAAGCGCTGACTTTTCACTTATGAACTTATTTTTAAGGGCAGATATTATTGTTAAATCAGTAATTATCATTCTTATTGCATGCTCAGTTTATTCATGGGCAGTAATCATTGAAAAATTTAAATTATTTAAAAAAATAAATCAAAGTTCAGAAGAATTTGAAACTAAGTTTTGGAATTCTAAATCTGCAGAGTCTTTTTACAATAATCTTCCAGGAAATATAAATGATCCAATGGCTCTTATTTTTAAAGATGCTATGCAAAATCTTCTTAAAAGAAGATCTAAAACAGATTTGAATGCTAGAATGACTTCAATGTTAGAAACTGGAATAGAAAAACAAATGTCTAAAATTACAAAAGGATTTACTTTTTTAGCAACTGTAGGATCAACAGCACCTTTTATAGGATTATTTGGGACTGTTTGGGGTATAATGAATTCTTTTCAATCAATTGCAATTTCAAGAAATACTAGTTTAGCAATTGTAGCACCAGGAATCGCAGAAGCTCTTTTCGCTACAGCATTGGGTTTATTAGCAGCGATCCCCGCAGTAATTGCTTACAACAAATTTAATAACGACTCATTAAAGTATTCCCAAAAATTAGAAAACTTTTCTAAAAGATTTTTAACAATTATTTAGAATGGCATTTAAGTTTAATCGTTCATCAAAGGAACCAATGAGTGAAATAAATGTAACACCATTTGTAGATGTGATGTTAGTTTTATTAATTATTTTTATGGTAACAGCACCTCTATTAACAGTAGGAGTTCAAGTTGATTTACCAGAAAGTTCAGCAGACTCTCTTCCAGAGGAACAAGAACCTTTAACTTTAACAATAAATTCAAAAGGAGAAATTTTCATACAAGAGTCAAAAGTTGAATATGAAAAAATCATTGCAAAAGTGTTGGCAGTTTCAAAAAATCGAACTGATACAAGAATTTATGTAAGAGGGGATAAAACTATTAATTACGGCAGAGTTCTTGAAATTATGGGTTTACTTTCAGGTTCAGGATTTACAAAAGTAGCTCTAATTTCAGAACCATATAAAGAAAGGTAATTTTTTGTGAATAGGAGTATTGCTATTTCATCTGTTTTACACCTATTTATTATTTTTATAACGGCAATGAGCCTTCCTTTTTTGGCAAAAAAACCAATCGATCTTCCTCCGATTGTTTCGGTTGAATTAATTCAAATAACTGAAAAAACAAATATTCCATTTGCACCAAAGGCAAAAAAAATAATTGAAAAAGTGAAAGAAAAAGAAAAAAAATTAGTATCTGAACAAGCTCCTCCAAAAAAAGTTAAGAAAATCAAGCCTGATGCTGTTCCGATGCCAGAGGATAAAGTAAAGAAAGTTGAAAAAATAAAAGAGGATAAACAAAACCCTGAAAAAATTGAAAATGAGGTTAAGCAAGTATCAGAATTTGAAAAAGAGGAATTATTTGATCCAAATAATATTGCAGCTTTAATTGACAAATCTAAAGAGAGTAAAGCGGAAACTTCAAAGAAAAATCCTGATTTAAGCCAAGACCAAAATAAAAATTTTGAAAATTCAGGTTTATCTTTAAGTGAAGAGGATGCATTAAAAGCACAAATTTTTGGATGTTGGAGTATTCCGCTCGGGTTACCATATAATGAGAATTTACTTGTTAGAATAAAACTTCAATTAAAACCTGATGGATCAGTGATAAATTCTGAAATTTTAGATCATGCAAGAATGAATAAACCAGGACAAGGCTTTTATAAAGTATTAGCAGAAAGCGCTTTAAGAGCTATTAAATTATGTCAGCCTTTAAGAGTTCCCAGCACTGGTTACGAAAGATGGAAGGAATTACAATTGAATTTTGATGCTAGAGAAATGCTTGAAGGATAATATAGTACGAAAAATGAAAAAATTTTTAACAATTTTAATTTTTATCTTAATACCTGTTAAATCATTTGGTTTAATAGAGGTTGATATCACTAGAGGTAATCTAAACCCATTACCTATTGCAGTTTCCCCACTGTCTATTGATGAAGAATCGAGAAAAAATTTTCAGAATATTCTCAAAAAGAAAAATATTGGTTCAGAAATATCTTTAATTGTAGAAAATAATTTAAAAGTCTCAGGTTTATTTAATCCATTAAATAAAGATGCGTTTTTACAAGAACCAGATATTGCAAATTTAAAGCCTAGATTTGAAGATTGGAACTTAATCAAAGCCCAGGCTTTGATAACCGGAAAGGTTACTTATGTGGAAGAAAAATTAAGAGTAGAATTTAGATTGTGGGATGTGCTTGCAGGTAAAGAAATGATGGCGCTAGCATTCACAACTGTTCCAAATAATTGGAGACGTGTTGGTCACATCATTACAGATAAAGTATATGAGAGATTAACTGGTGAAAAGGGTTACTTTGATACTAGAATAATCTATGTTGCAGAAGAGGGACCTAAAACTCAAAGAGTAAAAAAATTAGCTATCATGGACCAAGATGGTGCTAACAATAAATTTTTAACATTAGGAAATGAACTTGTTTTAACCCCAAGATTTAATCCAACCAGTCAATTGGTAACTTATCTTTCATATTTTAGAAATTTACCAAGAGTTTATTTATTGGATATTGAAACAGGAACCCAAGAAGTTGTGGGTGATTTTCCTGGCATGACTTTTGCACCAAGATTTTCTCCAGATGGAAAAAAAATAATTATGAGTTTTGCTAAAGATGGTAATTCTGAAATTTATACAATGGATTTAGAAAATAGAATAGTCGAAAAAATTACCAATCATCCATCTATAGATACATCACCTTCATATTCTCCAGATGGAAAATTTATTTCTTTTAATTCTGACAGAAGTGGTTATCAACAAATTTACGTGATGAAGAGTGATGGAAGTAATGTTAAAAGAATATCTTTCGGTAAAGGAATTTATGGCACCCCGGTTTGGTCTCCAAGAGGAGATTTAATTGCATTTACCAAATTACATAAAGGAAAATTTTATATTGGTGTAATGAGAACTGATGGAAGCGGAGAAAGGTTATTAACTGAAAATTTTTATCAAGAAGCTCCATCCTGGTCACCTAATGGGAGAGTATTGATTTTTTATAGGGAGACAAAAACAGATTCCAAAGGAAAGGGTTTTTCTGCAAAATTATGGTCTATAGATTTAACAGGCTATAATGAGAGGCAGGTTCCTACTCCTACTGATGGATCAGACCCATCATGGTCATCTTTATTAAGTAATTAATAATTAATTAGCTTGATTTTTAGTCTTGAAAGATCTAATTAGTTGTGAAAAACTAAGACTAAAGAAATATTGATCAAGGAGTAATAATGAAATTAAGCAAAATTCTAAAAAATGGATTTTTAATAGTAGTTGCGTGTTTAGCACTTTCTGCATGTGCTACATCAAAAAAATCTACAGGACAAATGCAAGGTGATGTTTATACTGGAACAGATACAGTTGAGTATTTAGCTTCAGGTGTTCCTGATAGAGTATTTTTTGCAACTAACGAGTCAGTTCTAACAACAGCTTCTAGAGAAACTCTTAGAAAACAAGCTGCATGGTTAAGAAAAAATTCTAAAATTACAATTGTTTTAGAAGGTCATGCTGACGAAAGAGGAACAAGAGAATATAACTTAGCATTAGGTGAGAGAAGAGCTAATGCAGCCAAAGATTATTTAATGACTTACGGAATATCTTCTGACAGAATTTCAGTTTTGAGTTATGGTAAAGAAAGGCCAGTTGACTCTGGGTCTAACCCATTAGCTTGGTCAAAAAATAGAAGATCTGTAACAGTTAAAGCAAATTAAATACTCAATTAATATTTAAGACCTCTTAAATTATAATAATTTAAGAGGTCTTTTTTTTGCCATTATTTTAGACATAACCTTATTGAATGAAATACTTTAAAGAATTATTAAAATTCAAAATTTTTTTTTTATTTAATTTTTTAATTTGTTTCCCCTCTTTCTCAGACAATCATAATATTTACGATACACTTGAGTTGATCAAAAAAGATTTGAAAACTCTCGAAAAAGCCGTTTACTCAAATTCAAGTGAATTCAATAATTCTAATTCAGCTTCATCAAGAGTTGACAGTAACTCTGAAGATGTACTTACAAGACACTTGTTGAAATTATCTGAAATTGAAAATCAATTTCAGGAACTTACTAACAAATTTGAAGAAATAAACTTTAAGCTAGATAAGTTATCAAATAGACTTTCTAAAGTTCAATCAGATAATCAACTTAGATTTCAAGATTTAGAAACTGCTCTATCAAATGGTGAAACTATAAATTTGACTTCAAAAAAAAGTTTAGAAAAAGATACAGAAATTTTACCAGGCTCATCTCAACCACAAGACTTAGGGTCAATATCTTATAAAGATAATTCTACAAGTGATACCTCTCAAAAAATACAATCAGTCGAAACGACTGCCACAATTGTTACTGAGACATTTCAAGCAGAAGAAAAAATTTTACCAGATGTTTCAGCGCCTGAACAATATGAATTTGCAACAAGTTTTTTAAAAGTTGGTGATTACCCAACCGCTGAAAGAGCATTTAGAGAATTTGTGATTTCAAATCCTGATCATAAATTGGCAGGTAACGCACAATATTGGTATGCTGAAACATTTAGAATAAGACAACTATATACTGATGCTGCTTCAGCTTATTTAGAAGGTTATCAAAAATATCCAAAAGGAGAAAAAGCTCCTATTAATTTATTAAAGCTAGGTGTATCAATGATACAGATTGGAGAAAAAGATCAAGGCTGTAAAATGATAAGTGGTGTTGAAAAACAATACCCAGACGCAAATCAGTCTGTTATTCAAAAAGCAAAGTATGAGTCTCAAAAATTTGAGTGTAAGAAAAAAAATTCCTGAAATCTATAGATCAAAACTTTTAAATCAAAAAGTAAATAAAATTTTTAAAAAATTTGAAAAGTTATTCAAAATAGACACCAATTTTATAGTTGCAGTATCTGGAGGGGCAGATAGTTTGGCTTTAGCTTTTTTAACGAAATTATACTCTTTAAAAAAAAACTTAAATCCAAGATATTTTATTGTAGATCATAAGCTTAGAAAAGAGTCTACTTATGAGGCTCATAAAGTAAAAAGAATTCTTAAATCTTTAAAAATCAATTCTCAAGTTCTTACTTGGAAAGGCAAAAAACCTAGGAGCAATATTCAATCCTTAGCTAGGAATAAAAGATATGAGCTTTTATTCTCTAAATGCAAAAAACTTAATATAAGTAACCTAATTTTAGGTCATCACATGGATGATTTAATTGAAAACTTTTTTCTAAGAATGGCTAGAGGGAGTGGTCTAAAAGGACTTGTATCATTTGGGACAAACACTCAAATAAAAAATATAAATTTGATTAGACCTTTGATAAAATTTGACAAAAAAGATTTAATGTTTTTATCAAAATTTATATTTAATTTTTATGTAGATGACCCAACTAATGATGATATTAAATTTAATAGAATTAAAGTAAGAAACTTAATTAAGGAATTTGAGGATTTTGGTCTTGATAAGAAAAAATTTCAATTAACGATAGAAAATTTGAAAAAGTCGGATCAATCAATTAAGTTTTATGTAGAAAAGAATAAGAGAGTGAATTCGATTTTTAACTATAAAAAAAATCAAGTTTTATTAAAAGAAAACTTTTTTGAAAATTCACATGAGGTCATTTTTAGATCTTTCTCCGATTTAATTCATTTATTGGGAAAAAAGCCTAATTTTGTGAGAGGTAAAAAAATAGAGAATATTTTGAATAAAATTAAAAAGCGAAAATTAAGAAAAGAAACATTAGGAGGATGCGTCATTAAGATGGTAAATCATACTATGATTTTGACAAAAGAAGGCTAAAAATAGACTTGTTTAATTTATAATAATTCTTATCTTACACATATGAATCTTAAAAACTTAGCAATGTGGGCAATAATCGTTTTTTTAACGATTGGTCTTTACAATATGTTTAAGAATCCTCAATCAAACACAAGAAGCTCTAATCAGGTAATTTTCTCAGAATTTTTGGAGTCTGTAGAACAGGGTGAGGTATTAAAAGTTGAGATTCAAGGAAACAATATAAATGGAGTGTATGCAAACGGAAAAAGTTTTAAAACTTATTCACCAAATGATCCTAATTTGATAGAAAAACTTTCAGAGAAAGGTGTAAGTATATCTGCGGCACCAATAGAGGAAAAAATGCCTTCATTATTCGGTGTCCTACTTTCATGGTTTCCAATGTTATTATTAATAGCAGTTTGGATTTTCTTTATGAGACAAATGCAAGGTGGAAAAGGTGGAGCGATGGGCTTTGGAAGATCTAAAGCAAAAATGATGAATGAAATGAAAGGCAAAGTAACCTTTAATGATGTTGCAGGAGTAGAAGAAGCAAAAGAGGAAGTTGAGGAAATTGTTGAATTTTTAAAAGATCCAAAAAAATTTAGTAGATTAGGTGGAAAAATACCTAGAGGCGCACTTCTTGTTGGTCCCCCAGGCACAGGAAAAACTTTATTAGCAAGAGCAATTGCTGGTGAAGCAGGTGTCCCTTTCTTTACTATCTCTGGATCAGATTTCGTAGAAATGTTTGTTGGTGTCGGAGCATCAAGAGTGAGAGACATGTTCGAGCAAGGAAAAAAAAATTCGCCTTGTATAATTTTTATTGATGAAATTGACGCTGTTGGAAGAAGTCGAGGTGCAGGTCTAGGAGGAGGAAATGACGAAAGGGAACAAACTCTTAATCAGCTTCTTGTGGAGATGGATGGTTTTGACACTAACGAAGGTGTCATTATAATCGCAGCAACAAATAGGCCTGATGTTCTTGATCCCGCATTATTAAGACCTGGTAGATTTGATAGACAAGTTGTAGTTTCTAATCCAGATATAATTGGGAGAGAAAAAATCCTAAAAGTACACGTTAAAAAGATTAAGATGGCTCCTGATGTAAATTTGAGAACTATAGCAAGAGGAACTCCTGGATTTTCTGGTGCTGATTTAGCTAATTTAGTAAATGAGTCTGCGCTATTAGCGGCTAGAAAAAATAAAAGAATTGTTACTTTAAATGAATTCGAAGAGGCAAAGGATAAAGTAATGATGGGAGCTGAAAGACGATCAATGGTTATGACTGAAGATGAGAAGAAATTAACGGCATATCATGAAGGTGGACATGCTTTAGTTTCATTTAATATGCCAAGTTATGACCCAATACATAAAGCAACAATTATACCAAGAGGTCGAGCTTTAGGGATGGTAATGAATTTACCTGAAAGAGATAAGCATGGCCATTCAATAAAATATTTGAAAGCAAGATTAGCTGTATGTTTTGGTGGAAGAGTGGCAGAGGAAGTAATTTTTGGAAAAGATAATATTTCAACAGGTGCAGGTGGAGGAAGCGGTTCAGATATAAACCAAGCAACTCAACTTGCAAGAGCCATGGTTACAAAATATGGGATGAGTGAAGAAATGGGTCCAGTTGAGTATGGTGAAAATCAAGAAGAAGTTTTTTTAGGAAGATCTGTAACCCAAACACAATCAGTATCAGAGGAAGTGGCTCAAAAAATAGATAAAGAAATCAGAAAATTAGTTGATGAAGGTTATAACAAAGCTAAAGAAATATTAACAGAAAAAATTGATGATTTGCATAAAATCGCAAAAGCTCTTATGACATACGAAACATTAACAGGTGAAGAAATAGAAAATATAATTACTAAAAATATATACCCTGCTGATAAACAAGATCTTAAAGTTGATGATGATAAGAGCTCAGCTTTAGGTGCCATGGGACTTAAACCTAAAATTGTTCATTAATCTTAATGTCTGGATATTACACAAAATTGTGTAATTTCTACTACGGAAATAGCTCAAAAAAGTTAGTCAAAAGAAATAAAACTATACCACTTAATGGAATCAAAGAAATTTCATTTGATCAAATAGAGGTAATAACAAGAAATTCAAAAAAAAAGATATTTGTTAATCAAATAAAATATTTGCCTAAATTAATTAGGAGAAAAGTAAATTCTGATTTAAAAAAAATTAGATCAAAAAAAAAAAATTTTTCAAATCTAAATTTTAAAAAAATACCTAATATTATGGGTGTTTTAAATTTGACACCTGATAGTTTTTCAGATGGTGGAAGATTTAATTCAAAAAAAAAAGGAATTGATCATGCGATTAGTTTACTAAACAGTGGCGCAAATCTAATTGATATTGGTGGTGAGTCGACACGCCCAGGATCAAAAATAATTAGAGAAAATTTAGAGTGGCAAAGAATTGAAAAAATCCTAAAATTATTAATTAAGAAAAAAATACCAATTTCTCTAGATACCAGAAAGT
>CACBCE010000010.1 GCA_902537665.1 uncultured Pelagibacteraceae bacterium
GTTTTTGAGATAAATATTGATCCTTTAAGTCAAAGAATTTCTGATATTCCTCTTTTAATTAATTATTTTGTAAAAAAGATCTCAGAAAATTATAATATTAAAACTTTTGAAATTGATCAGAATAATAGTTATATTTTAAACCATGAATGGCACGGTAATGTGAGAGAGTTAAGAAACTTAATCGAGAGAATCGCCATTTTACAACCAAATACACAAGATAAAATTTCAAATATTATTAAAGAATCTTTAAAAAGTGGTATTAATAAGAATAAATTTAATGAAAACGATTTATCGGTGCCTCTAAAGGAAGCTAGAGAAAAATTCGAAAAAGAGTATTTAACTATACAGCTTAAAAAATTTAATGGAAATATATCAAAAACAGCATCATTTGTTGGTATGGAAAGAAGTGCGCTTCATAGAAAGCTTAAAGGTCTAGGAATAAAAGAATTTAATTAGAATGAATATAATTATTTGTGGAGCTGGCAGAGTAGGATTCACCATCGCAAAATTACTTAGTGAACAGGGTCATTCTATCACTGTAATTGATCAATCAAGCGAGGATATTCAAAAGATAAATGACTCGTTAGATGTTAAAGCTATAGTTGGAAAAGCTACCTATCCTTCAATACTTGAAAAAGCGAATGCAAGTGAAACAGATATGATTATTGCTGTCACAAGAAATGACGAAATTAATATGTTAATTTGTCAAATTGCTTTTTCTATATTCAATATTCAAAAAAAAATAGCAAGAATAAGGTCTCAAGATTATTTAAATCCTAAATTTACAAGAGTATACAATAAAGAAAACTTACCAATTGATGTAATAATTTCTCCTGAGATTGAAATTGCAAAATCAATTCAAAGAAAATTAGAAGCTCCAGGTGCACTTGATAGTGTCCCATTTGCAGATAGTCAAATAAGGCTTTTAGAAATATTAATAAAAGACAATTGTAAATTAATAGGTCTAAAGTTAAATGAATTAACTAAAAAATTTCCTAACCTTGAAGCTAATATAATAGCAATAATAAGGGGAGATAAATCTTTTATTCCAAAAAAAACTGATCAAGTTCAAGAGAATGATAAAATTTATGTAATTAGTAATGCTTCTCAAATGGTAGAAACTTTAGAGGCTTTTGGTCATACTGAAAAAATATCTAAAAAGATTTTGATAATTGGAGGAGGAAATATTGGCTTCAATTTGGCAAAAAATATTGAGGAAACTCTTGAGGGAGTAAGAGTTAAAATAGTAGAGAAAGATAAAACACGTGCAGAATTTTTAGCTAATGAACTAAATAATTCAATTGTAATTAATGGAAATGGGCTAGATGAAGAAGTTTTATCTGAAGCAAATTTAGATGAAGCAGAAACAGTTCTCGCATTAACAAATGATGATGAAGATAATTTGATGGTGAGTGTCCTTGTGGAGAAATTTGCTAAAGATCAAAAAGATATTAATGATAAAAGAACAATGGCTTTAATCAATAAACCAAATTATTCATTATTACAGTCTTCTTTAAAAATTGATGATTTGATTGATCCAAGAATGAATACAGTATCAAGTATTCTCAAACATGTTCATAAAGGAACAATTGAGAATGCATACACAATATCCAATGGTGAATATGAGGTTATAGAGGCTGAAATTATTGAAACGTCAGAATTGATTAATAAAGAATTAAAAAACGCAAATCTACCAGATCAAATCAGAATTGGTGCAGTGTTGAGAGATAAAAAAGTGATTATTCCAAAATCAGATTTTGTTTTTCAAAATGATGATAAAATTGTTTTGATTGTCAAAAAAGATACTATATCAGTTATGGAAAATCTTTTTAGATTAAGCTCTGTTTGATTTAATGTTTGGGTTACAAATTAAATATTTGAGTTTTTTTTTTGGCATTACATCGGTTCTGTCTTTTTTTAATATAATTTATTCATATTATTTTAATCTTTATTTAAATTTAGATACATATTATTACACATTAATAACTTCAATTTTGATTTTCTTGATTTTTTATAAATTTGGAAATGAAAATAAAAAATCAAATATTTTTGAAAAAATATTAACTATTTTTTTAGGCTATTTACTAATTCCTCTAATTTTATCTATTCCATTATATTTTAGTATTTATGATCTAACTTTTTTAAATTCATATTTTGAGTCTATTTCAGGTTTTACATCCACAGGATTTTCAATTTTTGAAAATATAAAACTTATCGACCAAAGCTTGATAATTTGGAGATCCTCAATTCAATGGATTGGTGGTTTGTATTTTTTATTTTCAATCATATATTTGATAGATATTTATGATGAAAGTTTTAAAAAAACATTAACAAACTTCACATCTTTTAACAGCTCAGAAAGTTTTAAACAAGCAACTAAAATTTTTATATTATATTCTTCACTTACAATATTCATATTCATATTGTTGAGGTTATTTTCAATAAGAACATTTGACTCCTTAAATCTTGCTTTAACAATAATTTCATCTGGTGGTTTCTTACCAGTCAACGATTTATCAAATATAATAAAAGATAATTATCAAGTAATAGTTATATCCTTGTCAATGCTTTTTTCATTTTTTAGTTTATTTTTTATTTATAATTTATTTTTCTCTAAAAAAAAAAATATTAATTTTTTTTATGAAGATTTACATTTAGTTGTATACTTAATAACTGTTGTATCTATATTTTTTATTTTTTTTAGTTTTAATTATGATTTTTTATATAATTTTTTAGCCATAACTAGTAGTATATCAAATATTGGTTTTTCGCTTAATGCTCAACAAACCAATTTAGATTTTGTTTATTTAATATTAGTAATTATCGGTGGCTCTTTTTTTTCGACTAGTTCTGGATTAAGATTCATTAAAGTATATTCACTTTTTAAATTTTCTTTAAATCAGATTCTATCTTTTAGTAAACCAAAGAATGTTTTTATGAACAAACTTATATTTACAAAAATAAATTTTAATCTTGATGAAATAAATAAATATTTTTTAACGATAGCAATTTTTATTTTATCTTTATTTACATTAGTTTCCTTATTAAGTTTAGGTGGAATTGACTTTGTAAATTCAATTAAATTGTCTATTTTAACTTTAATGAACACTGTAAATTCCTCAATTTATGGTTTAAACGAATTTGATTTTAATAATCTTGAATTTTTTACAAAATTTTGTCTTATTTTCTTTATGATTGTTGGAAGAATAGAGTTGTTAACAATATTACTTCTAATAAGAAAATTTCTTTTTAAAAATTAGATAATTATTGTATATGTATGTCTTAACTATTTGCGCCCTTAGCTCAGCTGGATAGAGCATCGGTTTTCTAAACCGAGGGTCGTAGGTTCGAATCCTTCAGGGCGCGCCATACATCAATTTTCTCTGTAATTTTAATATAATTATTTTCTTGACTAGAATTTTATGAAGTCAAAAAACTCAATAAATTTCTCTTGAAGAGTATTTTTGAACATGCTTAAATTAAAAATATTCAAAAGTAATTTTGAATTATTTGTTAACAAATAAATAAACAATAGGAAGAAATATGTTTAAATACTTAAAACAATTAACTTCTTTAGTTGCTATGGTTGTTGTGTTGTTCACTTTTACAACAGAGTCTATGGCTGCTAAAAAATCTAAAACACTTAAAAACACTCAAAAGAAGGGTTTTGTAAGATGTGGAGTATCTCAAGGTCTTCCAGGATTTTCCAATGCTGATGCTGCAGGAAATTGGACTGGTATTGACGTTGATGTATGTAGAGCAGTAGCTGCTGCAGTACTAGGTGATGCAAACAAAGTTAAGTTTACACCACTAAGTGCTAAAGAAAGGTTTACAGCTTTAACTTCTGGTGAGATTGATATCTTATCAAGAAACACAACTTGGACTCTTTCTAGAGATGCTGATATCGGACTTACATTCGTTGGAGTAAATTTCTACGATGGCCAAGGTTTTATGGTTAGAAAAAGTTCTGGTATTACTTCAACAAGCCAATTCAAAGATGGTATCTCAGCTTGTACTAACATTGGTACAACAACTGAGTTAAATATGAGAGACTTTTTTAATTCTAAAGGGATCAAATACGAACCAGTTGCTTTTGAAAAAGCTGATGAAGTTGTAGCTGCTTATGATGCAGGTAGATGTGATACTTACACTACTGATAAATCTGGTCTTGCTGCACAGAGAACAAAAATGTCTAATCCAGATGAACACATTGTGTTACCTGAAACTGTTTCAAAAGAGCCATTAGGTCCTGTTGTGAGACAAGGTGATTCTGTGTGGGAAGATATCGTAAGATGGTCATTAAATACTATGATCGAGGCAGAAGAATACGGTATTACATCAGCAAACGCAGATATGATGAAAACTTCTGATAATCCAGCTATTAAAAGATTAGTTGGTGCAGAAGGTGAATTAGGTGCTGCTTTTGGTCTAGATAACGACTGGAGTTTAAGAATTATTAAGCAAGTTGGTAACTATGGTGAAAGCTATAAAAGAAATATAGCAGACACTGGAATTTTACCTGATAGAGGTCCAAATGAATTATGGACTAAGGGTGGAATTCTTTACGTACCACCTGCAAGATAATTGCATATTTAAATGATTAAAAAGGGCTAGATTTTTCTAGCCCTTTTTTTTATAAGCTTCTATATTATTCCCATCGTGAATTTCAAACTTAAAGATATTGTTCCACAATTAATTACAGTTACTGCTGTCGTATTAGTCTTTGGTTTTTTTACCTACAACGCTCAGATTAATATGGAAAATAGAGGGATTGATTTTGGTTATGGGTTTTTATCACAAGAGTCCTCTTTCGATGTACAATTTTCATTAATAGAATACGATGGTTCACATTCATATTTTAGAGCTTATTTAGTTGGGTTATTGAATACAATTCTAGTTTCAGTTATTGGAATTATAATTGCAACTATTCTTGGAGTAATAGTTGGTGTAGCAAGGTTATCTCCTAATTATCTGATAAATAAATTTGCTGCCTTTTATGTTGAGTTTTTTAGAAATATTCCATTACTGCTTCAAATATTTTTTTGGTATTTTGCTGCACTAAGAGCTTTACCGCTACCACAAGATGCAGAAGCAATTTTTGGTGTTTTTTTCTTAACCATTAAAGGTCTTTATGTTCCAGCGTTTATTTGGCAAAATTTTAGTGTTTTCTTTTATTCAATAGTGGCAGCAATAATTGCAATAATTGTTATTCGTATTCATGCTAAGAGAGTTCAAGAAAATCAAGGAAAACAAATACCAGTATTTTTGATCTCAATAGGATTAATATTTATTTTACCTCTTTTAAGTTTTTTAATTGGTGGAGTAGGTATTTCATTTGAAGTTCCTGTTTTAAAACAATTAGCTACAACTTCTTTCATATATGAGGGCGGAGTAAGTTTACCTCCAGAATTGATAGCTCTTACTTTATCATTATCTCTATACACAGCTACTTTTATTGCAGAGTGTGTAAGAGCAGGAATTCAAGGTGTAGGTAAAGGACAAAAAGAGGCTGCGGCATCTATAGGATTAACTCCAAATCAGGTGCTTAAACTTGTAATTATGCCTCAAGCTTTAAGAATAATAATTCCACCAACAACAAACCAATATTTAAATTTAACAAAAAACTCTTCATTGGCAGCAGCTATCGCTTATCCAGATTTGGTTTTAGTGTTTGCAGGGACTGCTTTAATGCAAACAGGAAAGGCTATTGAAATAGTTTCTATAACTATGTTTACCTATTTAACATTAAGTATTTCAATTTCACTTTTAATGAATTGGTATAACAAAAAAATTGCTATACAGGAAAAATGATGTCAAAAATAAATTTTTTAAAACCTGATAAAAATAATTTAAATACTTTCTTATATTTAGGTTCTTTTTTATTTTTGATTAGTGTATTGGATGTTTTTATTAATTCATTTTTTAGTTTAAATATAACTGGTTTTTTACCTGGTTTTTTAAGTTTTTTATTCCCTTTAATATTTGGATTTATTGGACTTTATTTTATAAGAATTGAGTTTAGCGGAATAAAACAATTAGATCTTTTAAACAAACATATAAATACCAACAACTTTAATGCAGTTCTGTCATTACTGATTATATTTGTAATCATCAAATCTATACCACCAATTCTTAGCTGGTTTGTAATAGATGCTAGTTTTGCAGGTGACTCCAAAGATGTTTGTACGGGTTCAGGAGCATGCTGGACATATATTAAAGTTTGGATAAGAAGATTTATGTACGGGATGTATCCAAATGCTGAGCAATGGAGAATAAATTTATCATTTATAGCCTTAGTATTAATGGGTTCAGTTGGTTATTTTGCAACTGACAGATTTAAGAAATATTTAACACTTTACTATGTTGTTATTTATCCTCTGATTGCATTTTTATTTATCTTTTTCTTTATATCTGGTGGTCCCGTATTTTTTGATTTTTCATATGGGATCATTGCAGCTATTTTATCTATTATTTTAGGATTTTTTATACCCGCTAAATATAAATTCTATTATTTTTTAATTGTACCTTTAGCTCTTTATATAACTTTAAAGTATTTTATATTTTTTGATGAGTATATTGAGCTAGGTAAATTAGATGGTTTAAATTGGGTTGAAACTGGAGCTTGGGGAGGATTATCTTTAACTTTTATAATATCTTTTTTCTGCTTAATTTTCTGTTTTCCAATAGGAATGGCTTTTGCTCTTGGTAGAAGATCAAATTTTCCTTTAATTAGATATATTTCAGTTGGCTTTATTGAATTTTGGAGAGGTGTACCTTTAATAACAGTTTTATTTATGTCAGCAGTAATGTTTCCAATGTTTTTACCAGAGGATTTTTTCATTGATAAATTAGTAAGGGCAATTATTGCTATTTCATTATTTGAAGCTGCTTATGTTGCAGAAGTTATACGTGGTGGCTTGCAAGCTTTACCAAGAGGTCAATACGAGGCAGCAAAATCTTTAGGCATGGGATATTGGAAAATGCACATATTTGTAATTCTTCCCCAAGCACTTAAACTAGTAATACCAGGAATTGCAAATACATTTTTAGCTTTGGTTAAAGATACTCCTTTAATATTTGTAGTAGGTCTTTTGGAAATAGTTGGAATGTTAAATTTAGCAAAAACTAATCCAAAATGGTTAGGTTTTGCAATGGAAGGATATGTTTTTGCAGCAATAATTTTCTGGATTATTTGTTATGCAATGAGTAAATATAGTTATAATTTAGAACAAAAATATAAAACAGATAGATAAAAAAATTATGTCAGATAGCATCATTCAAATTAATAATATGAATAAATGGTTTGGTGACTTTCAAGTTTTAAAAAAAATTAATCTAGAGGTTAAACCAAAAGAAAAAATTGTAGTATGTGGTCCTTCAGGATCCGGAAAATCAACTTTGATTAGATGCATCAATAGATTAGAAGAACATCAAGAGGGAAATATTATTGTTGACGGTACTGAATTGACAGAGGATACAAAAAATATTGAACAAATAAGAGCTGAAGTTGGTATGGTATTCCAACAATTTAATTTATTTCCTCATTTATCAATTTTAGACAATTGTACATTGGCTCCTATCTGGGTAAAAAAAATGCCAAAGAAAGAGGCAGAAGAACTAGCATTGAAACATCTAGAAAGAGTGCAAATTCTTGATCAAGCACAAAAATATCCAGGTCAATTATCTGGTGGACAACAACAAAGAGCTGCAATAGCAAGAGCTTTATGCATGGAGCCAAAAATAATGCTTTTTGATGAACCTACATCAGCTTTAGACCCTGAAATGATTAAAGAAGTGCTTGATGTAATGGTAAATCTTGCAAAACAAGGTATGACTATGATTGTTGTAACTCACGAAATGGGTTTTGCTAAAGAAGTTGCTGATCAAATGATATTCATGGATGAGGGAATGATTGTAGAAAAAGCTGATACCAAGGAATTCTTTGCTAATCCTAAGAGCGATAGGACTAAACTTTTCCTAAGCCAGATACTATAGATACTAGCAATTTCAAGGAATTTTTCTTAAATTTTATCATAAGTATTGCTTGACATATTTTTGGAATAGCAGGTATTTCCAAAAAAATAAAAAAAAAATACTGTTGCAGTAAAGATTAAAAACCTGTTCAATCTGTTTTTAATAAAAATTAAGAGGGGTCTTAATGGAAGATAATTTTAATAAGCATTTAGGCAATAAGCTTAAGCTTAGACGACTAGCATTAGGTTTAACGCAAACAAAAGTAGCAAAAGCAATCAACGTAACATTCCAACAAATACAAAAATATGAAAAGGGTACAAATGGTGTGAGTTCAATAAGATTATTGCAACTCTCAAATTATTTAAAAGTGCCAATAAACTATTTTTTTGAAGATTTTTCAGAATACTTAATAAATTTAGAGAAATCTCAAGAAGGTCACATGACAGTTAATTACAATTTCTTGGTAAAGTTATATTCGGAATTAAATAACGATCAAAAACTGAAATTTAATAAATCTTTACAAGTTTCTAATAATATTTCAAAGGTTGGGTAGGTTTTTGGCTCCTCGGGCAGGACTCGAACCTGCGACCAATTGATTAACAGTCAACTGCTCTACCAACTGAGCTACCGAGGAATATAAAAAGCAAACTTACTTTTTTTTCTAACTAAAACAAGATTTTTTTTGGAGGCAACGCCCGGAATCGAACCGGGATACAAGGATTTGCAATCCTCTGCGTAACCATTCCGCCACGTTGCCTTATGTTTTAGATGATAGCTACATCAGTTTTATATAAAATTTTTAAGATTAGTCTATCAAATAACGTTTTAATTTGATTATTGTTAATTTAGATTAATAAATTATAAACTAACTATATCCAAGATGAGTGATAAATATATACATTCCAATGTAGAAGATAAGATCTATTCGTATTGGGAAAAAAATAAACTATTCAAACCTCAAAAAAACTCTAAAAAATTTTCAGTTGTAATTCCGCCACCCAATGTGACGGGAAGTTTACATATGGGACATGCTTTAAATAATTCAATTCAAGACATGCTAGTTCGATATTATCGAATGAATAATTATGAAACCTTATGGCAACCAGGCACAGATCATGCTGGGATCGCTACCCAGGCACTTGTTGAGAGAAAACTTGAAAACGAAAAATTAGATAAAAATACTCTTGGAAGAGAAAAGTTTATAGAGAAGGTTTGGGATTGGAAAAATGAATACGGAGATATAATTATTAATCAATTAAAAAAACTTGGCTGTTCATGTGATTGGTCCAGAAATGCATTCACAATGGATGAAAATTTATCAAAATCTGTAATTAAAGTATTTGTCGAGTTACATAAAAAGAAATTGATCTATAAAGCAGAAAAATTAGTAAATTGGGATACAGTATTAAAAACTGCAATTTCAGATTTAGAAGTAGATCAAAGAGAGATGAATTCAAAGATTTACTACATTAGATATCCAATAGAAAAATCATCAGAATTTATCACTATAGCTACTACAAGACCTGAAACTATGCTTGGGGATACAGCTATTGCAGTTAATCCTAAAGATAAAAGATACAAAAGTTTTGTCGGTAAAACAGTCACGATACCTATTGTAGGTAGAAAAATTAAAATAATAAAAGACAATTATGCAGATCCAGAACAGGGAACAGGAGCATTAAAGATTACCCCGGCACATGATTTTAATGACTATGATGTAGGACAGAGAAATAAACTCGAAATAATAAATGTTTTTACTGAAGAGGGTAAAATAAATGAAAATGCACCAAAAGATTATATAGGCTTGGATAGATTTGATGCCCGAAAAAAAATATTAAATGAACTTAAAGAAAAAGATTATTTTGTTAAAGAGGAAAATATAAAAAATAAAGTTCCTTATGGAGATAGATCTAATTCTGTTATCGAACCCTTTTTAACTAAGCAATGGTTTGTTGATGCAAAAAAATTAGCAGTTAAAGCTAAAAAAATTGTTAAAACAAAAAAAACAAATTTTTTTCCAAATAACTGGTCTAAAACTTATTTTCAATGGATGAATAATATTGAGCCTTGGTGTGTTTCTAGACAGTTGTGGTGGGGTCATCAAATTCCAGCCTGGTATGGACCTAACAATAAAATATTTGTTGCTTTGAATGAAAAAGATGCAAGCAAGCAAGCTAAGAAACATTACAAAAAAGATGTAAAATTAGTTAGAGATCCCGACGTTTTAGATACTTGGTTTTCTTCTGGTTTATGGCCTTTTGCAACTTTAGGATGGCCAGATAAAAAAGATTTTGTAAAGAAATTTTATCCAACCACAGTTTTAGTCACTGGTTTTGATATCATTTTTTTCTGGGTTGCAAGAATGATTATGTTTGGAATGGAATTTCTTAATAAAGAACCTTTTAAAGATATCTATGTTCATGCTTTAGTAAGAGATGAAAAAGGACAAAAAATGTCTAAATCTAAAGGCAATGTAATTGATCCATTAGACTTAATTGAAAAATATAGTGCAGATGCTTTACGATTTACTTTACTTTCAATGGCTTCACCTGGAACCGATGTAAAACTCTCTGAAGATAGAGTGAAAGGATATAGGAACTTTTTAAATAAATTGTGGAATGCAAATAATTTTTTGATCACAAATAATTGTGATTTTAATAAGATTGATAAAGTTCCTAAAACTAGCTTAAATATCAATAAATGGATTTATTCTGAAATGATAGAAATAAAAGATAAAATCCAAAAGAATATAAAAGACTATCGATTTGATGAGGCAGCTAAAAATGCTTATCAATTTGCTTGGCATTCATATTGTGATTGGTATATCGAACTTTCAAAAACAATCCTTTATTCAGATGATGAAAAATCAAAAAAAGAGGTAAAAGAGGTATCAGCTTATGTTTTTAAACAAATACTTATTATGCTTCATCCATTTATCCCGTTTGTTACTGAAGAAATATGGTTAAAAAATAAGTTTGATAAATCGAATAAGAATTTCCTTATGTACAAAAACTGGCCATCAGGAAAAGTTAAAAAAGACAAATCCCAAAAGGATGTAGAGAAAATCATCAATATTATCTCAGAACTTAGATCGTTTAAAAATGAGCTAAATGTCAGTCCTGGTTCTTTTGTAGATCTTTCTATGAATAAGATAGCTAAAAAAAATCGATCTTTGATGGACAATAATGAAATAATCTTAAAAAAACTTGGTCGTATCAATAATTTTTTTGAAAAAGACCAAGATAGACCTTCTGCTACTCTTGTAATTTCAGGTGATATATTCAAGATTTATTTTGATGAAAATGTTGATTTAAGTTTAATCAAAGAAAATTTACAAAAAAGACAAAATAAATACCAAGATGAATTAGATAAGATTTCACAACGATTATCAAACAAAGGATTTGTCGATAGGGCACCAAAAAATATTGTTGAACAAGAAAAAACTAACTATAGTAACTTAAAAAATGATATCAAAAAAATATCTTTAACAATTGAAAGTTTATAATGCGGAAATTTAATAAGAAAAAATTACCAAGTCGACATACATCTTTAGGACCCGATAGAGCTCCTCACAGATCCTTTTATTATGCAATGGGAGAAACAGAAAAAGATGTTGCGAAACCTTTTGTTGGAGTTGTATCAACATGGAACGAGGCGGCGCCTTGTAATATAGCCTTAATGAGACAAGCCCAGTCTGTTAAAAAGGGTGTAAGAGCATCAGGTGGAACACCCAGAGAGTTTTGTACAATTACCGTAACAGACGGTATTGCTATGGGTCATGAGGGAATGAAATCCTCATTAATATCAAGAGAAGTTATTGCTGATAGTGCTGAATTAACTGTTAGAGGACACTGTTATGATGCTTTAGTAGGGATTGCAGGTTGTGATAAGTCTTTACCAGGTTTGATGATGTCGATGGTTAGATTAAACGTTCCAAGTGTATTTATATATGGTGGTTCAATACTACCAGGTAAATACAAAGGGAAAGACGTGACTGTTGTAGATGTTTTTGAAGCGGTTGGAAAACATTCATCAGGACAAATGTCTGCAAAAGAATTAAGAAAATTAGAATTAGTTGCATGTCCAACAGCAGGAGCTTGTGGTGGTCAATTTACTGCAAATACTATGGCCTGTGTATCTGAAGCAATAGGTTTAGCATTACCTTACTCTGCTGGAACACCAGCGCCATACGAAGAAAGAGATAAATATGCAAAAGCAAGTGGGCGAATGGTTATGGAATTGTTAGCTAAAAAAATTAAACCAAGAGATATAGTTACAAGAAAAGCTTTGGAAAATGCTGCAACAATTGTTGCTGCAACAGGTGGATCAACCAATGCAGGTTTACATCTTCCAGCAATAGCAAATGAAGCAGGTATCAAATTTGATTTAATGGATGTTGCGAAAATATTTAAAAGAACTCCATATCTTGCCGACTTAAAACCAGGTGGAAAATATGTTGCTAAAGATATGTGGTTAGCAGGTGGGGTACCAATGCTTTTAAAAACTCTTTATGAAGGTGGATATATTCATGGAGATTGTATGACTGTAACAGGTAAAACAATGAAAGAAAATTTAAAGGGAATTAAATTTAATCCTAAACAAAAAGTAATGAGATCATTTAAAAATCCATTATCTCCAACAGGTGGTGTAGTTGGTTTAAAAGGAAACTTAGCTCCTGAAGGTGGAATTGTTAAAATTGCTGGACTTAAAAAATTACAGTTTACTGGAAGAGCAAGATGTTTTGATAATGAAGAAAGTGCAATGAAAGCGGTTCAAAGCAGAAAATATAATGATGGTGATGTAATTATTATTAGATATGAAGGACCCGTTGGTGGACCAGGTATGAGAGAAATGCTTTCAACAACAGGTGCAATTTATGGTCAAGGTAAAGGAGAAAAAGTTGCCTTAATAACTGATGGACGTTTCTCTGGAGCAACCCGGGGATTTTGTGTAGGTCACGTAGGACCAGAGGCTGCATTAGGTGGACCTATCGCTCTATTAAGGAATGGAGATATTATTGATATTAATGCTAAGAAAGGAACAATTAATGTTCGATTAACTAGAGCACAATTAGCTTCAAGAAGACGAAAATGGAAAGCTAGAAAATCTGATTTTGGATCAGGAACTCTTTGGAAATACGCACAAACTGTAGGACCTGCATATTTAGGAGCACCAACACATCCAGGTAAGAAAAACGAAGTTAAGGATTATTCAAAAATTTGATGAAAATTCGCCCGGTTATTTTATGTGGTGGCGCTGGAACAAGACTTTGGCCAAAAGCTAAAAAACATCAAGCAAAACAATTTATAGATTTTGGTAATTGGACTTTGTTGGGTAAAACTTTAGAGAGAGTTAAAGCATCGATATATGATGCTCCAATTATAAGTACTAATGCAAAATATTTAAAACAAGTAAAGCAACACTTAAAGAAACACAAAATAAGAAAATTTAAGATAGTTTTAGAACCAGCTAAAAGAAATACCGCACCAGCTATTTTAAGTACGGCATTAATAAAGGATATACCTAGCGAACAACCTTTAATGTTCTTGGCTGCTGATCATTTGATAGAGAAGGTTGCTTTATTTAATAAAGCTATAAAAAAAAACCGAAAGAGACTTAATCATAATAATATCTTTATCTTTGGAATTAAGCCCACAATGCCTTCAAGTGAGTTTGGCTATTTTTTAACAAAAAATACTAAAGTAACTAGATTTATAGAAAAACCAAAAGAGGCTAAAGCTAAACAAATAATTAGTAAAAAAGGTTATTGGAATTCTGGAATGTTTTATTTGAGAAAAGATTCAATAATTAACAATTTTAAGAAATACCAACCAAATATTTACCGAAATTGTAATAAAGCTGTAACAAAAGCAAAATATAAAAGTAATGTGTATTATTTAAACAAACAAGCATTCACCAAAGCAGCAGCTAAGTCTTTTGACTATGCAATATTAGAAAAAACTAAAGATATAAATGCGATCAAATTAGATATTCCATGGTCTGATTTAGGTTCTTGGAAAGAAATCTGTAAGATGTATGGAAGAAATAAAAGACAATACTTTAAAAAGAAAAATGTATTTCATAGACCTTGGGGTAGTTATGTAAATCTATTTAATGGTAAGGAATTTTTAATTAAAGAATTATATGTAAAACCAAAAGGTATATTAAGTCTTCAAAAACATCATCATAGAGCTGAACACTGGGTAGTTACTCATGGTAAACCTAAAATTACATTAAATAAGAAATATTTTACAATGAAACCTGATGAAACAATTTTTATTCCATTAGGTGCAATCCATAGAATAGAAAACCCATATAAAAAACCAGTGAAAATTATTGAAGCACAATTAGGCTCAATTTTAAAAGAAACAGATATTGTAAGATTTCAGGATGTGTACGGAAGAGTAAATTAGTTTATGGAACTTTTAACATTTGTTTTGTTAATCATAATAGCTATTTTGTTATTTTTTCTTTTAAAAAAAGAAAGAGTCTTAGGTATTAATACTGAAGTTAAAATTGAAGATAAAAAGTTAGATGAGGATGAAAGTAAGAAATATAGAGAAACTATTTATAATCTTTTAAATTACATTCCAGAGGGAATTATAATTTTAAACAAATCTAAGGAAATAATATTTAGCAATAGTTCAGCCAGTAAAAGATTTCAAACAAAGTTGAATGAAAATATAAGTGGTTTTTTAAGAAATCCTGACTTGCTAAGTTCAATTGAGAAAGCTTTCAATGGAGAAAATTCTAATGATCTTGAAATAGAGCTACGAAACCCTTCAGTTCTTAGAATGAATGTAACAATTTACCAAGATAATAGTAATTTATTCTTTGATGAGCCATCTTGCTTGCTTTTTATGAGAGATTTAACAGAATTTCACAAATTTCAACAATTAAAATCAGACTTTGTTGCAAATGTTTCCCACGAACTTAGAACTCCATTGCAATCTATTAAAATGGGACTTGAGACATTTGAAAATAATGCAGATTTAAAAAAAAACTCAGAAGTTACTAATTTATTACCAGTAATGAGCTCTCAATCTGAAAGAATGGAAAATTTAATAAGAGATTTGTTATCTCTATCGAAAATTGAGCTGCAAGAACACATAAGGCCTACACACGAAATAGATTTAATAGAAGTGCTTAGTTACGTGATGAAGACTTATGAAAACATTGTTAAAAAAGATAACATTAATTTGAATCTGCAAAAAACTGAGAATTTCAAAATTATTGGTGATCGGGATAAATTAATAGAAATTTTTACTAACCTTATTGATAATTCAATTAAATATAGTGAGAAGGGTAAAGAAATTAAAATCGCCACGAAAAAAGAGGGTGATTTAAATATTGTCTCTATATCAGATCAAGGTATAGGAATTCCCAAAGAATTTATTCATAGAATCACAGAAAGATTTTTCACTGTTGATCCTAGTAAAAGTCGGAGTGTTGGAGGTACGGGTTTAGGACTAGCTATTGTTAAACATCTTGTTTCTCAACATAGAGGCGAAATGATTATTAATAGTGAGGAAAATCAAGGAACTACTATAGATTTGAAATTTAATTCAATTTAATTCAACTAAAAAGTTAGCCTTTGTAACAAAACTTTAACTTTCCTTTAATAAAATATTTAAGATTCAGATTTAATTGATGATGCATAACGAATCTAAAAAAGGAGAAATATGAATAGATTAGTAAAAATTTTATTAGGGTTTCTTTTAGTACTTAGTTTTACAACAACTAGTCACGCAAGAGATCAAATAAAAATTGTAGGTTCTTCTACTGTTTACCCATATGCTACAGTTGTAGCTGAAAAGTTTGGTAAAGGTGGAAAATTCAAGACACCAGTAATCGAAAGTACAGGTACTGGTGGTGGAATGAAATTGTTCTGCGCAGGTGTAGGAGCAAATCATCCTGATATAACAAATGCATCAAGAGCAATTAAAACTAAAGAAAAAGCTTTATGTGAGAAAAACGGAGTAGCTGAAATTATTGAAATAGTAATAGGCAATGACGGTATTTCATTTGCACACTCAGTGAATGCTCCAGATGCAGATTTTACAAAAGAACAATTATGGAGAGCTTTAGCATCTAAAGTAGACATTGATGGAAAACTTGTTGAAAATCCATATAAAAATTGGAGTGATATAGACTCCAGTCTTCCAAATAAAAAGATTGAAATATTAGTTGCACCTCCAACATCAGGTACTAGAGATGCATGGAATTCATTAGTTATGGTTAAAGGATGCACTAAAACAGCCAAATCTCTTTATGATGCTGAAGGTAAAAAAGCTAAAAAAGAATGTGCTAAAATTAGGGAAGATGGATACGCTGTTGAGGCTGGCGAAAATGATACTTTAATTGTACAAAAACTATCATCTAATCCTGATGCATTTGGTTTTTTTGGTTATAGTTACTTAGTTGCCAACAAGGATAAAATCAAAGCATCATCTATTAATGGTGTTCAGCCATCATTAGAAGGTATCCAGGACTATTCTTATCCAATTGCAAGACCATTGTTCTTTTATGTAAAAAAAGCTCACATTGGAGTAATTCCAGGCATTAAAGAGTTTCTCAAAGAATTTACCTCAAAAAAAGCAATGAGTAACAGAGGTTATTTAGCTGAAATAGGACTTGTTCCTTTAGCTTCAGATAAATACAAAGTTACTAGAACTGCTGCAGTAGATCTGAATACAATCAAGTTAAAATAAGTTTCATTTATCCCCAAAAAAAGGCCAGTAATAACTGGCCTTTTTTTTTGATTCAATCTTAGATTTAATTTGTAATATTTCTGTAACATTAAAAATATATCACTCAGGGCGAATGAACATCGTTCTAATATTTTTAATCACTATATTTTCTGTCTCTCTGTTTTTCTATGGAAAATCAAAAACTAAAACCATTTCTATAAAAGATAATATCAAATTAAATGCTCTACCAAAATTTTATGGTTATTATCTTGTTTTATGGTGTTCAATACCAGCATTAGTATTTTTATTAGTCTGGTCATTATTTGAACCCGTAATTATTAAATCTATAATCATTGAAACAGCTGCAAATCAAGGTGCAATTTTTAGCGATAAAAATGAAGCAAATTTAATATATGAAAAAATTAAAGCTATTCATTTAGGTACTTATTTTGGAGATATAGACAGTATATTGAGAGAAAGTGCTCTTGCGTATGCAAAATTTATAAATCTTTTTACTAATTCAAAAGTAGTTTTAATTTTTGGTATAATTATAGCCTCAGTTATTTACTCTTTAAAAAAAATAAAGAATAATAATAAAGCTAGAGACGATGTGGAAATTATATTAAAAGGTTTATTGTTTGTATCTTCCTTAATAGCAATTTTAACTACTCTCGGAATAATATTTTCACTACTTTTTGAAAGTATAAAGTTTTTTTCAGTCATTAATGTTTTCGATTATTTATTTGGTACAAATTGGAGTCCTCAAAGAGCCTTTGTTAGAGATGCCTCCTCAATAACTGCAGCTGAATTTGAAGAATTAAAAGATGCTTTTGGCTTTATTCCATTAATTGCAGGTACATCTTTCATAGCTTTTATTGCAATGTTAGTAGCTGTTCCTATTGGTCTATTTTCAGGAATTTACATGGCTGAATATGCTTCAATTAAAGTAAGAAGAATTTCAAAACCAATTATTGAAATTTTAGCAGGAATACCAACTGTAGTTTATGGTTTCTTTGCTGCATTAACTGTTGGACCTTTTTTTAGACAAGTAGGTGAAAATTTAGGATTAACTGTTTCATCTGAAAGTGCTTTAGCTGCAGGATTAATTATGGGAATAATGATCATTCCTTATGTTTCATCTTTATCTGATGACGTAATTAATTCTGTACCACAATCATTAAGAGACGGTTCATATGCTGTAGGAGCCACTAAATCAGAAACAATTAAACAAGTCGTGATACCTGCGGCTCTTCCAGGGATAATAGGATCAGTTCTATTAGCAGTATCAAGAGCGATAGGTGAAACAATGATAGTTGTCATGGCAGCTGGCCTTGCTGCAAATCTTACAATTAATCCTTTAGAGTCTACTACAACAATCACAACTCAAATTGTAATGATACTTGTTGGTGACCAGGAATTTGATAGTCCGAAAACTCAATCTGCTTTTGCTTTAGGACTTACATTATTTATAGCAACATTAATATTGAATTATATCGCTCAAAGAGCAGTCAAAAAATATAGAGAGAAGTATGACTAAAGAAGAAAGATTAAAAAAAAGACATCGAGCAGAAAAAAGATTTAGATTTTACGGATTAACATCTATCTTTGTTGCTTTGTTGTTTGTTGTTATTCTAGTTCAAAATATTTTCTCAAAAGGAAGTTCAGCCTTTAAAAAAACAGTAATTACCACTGAAGTTTTCTTTGATCAGGAATTACTAGAAATTCAAAACGGTGCATCCCAAGAAGAAATAATGGAAGCTGATTTTTACGATATAATGATCGAAAATTTAATAAAGGCTTATCCAGCAAAAGATAGAGATGAGGAAGATGAATTATTAAAACTATTTAGTGGTGACGCTGAAATTGAGATTAAAAAAGCTTTTTTAAATGAAAATAACTTAATAGGTAAAACAATCACATTAGATCTAACAGCTTCTGATGACATTGATCAATTACATAAAGGTAATTATCCAAGAGATTTACCCGAAGAAAGAAGAAGAATTTCTGACTTTCAATTAGTTATTTATGATTATTTTGTTGAAAATAAAAAGATAAGTAAAAATTTTAACAATTATTTCTTTAACAATGGTGACTCTAGAGATCCAGAATTAGCAGGTATAGGTGGAGCTCTAGTTGGATCATTTTATAGTATTTTAATTTGTTTATTACTAGCTTTTCCAGTGGCTGTTCTAGCGTCGATTTACTTGGAAGAGTTCGCTCCAAAAAATAAAATTACAGATTTTATTGAAATTAATATAAATAATTTAGCAGCAGTGCCATCTATTGTTTACGGTTTGCTTGCTTTACAAATTTTACTTGCAACTATCCAATTACCGAGATCAACACCATTAGTTGCTGGAATAACTTTAGCGCTAATGACTTTACCAAGAATTATTATTCCATGTAGAGCTTCATTAAAAGCTGTTCCACCTTCAATAAGAGAGGGCGCTCTAGCAGTTGGTGCATCTAAATTTCAATCTGTTTTTCATCATGTAGTGCCGTTAGCACTACCTGGCACTTTGTCAGGAACTATAATCGGATTAGCTCAAGCATTAGGTGAAACAGCACCACTTATATTAATTGGAATGGTAGCTTTTGTTGTTGACATACCGTCAAGTCCAGTTGATCCATCATCTTCTTTGCCTGTTCAAGTGTATTTATGGTCTGAGTCTGCAGAAAGAGGTTTTGTTGAAAAAACCTCAGCAACTATTATGATGCTTTTAAGCTTTTTAATTGTAATGAATTTTATTGCAGTTTACTTGAGACAAAAATTTGAAAAACGATGGAACTAAATGAGCAACATTAAAATAAAATCAAAAAACTTGAATGTTTATTATGGTGATAAACAAGCATTATTTGATGTGAATTTAGATTTGAATGAAAAAGAGGTAACTGCATTAATTGGTCCATCAGGATGTGGTAAATCAACTTTCATAAGATGCATTAATAGAATGAATGATGTTATTGATATTTGTAAAGTTACTGGAAATATCGAAATGGATGGTATGAATATTAATGATAAAGATTTAGACGTTGTCTCATTGAGAGAAAGAGTTGGAATGGTTTTTCAAAAGCCAAATCCTTTTCCAAAAAGTATATATGATAATATTTCGTATGGTCCTAAAATTCATGGAAAAGGTGAAACCAAAAGCGAATTAGATCAAATTGTTGAAAATAGTTTAAAAAAATCTGCATTATGGGAAGAAGTTAAAGATAGACTTGATGAACCAGGCACAAGTTTATCTGGAGGGCAGCAACAAAGACTTTGTATAGCGAGAGCTATATCTGTTAATCCTGAAGTGATCTTAATGGATGAACCATGTTCAGCATTAGACCCAATTGCTACTGCAAAAATTGAGGAATTAATTGATGAATTAAAAAAAACTTATACGATTGTTATAGTGACACACTCAATGGCTCAGGCTGTACGTGTTTCACAAAAAACAGGGTTTTTTCACCTAGGAAAGTTAATTGAAGTTGGAAAAACTGAGAAAATTTTTAAAAATCCTGACAATAAAATGACACAAGACTATATTACAGGTAGATTTGGATAAATTATGAGCAATGAACATACAGTAAAGTCTTACGAAGAAGAACTTCAATTCCTTAAAGACTCGTTAATTAAAATGGGTAGCTTAACCGAGTCACAATTAAGTGATGCAATGGATGCGGTGATTAAAGTTGATAAGGACTCAATTGATAAAATTATTAAAAGTGATGAAGAAATTAACAAATTTAGATCTAAAATAGATACTCAAATAATGAATTTACTAGTTAAAAGAGCACCTATGGCAATTGATTTAAGAGAAACTATAAGTTCATTAAAAATCTCTCAAGATTTAGAAAGAATAGGAGATCTTTCAAAGAGTAATGCGAAAAAAGTTAAACCTTTACCACTAGATTTACCTGATGAATTATTAGGAAATTTGAAAAGACTTGGAGAGCTTGTTATGAAACAATTAACTGATGTTCTTGATAGTTATGTGAACAAAAACTTTGATAAAGCTAAAGAAGTTTGGGAAAAAGATGAACAAGTTGATGACTTAACTTATATCGCAATGGAAAGTGTAATAGATTTTTTATCTAAAGATAAAAAAAACTTAGATTTTTCAACGCATTTAATTTTTGCTACAAAAAACTTGGAAAGAGCAGGCGATCATATAACTAATATTGCTGAAACAGTATGTTATTTAGTAAAGGGTGAATATCTAAAAGGTAGTAGACCAAAGGGTAAAGTAATCCAAGAATAATTTGATGAAAGGAAAAATTTTTATTATTGAAGATGAAGCTTCAATAGTTCAATTAGTCCAACATAATCTAGAAAAAGAAGGTTTTGTTGTCTCTTCATCATTAAATGGAAATGAAGGTTTAAAAGAGTTAAAAAAATTTGAACCTAATCTTCTCTTATTAGATTGGATGCTACCAGATTTATCAGGGATAGATATCTGTAAAAATATTAGAAGAGACAGTAATTTTAAGAGCCTTCCTATCATTATGCTTACAGCCAAAGGTGAGGAAGAAGACAAGGTAAAAGGTCTTGAAAGTGGTGTAGATGATTATGTTACAAAACCATTCAGTTTTAATGAGCTTTCTGCTCGAATAAAAGCTGTTCTAAGAAGATCTGATCCTAAAGTTGTTGCAAATGTATTAATATTTGAAGATTTAAAATTAGATAGAATAGAAAAAAGAGTTTTTAGATCAGATAAAGAAATTCAACTTGGCCCTACAGAATTTAGATTATTAGAATTTTTCTTAACAAATCCCAAAAGAGTTTATTCACGAGATCAAATTTTAGAAACTGTTTGGCCTAATAATGTAAATGTAGAAAGTAGAACCATTGACGTTCATATAAGAAGACTAAGACAATCAATCAATATTGAGGGTAAAAAAGAGTTGATTCGAACAGTTAGAGCCTCAGGTTATTCTTTAATTTAAATAATTATTTTATAAATCCCTACTAAGAACAATGGTATTTGTAATCCAAAATTAGTTAGTATTGCTTTATCTTTGCTAACAAATCCAGCGATAGTCCATCCAACAACTCCTAATCCATGAAAATATATATTTAATGGATATATATTTAAGTTTGTAAGAAGTATTCCTAATAAAACTAAAAAAGTACTGATCCACTTTAGATATTTTTTTATAAACATATTTTCTCCTTTTTATTAATTATTACATCAATGTTACAAATTTATTAAGGTGTAACAGTATTAGAGAAAATTAGTTATATATTTATGAATAAAAAAACCAACAACTATAAATCCTAAGCCTGTGCCATAAATTAGGAAGAAATTCATATTAAATGATTTTGCAAAAAAGAAGGGTAAAAAAAATAAATAACTCACAGGCACCGCCACCAGTATGCTCTTAGTAAAAAGAATTGTTTTTTCTATATCATTATGCTCATAGTAGGAAAAAGCTATAGCTATGAGTGATACAAGAGGCAAAGCAATAATAAAACCTGCAAGTTTTGGATTTTGACCCGAAAGCCAACTAGCAAGGGCAATTATAATTGCAGCAAGAACAATCTTTAAGGTAAAAAATATCATTAATGATATAACTTTATTAAAAAAATATCATTAATGATATGATTTTATTTAAGTGTGCATTTTTTGCATAAACCAAAAAACTCAAGATTATATTTACTGTATTTCATACCATCTTTGTCTTTAAAATTTGCTAAGTATTTGGAAAGACCTGCGCTACTTATTTCTGTTACTTTTTCACAAATCTCACAGATTGAAAACGCAGTAGCTTTAGCCACCTGACAACTTGAGTTATGACATGCAATAAAGGCATTTCTACTTTCAATTTTATGAATTTTACCTATTTCGACTAACTTATCTAATGCTCGATAAACTTGCAGTGGAGCTTTAATACCTTTTTTTTGAACATTATAGAGTATTGAGTAGGCCTTAAGTGGCTGAGGTGATTTATCAATTAAATCAAAAATAATTTTCTGATTTTTTGTAAGATTATGTTCTTTGTGCATTTTATTCATTTTACTGATTCCTCATTAGTTTTTCAATTTAATTGATTGTTTGATATTAAATAATGAAAGTATGAACAAAAATAATGCTGCCGTTATAATTGATGGACCCGAGGAGGTATTAAATTCCAAGGATGTAAATAATCCTAAAATTACTGACAGAAGACCTCCAATGATTGAATAGATAACCATTCTTTGTGGACTAGACGAAATATTTCTAGCCATTGCAGCTGGTATGATTAGCATTCCTGTTATTAATAACAAACCAACCATTTTAATTGATATAGCAATAATTGCAGCCATCAATATTGTGAATATTGCTTTTGCTCTATCAGGATTTAAACCTTCTGCTTCAGCTAACTCATAGTTTACTGTGGATGCGAATAAAGGTTTCCAAATTAATTTCAAAATTAACAGAATTACTGCTCCTCCAACCCAAATTATTAATAGATCATCAACTGTAACAGCTAATATATCTCCAAATAATAATCCCATAATGTCAAATCTGATAAATGTTAAGAAACCAATAACAACAAGTCCTACGGCTAAAGATGAGTGAGCTAAAAGCCCTAATAAAGCATCTCCTGGAAGATTAGTTCTTTTTTGAAGTTGTATTAATGTTAAAGCAATTAAAGATGAGATTATAAACACAGATAACGCAATATTAAATTCCATTGTAAATGCTAATGTTACTCCCAATAAAGCCGAATGGGCTAACGTATCACCAAAATAAGATAATCTTCTCCAAATTACAAAACAACCAAGAGGCCCTGTAACGAAAGCAACTCCAATTCCAGCAACCAATGCTCTTATAAAAAAATCGTCGAACATTTAATTTTTCTTAATTTTACCCTCATCAGTATGAATATGATCATGTCTATGTTCATATCTTGATAATATCTGTGAAGCTTGTTCACCAAACAAAGCCTTATATTCATTATTTTTTGCGACATCCATGGGTGTCCCTGAGCAACATACATGACCATTTAAGCAAACAACATGGTCTGTAGCACTCATTACAGTATGTAAATCATGAGAAATTAATAAGATACCACAATTCAATTCATCAGAAATTTTCTTTATAAGTTCATATAAAGCTATCTCACCTGTAAAATCTACACCTTGAACTGGCTCATCAAGAACTAACAATTCTGGTTTTTTTGAAATAGCTCTTGCTAGCAATACTCTTTGAAATTCACCACCCGATAAATCACCTAAATTTTTATCTTTTAAATGAATAACGCCAGTTAATGATAGTGCCTCATCAATCATTTCATTTTTTAAACTTTCAGTTAATACCATAAAATCATTGACCCTAAGTGGTAAAGTCCAATCAATTGAAATTTTTTGTGGAACATAACCAATTTTATTTGTGTATTTTTCTACTTCTCCCTCAATTTTTTTATAAATTCCTAAAGCAATTTTAGCCGTTGTACTTTTTCCTGATCCATTAGGTCCTATTAAAGTAACTATTTTACCTTTTTCAACTTGAAGGGAAACTCCTTGAACGAGCCATTTATCGTTTATTTTAAAACCAGCGTCTTTTAATTTGACCAATATATTTTGATTAGCATTCATTATATCACTTGACTTATAAACGTTATATTATTACATAGTGTTATATTATAACAACTAAAAAAATTAAACTATGAAAACTATTAAAAAAATCCCATTATTAATATCACTTTTATCATTCCTAACAATTTTTTCACCTGTTAATGCTGAAGTTAAGGTAGTAGCATCAATAAAACCAATTCATTCACTCGCAAGCTATTTGATGGACGGTATTGGTAAACCAGATTTAATAGTTGATGGCTACGCATCACCTCATGGATTTGCACTTAAACCATCGCATGCAAAAATGATCCAAAATGCAGATATTATTTTTTGGGTAGGTGAAGACATAGAAAGTTTTTTAGAAAAACCATTAAAATCTATTGCAAAAAAAGCTGAAAAAATTGAATTAATGGAAATTAAAGGGATAACCAAACTTAAGTTTAGAGAAAGAAATATTTTTGAAGGTCATGACGATCATGGTCATAAAGAGGATGATCATGATGATCATGCTAAAAAAGAAGACGATCATGATGACCACGATCATGATAAAAAAGAGAAAGAACATGGTCATGACGAACATGATCATGACAAAGAAAGTCATAAAGAAGACGACCATGATGATCACGGCCATGGACATGAAGGACATGCTCATGGCGAGTACGATCCGCACATTTGGTTAGATCCAATGAATGCAAAAGTTATTTTAAGCGAAATGGCAGAGCACTTGATTGAGAATGATCCAAAAAATACTGACAAATATAAAGAAAATTTAAAAAAAGCACATAAAGATTTAGATAAGTTAACTAAGAAAGTAAAATCTGAATTAAATAAAGATTTTAAATCAATAGTATTCCATGATGCGTATCAATATTTTGAAGAGAGATTTGGTGTTAATATTTTAGGCGCATTTACAGTAAATACAGATGTTATGCCCGGTGCTGAGCAATTGGCTGAAATTAGAGAAGTAATTGAGCATGATAAAGTAAGTTGTATATTTTCAGAGCCACAGTTTAACCCTGATATTATTAAGGCTGTAGCAAAAGATACTAACGTTGCAACAGGCGTAATTGATCCATTAGGGGCAACACTTAACCCTGGCAAAGATCTATACTTCGATTTAATTGGCAATATGTCTAAATCTTTTAAAGGCTGTTAAATAAAAATTGATCTTTAACTATTAATAATATCTAATATTGGGATGAGTACCGTTTCCCTCACATTAGATGAAATTTTTGATTTAGCTAAAAAGACTTTACTAGCTAATGGCTGTGATGATGAAACAGCATCTATTCTCTCTGATTTAATAAGAAATGCTGAAAGAGATGGATCTTTATCTCATGGTTTGTTCAGGTTGCCTGCATATGTGAGTGGTCTAAAAAGTGGAAAAATTAATGGTAAAGGAAAACCTGAGGTAAAAAAAATTTCAGCATCAGTAATAAAAGTTCAAGGGAATAATTGTTTAGCCCCTGTAGTTTTAAATAAAGGATTACCTGAATTAGCAAAAGCTGCAAAAGAAAATGGAGTGGCCGTACTTGCTATAAATAATTCTCATCATATGGCTGCGATGTGGCCTGAAACAGAAAAATTAGCAGAGGAAGGTTTAGTTGCCTTCGCTTGCACATCCTACAAGCCTGCTGTAGCACCCGCTGGAGCTATCAAACCCTTGTTTGGAACAAATCCAATTTCTTTTGCATGGCCACGACCAGGAAAAACTCCTGTAGTTTACGATATGGCAACTGCATCAATGGCAATGGGTGAAGTTCAAGTTGCTAAAAGAGAAGGGCATAAAGTTCCACTTGGAACTGGTTTAACTAAGGATGGTAAAGAAACAACTGACCCAGGAGCAATAGCGGATGGAGGTGTATTACTTCCTTTTGGGGGATATAAAGGTTCTGCCATAGCAATGATGGTAGAATTAATGGCTGGCGCATTAGTTGGTGATAATTTTAGTTTTGAGACAGCTGCAAAAGATAATAATGACGGCGGACCTCCCAGTGGCGGAGAATTTATTCTCGCAATCTCACCTGATAAAACCTCTGGGACCGATTGGCAGAAACATGCTGATGAATTTTTTAATAAAATGAAATCGTTCGAGGGAGTTAGACTTCCAGGGGAAAGAAGACATAAAAATAGATTAAATAAGGGCCCTCGAAATATTAACGAAGAGCTGGTTAATAAAATAAAATCTTTAAGCTAAAGTAATTTCTATTGGGGTATGGTCTGAAGGTTTTTCACGGCCTCTTGGATCTTTATTAATATTAATACTTTTAACTTGGTCTATTAAAGAATTTGAAACTAAAAAGTGATCAATTCTCATTCCATTGTTCTTTTGCCATGCACCTCTCATATAATCCCAAAAAGTATATCCTTCTTTAGTTTCATTAAAATGTCTATAAACATCATTAAATCCTAGATTAATCATTTCTCTTAATTTTTTTCTTATTTCTAATCTAAATAGAGCATCATCTTCAAAGCTTTTTGGATTATAGACATCCTCAGCTGCAGGAATAATATTAAAATCACCACCAAGAATTATATTTTGATTTTTTTTGGTTAAAGCTTTTAATTGTTTAATTAAATCATCAAGCCATTTTTTTTTGTAATCATATTTTTCAGTATCAACAGGATTACCATTTGGTGTATAGATATTAATTAATTGAATATTTTTCTTTTTGTGTTCAAGTTCAGCTGAGATTATTCTTGATTGTTTTAGTTTATCTTTGATTAAGTCAGTTTTAACATTTTTTAATTTTCCTTTTGAAATAATAGCAACACCATTGTAACTTTTTTGACCAAATACATGACTTTCATAGTCCATTGAGGAAAAATCATCATAAGGAAAGTTTACATCCTCAGTTTTAATTTCTTGCATCATAACAACATCAGGTTTGTATTTTAGTAGATAACTTTTGATATTTTCAATACGTGCTCGCACAGAATTTACATTCCACGAGGTAATAATCATTAAAGAGAAAACGAAACACCACAACCACAAGAAGATTTGGTTTGCGGATTAGTTATTTTGAATTGTTCACCAATTAATTCAGAAACATAGTCTATTTCTGATCCTTTTAATAAATCTGCAGAGGTTTTATCTATCAATATATTTTCATAATTTAAATCATCGGCTGCTTTTTCTTTGTCAAAAGTAAATTCATATTGGAAGCCTGAGCAACCACCACCTTTGATAGCGATTCTAAAAAACGACCCTTTGTCTTTTTTAGACAGCAAAACATTGATCTGTTTTAGAGCCTTATCAGTAAATTTAATTTCTTTAATCATTATTGATCACTGGTATTACTAATATAATACTTAAATTTTAATTTTAAAGGATGAAAAAATACTCAAAGATTGCTCTTACTAAAAGCAAAGGAAGAATATTCAAAGAATCTGTATCAAAATATAGATCGCCATTTCAAAGAGATAGAGATCGAATAGTTCACAGCGCCTCATTTCGAAGGCTCAAACACAAGACACAAGTATTTGTAAACACAGAAGGTGATCATTACAGAACAAGATTAACCCATTCAATGGAAGTTGCTCAAATTGCGCGATCTATTGCAAGATATCTTGAATTGAATGAAGATCTAGCTGAAACCTTAAGTTTGGCACATGATTTGGGCCACCCACCTTTTGGTCATGCTGGCGAGGACTCTCTTAATGAATGTATGGAAGATTATGGAGGCTTTGATCATAATTTACAAACTCTTCGTGTGGTTATGTTTTTGGAGAATAAATATCTTAAGTATAGTGGATTAAATCTTTCAATTGAAACCTTAGAGGGATTGCTTAAGCATAATGGTCCTGTTTATGAATTAGATTTAGTTGATAGTCTTATTGGGGTAAAAAAATTCAATCATAAGATTAATTTTGAGACTTATCCATCATTAGAGGCTCAAGTTTCAGCTATTTCAGATGATATAGCTTATAACAATCATGATATTCAAGATGGTATAAATGCAAATTTATTTAAACTAGAGGAGTTAATTGAAATTAACTTTTTTAAAGATATTTATAAAAAATATAAAAAAAAGATAAACAAACATAACTATAAAATTGCAACATATCAGATTATAAGAGATTCTATTGATCAAATGATTAGAGATTTAATTAAAAATACCAAAACTAATTTGAAGATTAATAAAATAAAAAATTATAAAGATATTACTAAAGCAAATTTAACAATGGTAGATTTTTCTGAAAAAGTCAAAGATTCTGTGGATGAAATAAGATTTTTTTTAAAAACAAAGATGTATAATAATAATGCAGTTCTGAAAAAAAACGATAATGGCAAATTAATAATTAAAAAACTGTTTAATAAAATACAAAAAAACCCTAAAAAATTTATTTCAAAAGATCATCTCTCAAAGGATAAATATAGAGCAATTTCAGATTTTATATCAGGAATGACAGACAGATATGCAATCAACCTTCACAAAAACTTTAAATGAATATTTTTGAACAGTATTTAGATAAAATAAAAGAAATCCTTTCAACACTATCTTCAAATGGAGATTTAATTTTACCAGATTCACTAAACGGGATAACTGCTGAAATTCCACCTTCAAAATTTGATAGTGATATTTCTACCAATGTAGCCATGGTCCTTTCTAAGATTAATAATAAATCTCCATCAGATCTGGCTTCAATTTTGGCAAAAAAAATCAAAAAAGAGGATAAATTTATTGAAGAGATATCAGTTGTAAAACCTGGTTTTATCAACATTAAATTTAAACCTATTTTTTGGACAAATTTTATTAAAGAGGTGATTAAAAATTCTAAATCTTTTGGAACAAATAAAAATATAAAAAGAAATTACCTAATAGAATTTGTATCTGCTAATCCAACAGGCCCTTTACATGTTGGCCATTGTAGAGGAGCAATATTAGGCGATGTGATGGCTAATCTTTTACTATTTAATAATAATAAAGTTACAAAAGAGTATTATATAAACGACTACGGTAATCAGATTATAAATTTTACAAAGTCAGTTTATTATAGAATAAGAGAGATTTCTTTTAATGAACCTTTTCCAATAGATAATGAAGATTTATATCCTGGAGACTATTTAATTGACTTTGCTCAAAACATTTTAAACTCAAATAAAAATATTGATTTTAATAATTTTGACAAAATTTCTCAAGAATTGACTTCTTTAGCTATTAACGAGGCATTAAAGTTAATCAAAAGTAATCTTAAAAGTCTTGGTATTAATCATGATAACTTTGTCAGTGAAAAGAAAATAGTTGAAAATCAAGAAGTGGAAAAAGTTGTTGAATTTCTTCAAAAAAACAAATTTGTTTATAAAGGAAAAATAAAGGCACCGGCAGGTGAAGATGATAGTAATTGGGTTGAGCGTGAGCAGTTACTTTTTCGATCGACTGATTTTGGAGATGACAAAGATAGAGCATTGCAAAAATCTGATGGCGCTTGGACTTATTTTGCAAGTGATGTTGCATACCACAAAAATAAATTAGACAGAAAATTTGATAGGCTTATTAATATTTTAGGTGCAGATCATGCTGGTTATATAAAAAGAATTTCATCATCTGTCGAAGCTCTATCAAACTCTAAAGATAGATTAATTTGTAAAGTTAGCCAACTTGTTAAACTTATTAAAGATAAGAAACCCTTTAAAATGTCTAAAAGAAAAGGGGACTATATAACTATAGATGATTTAATTAATGAGGTAGGAAAAGATGCAACAAGATTTATAATGTTAAATCGAAGTAGTGATGTTGAACTCGATTTTGATTTTGATAACGTTATAGAAAAATCAAAAGATAACCCACTTTATTACGTTCAATATTGTTATGCGAGAATATGTTCAGTATACAGACATCTTGATAAAGATTTAAAATCAGATCTAGATATTACTAAGTACGATTTTGAATATTCGAAGGATGAAATAAAAATCTTAAAAAAATTATCTGAATGGCCCAAGTGTATTGATGTATCTTGTAATAAGCTTGAGCCGCATAGAATACCGACTTATTTATATGAATTAGCCTCTTTATTTCATTCATATTGGAATTTAGGTAAGGAAAATCCAGACAAAAGATTTATCAATGATCAAAAAAAAATAACTGATGATAAATTGATTTTTCTAAAAGCTATTTCCAATGTAGTAAAATCTGGGATGAATATAGTTGGAGTGTCTACGCCAGATAAAATGTGATGCTAAAAGAGATTAAATATTTAATATTTTTATTACTCATCAGTTTTTTTATTTTTTTTACAGGTAAGTATTATTTTTCAGATGATAATAAAAAAAATTCTTTTAGATCTTTGAGTAATATTGACAAAAAAATTGATATTTATTCTGAAAAATTGCCAGTTTTAGAAAATGATACTAAAGACATCATTCAATATGTAGAAAAATCTAATAAAGATAAAAAGAAAAAATTTAATTTTTGGAAACTTCTTGATTAATGAATAATCGAAGATCTTTTATTATCGGAATTAAATCGACAAAACTTAACCTTAGAGAAAAGAATTTTATTAGAAAATATAAGCCATGGGGAGTAATTTTATTTACTAGAAACATAAAAGATATTAAACAGGCAAAACAATTAACTACGTCTATACGCAAGATCTTTAATGACGATAAATATCCAATCTTAATTGATCAAGAAGGTGGTAGAGTAAACCGACTTAAAAATATTATATCTTTTGAAAATCTAACTTCTGAATTTTTTGGCAAAAAGTTTATAAAAAAACCTAAGGAATTTAATTTTTTTTATAAACTATTTATTGATAAAACTTCATATTTATTAAAATTGATAGGAGTTAATATTAATACTTGTCCTGTTTTAGATCTTAGAAAGAAAGGTTCATCATCAATTATTGGAGACAGATCTTTCTCTAGTAATCCCAAAATAGTTTCAAAAATTGGTGATTATTGCATTAACTATCACCATAATAATGGCGTAGGAACTGTTATTAAACATATACCAGGACATGGTTTAGCAAAAGTTGATAGTCACCATTTTACACCCGTAATTAATAAAAATTTAGATTACTTAATAAAAAATGATTTTTTTCCTTTCAAAAGAAAAAATTCTTTTTTTGCAATGACAGCTCATATCATATTCAAAAAGATCGATTTAAAAAATACAGTAACGCATTCTAAGAAAATGATAAAATTAATAAGATATAAAATAGGTTTTAAAAATATTTTGATTTCCGACGATATATCGATGAAAAGTTTAAAAGGTAAAATTAAAGAAAATACAATCAATGCGTTTAATGCTGGTTGTGATCTTGTTTTACATTGTAATGCCAAACAAAATGAGATGGAAATTGTTGCTCAAAATTCACCTTTCATAAGCAAATTTGTAATAAAAAAAACATCACAATTTTATAAGATAATAAGTTAGTATTCACTTATGACAGAAAATGATTCCTCACTTTTTAGTGTTGATATTGAAAATTATAACGGTCCATTAGATATATTGTTAGACCTTGCAAAATCTCAAAAGGTGAATTTAGAAAATATTTCTATTACAAAACTAGCAGATCAATTTCATGATTTTATAACAAACCAAAAAAATCTAAATCTAGAGTCCGCCTCTGAGTATTTACTTATGGCCACATGGCTTGCTTATTTGAAATCTAAACTTCTTTTACCTGGAACACCTGAGGAGGAGTTTAAAGTTCAAGAAGTGGCAGAAAAATTAAAACTCCAACTTAAAAAATTAGAATTAATCAGATTATTATCAGAGCAAATGTTAAAGCGTAAAAGATTAGGTCGTGAAATCAGAACAAGAGGTGTAAGGGCAGGCATTAGACCCATTTATAACAGTGAAATTAAAGTAAATTTATTTGAATTACTAAAAACATATTCAACTATTATTATGACTAAAGATTTTCAAAAAATAAATATTCCTAAACTTCCTGTTTTTACAACTGAAGAAGGGATTAAAACAATCAGAGATTTTTTTGGAAAATTAACAGATTGGAAAAAATTAGAGGACTTGATACCTAAAAATTTTAAGAGTGTTACAAAGTACAAAAAAACTGGTACAGCAGGTATATTTGCAGGATCACTTGAACTTGTTAAAGAAGGTAATTTAAAGATTAAACAAGAAAATTTATTTGATGATATTTTTATTAAGGAAAAATAATGATTAAAAAAATTACAAAAAAAGATAATGTTATTGATTTTCCTAATAAATTATCCTCAATTGAAAAAGAAATTGAAGCAATAGTTTTTGCAGCTGCTGAGCCACTTGATATTGAAACTATAGAAAATAAGATTTCAAAAAAAACTAATGTTGAAAAAATTTTATTAAAATTACAAAACGAATATTCCAATCGAGGTATTAATTTAGTGTGTATCTCAAAAAAATGGTCATTTAGAACATCGCCAAATCTTTCTGAAATTATGAAACAGGAAAAAACTGTTGAAAAAAAATTATCAAGAGCTGCAATTGAAACACTTGCAATCATTGTTTATCATCAACCAGTAACACGTGCTGAAATTGAAGAAATTAGAGGTGTTGCATTCGGCACAAATACTCTTGAAATTTTGATGGAGTTAAACTGGGTAAAACCAGGTGGTAGAAAAGATGTCCCCGGAAAACCAATTCAATATGTTACAACTGATGATTTTTTAAGTCATTTTAATCTTCAAAAGTTATCCGATTTACCAACTGTTGATGAATTGGGTGCCGCTGGTCTTATCGATAGTACAAATATTGATAATGCAATTTTTGGAACTGGTAAATTTTATAAAGAGAAAGAAGATGGTAAAAAAGAGGATATTTATTCGAATATTGATGAAATGCTAAGCAGCACTTTAGACTCTGAGGAGAAAAATAAGAATTCATAAATTAGGTTAAAAAAAGTCACTTTTAAATTGAGAGTAAAAGATATATAACTTTTCTATGAGCATAGGAATTTGGCAGATAGCAATTGTTGTTATACTTGTAGTTTTACTTTTTGGAAGAGGTAAGATCTCAAGTTTGATGGGAGATGTTGCTAAAGGAATCAAGAGCTTTAAAAAAGGTATGGCATCAGATGTTACTGATGACAACGAACCTAAAAATATTTCCGAAGATAATCAAGATAATAACAAAAAAGATTAAATCACATGCCTACTATTGGTTGGTTTGAGATTTTAATTATCGTAGCAATAGCCATTGTTGTTCTTGGACCAAAAGATTTCCCAATAATGTTAAAAAAAGTTGGCTCTTGGATTGGTACAATTAAGAATTATATCAATAATGTCCAAAATGAAGTTTCAAATATTGATATTGAAAATGATAAAATAGAAGAAAAAGAAGAAAAAAAACATGAGTCAGAATGATAAAGAGGGTGGTTTTGTAAGCCATTTAGCTGAACTAAGAAAAAGACTTATACATAGTTTTATTTTTCTAATTGTTTTTTTTGTTGGATGTTATTTTTTTGCAGAACATTTATATGGTTTTTTAGTAGATCCTTTCGCTCAAGCCGTTAAAGATGATGGAACTGACAGACGATTAATATTTACCGCTCTTCAAGAAACCTTTTTAACATATCTAAAGATTTCTTTCTTTACAGCATTTTTTGTCACTTGCCCGTTTATACTTATGCAAATTTGGAAATTTATAGCGCCTGGTTTATATAAACATGAAAAACATGCAATATTACCTTATCTAATATTAACTCCGGTGCTTTTTTTTCTTGGAGGAATGTTAGTTTATTATTTGATAATGCCTTTAGCGATAAAGTTTTTTTTATCATTTGAAAGCACAGGTTTATCCACAAATTTACCGATACAACTTGAAGCTAAGGTAAATGAGTATTTATCATTAGTCATGAAACTTATTTTCGCTTTTGGTATAAGTTTTCAATTACCTGTGGTTTTAAGTTTACTAGCTAGAATTGGTGTTGTTGATTCTGAATTTTTAAAGAAAAGAAGAAAATACGTTGTAGTTATAATTTTTGCAGCAGCAGCATTATTAACACCACCTGACCCTATAACCCAAATTGGTTTAGCAATTCCATTATTAATTTTATATGAATTATCAATTTTTTCTGTAAAGTTTATAGAGGATAAGAAATTTAAAGATTCTAATGCATAACTTAAAGGAAATAAGAAAAAATTTCGATGATTTTAAAAACGCGCTAAAAGGTAGATTTCTTAAAATAGATTTTAATGAACTTAAAGACTTAGATATAAAAAATAGAAATTTTATCCAAAAAAAAGAGTCTTTAGAAAATGAAAAGAAAGAAATTTCAAAATCTAAAGATGAAAAATTATTTAAAAAATCTAAAGAAATTTCAAATGAAATAGACGAAATATCAAAGCAGCAAAAAATAATAAAAGACCAACTAGATAAAATTTTATCATTTATCCCAAATATTCCTCATAAAGATGTTCCGAATGGAAAAGATGAAAATGATAACGTAGAAATAATGAAATCGGGTCAAATACCAAATTTTGATTTTAAACCGTTATCACATTATGAATTAGGTGAAAAACTTGGAATGCTTGATTTTGACCTAGCCACTAAAACTACAGGTGCACGGTTTGTATTCGTAAAAAATAAACTGGCCTTATTAGAAAGGGCTATTTCAAATTTTATGTTAGATACGCACATATTAAAAAATGGTTATGAAGAAATTTCACCACCTTTATTCGCTTCAGAAAGTACAATGTTTGGTACAGGTCAACTTCCTAAATTTGAAAATGATCAATTTGAAATCAAACTAGATGATAATGGGGAAAGAAAGTTTTTGATACCTACTGCAGAAGTGATTTTAACTAATATTGTTAAAGATCAGATGATTAATCAAAAAGATCTACCAATGAGATTTGTTGCATCTACACCATGCTTCAGAAAAGAGGCAGGTAGTTATGGCAAAGATACAAAAGGTATGATTAGACAGCATCAGTTTTACAAAGTTGAAATGGTTAGTATCGTCGAACAAGAAAAATGCCTAGAAGAACTTGAGAGGATGACAAAATGTGCAACATCAATTTTAGATCTATTAGAATTACCATACAGAAAAATGATCTTATGCAGCGGTGACATGGGATTTAGTGCTGAAAAAACCTATGACATTGAAGTTTGGCTACCTTCAGAGAAAAAATATAGAGAAATTTCTTCTTGTTCATCTTGTTCAACTTTTCAAGCTGTGAGAATGAAAGCAAGATATAAGAATCAGAAAAAAGAAACTCTTTATGTTGGTACTTTAAATGGGAGTGGTCTAGCTGTGGGTAGAACTTTAATAGCAGTTTTAGAAAATTATCAACAAAAAGATGGCTCAATAATAATTCCAAAAGTTTTAAGACCTTATATGGACAATTTGGAAAAAATTTCTGTCAAATAAAGTTGTTTTAATCTTTTAGATAGTATAAATAGTCAATTTTAATTAAGGAGTTTTATGGATAGTGCAGGAATAGGACAATTTATACCATTAATTTTAATTTTTGTTATTTTTTATTTTTTCTTAATAAGACCTCAGCAAAAAAAAGTTAAAGAACATAAAGCCATGGTTGAGAGTTTAAAAAAAGGTGACAAAATTGTAACGTCTGGTGGTATTACGGGAACGATTTCTAGAGTTGTAGATAATGATAAAATTGAAGTAGAGATTGCTGACAACGTGACAGTTGAGGTGATTAGAGGTACTGGTGTTCAAAGTCTAATGAACTCTCAAGAAGTAAAAAAATAATTTTTTTGAATTTAAAGTGTTATATTTTTCAAAACTAAGAATTATTTTTATTACTTTAATTTCCTTACTTTTTATTATATTTGCTTTATCAAACCTTTTTAATTTTGATAACAAAATATTAAATAAAAAAATTAATTTAGGTTTAGATCTACAAGGAGGATCTTATCTTTTACTGGAAATTGATAATGATCCAGTAATCGAGCAAAAACTTCAAAATTTCACTGTTACGATAAGAAATTATTTTAAAGAAAAAAATATCAGAATTACAAATTTTAAACTTTCAAATCAAACCTTATCATTTACTTCAGATGAAAATTCAAAACAGACTATCTTGGATGAATTTGCGTCAGAAGAAAGTGAATTAAATCCTTATTACCAAAGATTTAAATCACATCAATTAGATATAGTTGAGGAAAATAATTTTTTTAAGGTTTCTTTCTCAAAGCAAGGAATTATTAATCTAAAAACATCATCTCAAGATCAAGCGCTAGAAATAGTTAGAAGAAGGATAGATGAGATCGGTACAAATGAACCCAATATTTTAAAAAGAGGTAATGATAGAATATTAGTTGAGTTACCAGGTTTAGATGATCCAATGAGAATAAAATCTTTACTTGGAAAAACTGCAAATTTAACATTTAGATTTGTTACGAATGATACCGAAGGCTCATTTGGAGCAGAAAAATTAGAATTTGAAGATGGTACCGAGGAAGCAATAGTTAGTAAAAGAATTATACTAAGTGGTGAAAATCTTTTAGATGCTCAACCAAGAATGGATACAGAAAACAATGAGACTGTTGTGACCTTTTCACTGGATAGGGTAGGAGCAAAAAGATTTGGTAAAGCCACCTCTACAGGTATTGGTAAAAGATTAGCTATAGTTTTAGATGGAAAAGTTATTAGTGCTCCAGTTATCAGAGACACAATTGCTACAGGTTCTGGCCAAATTAGCGGAGGATTTACATTTCAATCAGCAACTGATCTTGCCTTACTTTTAAGATCAGGTGCATTACCTGCCCCTCTAAATATTATTGAAGAAAGAACTGTTGGTCCAGATTTAGGACAGGACTCTATAAACGCAGGAATGATTGCTTTATTAATTGGTTTTATATTGGTCAAACTTTATATTTTTGTTAAATATAAAATCTTTGGAATCATCACTAATATTGCTTTAATATTAAATCTTTTCATATTAGTTGGAATACTCACTATTTTTGAGGCAACTTTAACCTTACCTGGTATAGCAGGAATAATTCTTACAGTAGGTATGGCTGTCGATGCAAATGTTTTAATTTTTGAGAGAATTAAAGAAGAGTTAAAAAGTGAAAAAAATAATTTAATAGCATTTGACAGCGGTTACACAAAATCCAGAACTGCTATATTGGATGCAAATATTACCACTTTATTAGCAGCAATTATTTTATTTTTTATGGGATCAGGTCCAATTAAAGGTTTTTCATTAACACTAGGAATTGGGATATTTACAACATTATTCACTGTCTATTTTATAGCAAGATTATTGACCGTTTTGTATGTATCGAAAAATAAAGAAAAAGAGGGACTGATTTAGATGATAGCCTTTAACAAATATTATAATAAATTTAATATTCTTTCAGTATCTTTAGTAATTGTTTCTTTATTATTACTTACGTTTAAAGGTTTAAATTTTGGAATAGATTTTAAAGGTGGAACTCTTATTGAATTAAGATCTACAGACAGTAAGATTAATGTTTCCTCACTAAGGGATAATTTAAGTCAAATGAATTTGGGCGATGTATCTGTTAAAAACTTTGGTAATGAGACTGATTTTTTAATTAAATTTGAAAATAATGAAAATAAAAATGTAATTGAAGAAATTAAGAAGAATTTAGATAAATCATTCGGGAACAGCTTCAATTTCAGAAGAGTAGAAAATGTTGGCCCTAAAGTTAGTGCTGAATTATTAAGATCAGGTGTTATTGCAATATCAGTGGCTTTGTTTTTGATGCTTGTCTATATTTGGATAAGATTTGAATGGCAATTCAGCTTAGGTGCCATAGCAGCTTTATTCCATGACGTTATTGTTACACTTGGTCTCTTTTCTTTATTAGGTTTGGAGATTAATCTTTCAATAATTGCAGCTGTGCTTACAATAGTTGGTTATTCAATGAACGATACAGTTGTAATTTTTGATAGAGTAAGAGAAAATTTAAGAAAATATTCAGACATAAAAATTTTTGAATTAACAAATATTTCTATAAACGAAACTTTATCTAGAACTTTGATTACTTCTGTAACAACTCTATTAGCCTTACTCTCAATATTCTTTTTTGGTGGTGAAGTATTAAAAGGTTTTTCTTTAGCTATGATATTCGGGGTAATTTTTGGAACCTATTCATCAATTTATATTGCAAATACAGTGCTAGTTAGACTCAATGTGTCTCAAAAAACAGTCCTTAGAGAAGATAAAAATTAATATAAATTTTGAGCTGCTACCATTGAAAGTAGCATCGGTAATGATAACAATGTATTTGTTCTTGAAAATAGCATAGCTGTCTTAGCTGATTTTGCTTTTACCTCAGGTTCACATTCTACTATACCTAAAGCTTTTTTCTGATTAGGCCAAATTACAAACCACACATTAAAAGCCATAACTACACCCAACCACATCCCAATTCCAATTGCGGTATGTTTTGGCACCCCTGAGCCTATACTTAAAGTCATAGCATCATGAAGATATCCATTTAACCATGCTAGTATAAATCCTGACAGAATTGTAAGTGCTGCTGCCCATCTAAAATAAAAAAGAGCAGCTGGAGCAATTACCTTACCTATAGCTGGCTTTTGTTCATCAGGTATTTTACCCATATTAGGAATTTGAACGAAATTAAAATACCACAAAAGACCTATCCACATTATAGCTACTACGACGTGAAAAAATCTTGTCAACCAAGACCAGAAGAGTCTATCGAAACTAAATCCGTCATTTTGATAGAACAATCCTATAAAAACAACTACAGCTAATGCTAATGAAGCATGAATTGTTCTTGGTAGAGAAGCTAATAATTTATCCATAACTAAATATACTAATTTTGATTATCTTTAACAATGATTTTTTTTTAATTTAAAAGTTGTTTCAAAAATTTTCCAGTATAACTCTCATTAATTTTACAAATTTCCTCCGGCTTTCCCTCTGCGATAATTTTTCCACCTTTGACACCACCCTCAGGTCCCATATCAACAATATAATCTGCTGTTTTTATAACATCTAAATTATGTTCAATTACAACAACAGTATTTCCTAAAGCTACAAATGTATGGAGAATTTCAAGTAATTTTTTTATATCATGTTGATGTAAACCGGTAGTTGGTTCATCTAGTATATACATTGTTCTTCCTGTAGATCTTTTTGATAACTCTTTAGCTAATTTAATTCTTTGAGCTTCACCACCTGATAAAGTTGTAGCTTGTTGGCCAATTTTTATATACCCTAAACCAACTTTCTTAAGTGTGAGTAATTTTGTTTTAATATTAGATATATTTTCAAAGTATTCACACCCCTCATCGACTGTCATATTTAAAACATCAGCAATACTCTTGTCTTTAAATTTGATTTCTAAGGTTTCTCTATTGTATCTAGTGCCTTTGCATTCATCACATTGAATATAAACATCTGGTAGAAAGTGCATTTCATAGGTTATCACTCCATCACCTTCACATGCTTCACATCTACCACCTTTAACATTAAATGAAAATCTACCAGGCTTATAACCTCTAGACTTTGACTCAGGTAAACCTGTAAACCAGTCTCTAATAGGACCAAAGGCGCCTGTATAAGTAGCAGGATTAGATCTTGGGGTTCTTCCAATAGGTGATTGATCAATATCGATGATTTTATCAATCAACTCTGTTCCTTTAAAACCTTTAAATGGCTTTGGAATTTTTCTAGACTTATTATTGTTTAATGTAAGATTTAAAGCATTGTAAAGCGTCTGCAATACAAGAGTAGATTTTCCGCTACCTGATACTCCTGTTACACAAGTTAAACTTCCTAATGGAATCTTTAAGTTTACATTATTAAGATTATTTCCGGTTGCACCTGTAATTTCTAAAAATCTTCCATTCTTAGCTAATCTTCTTTTTGATGGCACATTTATTTTAAATTTATTAGATAGATATTTTCCAGTAATGCTATTTTGATTTTGACTTATTTCTTTTATTGAACCTGCCGCTACAACTTCACCACCTTTGTTACCAGCTTCAGGTCCAAGATCAATTATATGATCTGCATTCTCCATTGTTTCAGTATCATGCTCAACTACGATAACTGTATTGCCTAAATCTCTTAATCTCTTTAAGGCATTGATAAGCTTTACATTATCTTTTTGATGAAGACCTATTGATGGTTCATCTAAAACATATAAAACACCAGTTAAACCAGAACCGATTTGCGAAGCTAATCTTATTCTTTGTGCTTCACCACCAGATAAAGTTCCAGACTCTCTTGAGAGAGTTAGATAATCAAGACCAACATTAAGTAAAAAATTTAATCTTTCGTTAATTTCTTTTAAAATATGTTCTGCGATTTTAACTTGTCTTTTGTCTAAATTATTCTTTAAATTATCAAACCATATTGCAGCATCTGAAATTGATTTTTCTGTAACCTCACTGATGTGAAGACCATCAATTTTTACGCATAATGCTTCATCTTTTAATCTATGACCATTACACCTTTCACACTTGGTATCTGATTGATATTGAGCAATTTCTTCTCTTTTCCAATCACTATCTGTCTCTAGGTATCTTCTTTCTAAGTTGTTAATTACACCTTCAAAAGTTTTTTTATGTGAATATTTCTCGTAACCATCGTCATATGTAAATTTTATTTCCTCATCATCAGACCCATAAAGGATAATATCTTTAATTTTTTTTGGTAATTTTGACCATTTTTCTTCTAGAGAAAATCCATAATGCTTAGCTAAAGAGCTTAATGTTTGAGCATAATATAATGTTGTTGTTTTTGCCCATGGTTCGATCGCACCATCAACGATACTTTTTTTCTCATTTGGAATAACTAAATTTGGGTCAACATTAAGCTTTATTCCGATGCCCTCACATTCCTCACAAGCACCAAATGGACTATTGAAAGAAAATAATCTTGGTTCAATTTCTTCTATGGTAAATCCACTTTCAGGACATGCAAATTTTGTTGAAAAAATTAACTTTTCTATTTTTCTGAACTTTTTTGGTAAGGTTTCATCTTCATATTCAACAAACAAAAGACCATTAGCTAGCTGTATTGAAGTCTCTATACCTTCTGCAAGTCGATTTCCTAAAGACGAGTTAAGAACTATTCTATCAACAAGTATTGAAATATCATGTTTTATTTTCTTATTTAACTCTGGAACTTTTTCGATATCATATAAAATATCATCAATTTTGATTTTTCTAAAACCTCTTTTTTTATAATTTAAAATCTCTTTTCTATATTCACCTTTTCTTCCTCTAACTACAGGAGCATAAAGATAAATAGTTGATTTTTTTGGTAATTTTTTAATTTTATCTACAATTTGACTAACTGTTTGTGACTCTATTGGTTTACCGGTGAAAGGTGAATATGGAATACCAGCTCTAGCATATAACACCCTCATATAATCATAAATCTCGGTTACTGTTGCAACTGTCGATCTAGGATTCTTTGATGTATTTTTTTGTTCTATTGATATCGCAGGACTTAATCCCTCAATAAGATCTACATTTGGCTTTTTCATTTTATCTAAAAATTGTCTCGCATACGCAGATAAACTTTCGACATATCTTCTTTGACCTTCTGCATAAATTGTATCAAACGCTAATGAAGATTTTCCTGACCCAGATAGTCCGGTAATTACAATAAATTTATCCTTTGGAATTTCTAAAGATATATTTTTTAAATTATGTTCTTTTGCACCCTTTATAACTATCTTTTTAATCATAATTTTTGTTGCTTTGGCCTAATAAAATTAATATTCAGAGTAAAATTGTGATATAAATTAATTAACTAATAAAATAAATATTAAAATATTATGGCTGGAAGTTTAAATAAAGTACTTTTAATTGGTCGTTTAGGCGCAGATCCTGAAATCAAGCAAATGGTTAATGGAAAAAGCGTTGCAAGATTAAGTCTTGCAACAAGCCAATCATGGAAAGATAAAAATACAGGTGAAAAAAAAGAAAAAACTGAATGGCACCGTATAGTTGTATTTAATGAGGGTTTAGTAAATGTTGTTCAACAATATCTCAAAAAAGGTGCTCAAGTTTATGTTGAGGGTCAAATTTCAACAAGAAAATGGAAGGATGAACAATCGGGACAAGACAAATATTCAACTGAAGTAGTCATACAAGGTTATAATTCATCTCTAACTATGCTTGGAGGTGGAAATTCAGGTGGTGGTATAGCCAATGAAAATTCACAAGCATCAAATAATACTGAGGATTTATCTCAAGTACAAAATGATATGGACGACGATATTCCATTTTAATCATTATGGAAAAAAACGTAGTTTCTAAAGATAAAAATATAAAATTAATTTCAATGCATGATGAGATGAGTTCATCTTATCTATCATATGCAATGAGTGTTATTGTCAGTAGAGCTCTCCCAGATGTTAGAGATGGCTTAAAACCTGTGCACAGAAGAATATTATATGCAATGTATAAGGGTGGTTATGATTGGACGAAACAATTTAGAAAATCTGCAAGAATTGTTGGAGATGTAATAGGTAAATATCACCCACATGGTGATCAATCAGTTTATGATGCCCTTGTTCGTATGGTTCAGGATTTTTCAATGAGCTTACCTCTCGTGGATGGTCAAGGAAATTTTGGATCTATAGATGGTGATCCAGCAGCCGCTATGAGATACACAGAAACTAGATTATCAAAAGTATCACAATTTTTAATCGATGATATTGAAAAAAATACAATTGATTTTAAAAGTAATTATGATGAAACAGAAAAAGAACCATCTGTATTACCTGCGCAATTTCCAAATTTATTAGTAAATGGAGCAGGGGGTATTGCCGTTGGTATGGCGACAAGTATTCCACCACATAATTTGGGAGAGATTATTAATGGTACATTAGCTTTAATTGATAATAAAGATATAAAGATTAAAGATCTAATGAAGCACATACCTGGACCTGATTTTCCTACAGGTGGTGTAATTATTGGTAAAGATATTATTAAGCAGGGTTATAACAAAGGTAGAGGCTCTTTTAAAATTAGAGGTGAAATATCAAACGAAACTCTTAAAAATGGTAGAGATAGATTAATTATAAATTCTATTCCTTATCAAGTTAATAAATCTGTGTTGAATGAGAGAATAGCACAATTAGTTAGAGAAAAGAAAATAGAGGGTATTAGAGATATACGAGATGAGTCCAACAGAGAAGGTATAAGAGTCTCTATAGATTTAAGAACAGGCGTTGAACCTGAGACTGTTAAAAGACAATTATACAAGAACACTCAAATAGAAAGTTCATTTGGATTTAATACTCTTGCAATTGTAGATGGTAAGCCAAAGACTTGTAATCTTAAAGAATTTTTAGAGAATTTTTTAAAATTTAGAGAAGATGTTGTACTCAAGAAAACAAAATTTGATCTCAATAAAGCAGAAGATAGAGCTCATATCTTGATTGGTCTATCAGTATCCGTTGAGAATTTAGATAAAGTAATAAAAATTATAAGAGGTTCAAAAACTCCAGATGATGCAAAAAAATCTTTATTAAATACTAAATGGAAAATTAATAAATCAAAAAAAATGGTTTCTTTGATAGAGAGCAAAAATTCAAAAGGTTTATATAATTTATCAGTAGTGCAAGTTGAAGCTATATTAGAATTAAGATTACAAAAATTGACAGCACTTGGTATTAATGAA
>CACBCE010000011.1 GCA_902537665.1 uncultured Pelagibacteraceae bacterium
AAATCTTTTTTTAAATTTTAAGGAAAAAAACCCAAAAATAAAAATTATAAGATTTCCACATTCACAATATATTAAGTTTTTTTTTAAAGATAAATTTAAGAAGCCTTACAAACAAATTCAAATTGGAGATATTTATTTGTTTAGAACTTTAAATGACGCAATAGATATTTTTGGAAAAAAAAAGATTAATTCACCCTTTGGAAAGAAAATTTTAATCTGTGGTAATTTAATGTATAAAAAATGGTGGATCAATAAAGTTTTTAAGAAAAAATTTAAAAAGACGAAAAAGTTTCAAATAGTTGTAGCTACAAGATACTGGGATAAAGGTTATTTTTCAAAGAAGTCTTTTAATTATATTATATTATCTATAATGAAGCTTACATCTTTATTTAATGATATTAAGATAATATTTAAAGTTCATCCCAGTGAAAAGGAAAAAACTTATTTACTTGAATTATTAAATAGATATCAAAGAGATACATGGTCAGTAGATGATAACCATTTAGTAGATATTGTTAAATCATGTGATTTAGGGATAACATTAAATACTACAGCATGTTTAGACATTGTATCCATGAAAAAACCTTGCATTGAATTTTGGCTTAATCAAAAAGATATAAACTACAATCAAATGTTTAGATTAAATGGAAAATATCAAACAAATTTTCAAATACTAAAAATTGTAAATAATGTAAATAATTTTGATGAACTTTTAAAATATATAAAATTATTGAGAAAAAAAGTCTATTCAAATAAGATAGCTAAGCTACAGTATAGTAATTTTACGAAGGCAAATAAAAATAATGTAAAACTAAATGAACTTATATCAACAATAATTAACATTTAAATTAATAAAAACATTCTAATGAAACTTTTTAAAAAAAATATTAAAAAAAATCAAATCCTTAAAAAAGATATAATTCAAAAAAATGATATATTACCAAAAATTATATCATTAGCATTTTTGTCAACAGTTTGTGAAAATATAATACACGATAAAAATTGTAAAAATCCTGAGAGAAAAATCGTAGATCTAATCAAACAAACAACGAATCTATTTTTTCAATTAAAGTTACTTTCAAAATTCCAAAATAATACAAGATTTAATTTTAATAAAAAACTTGGTTTAATTACAAAACATAAGCAGTTATGGCAAGATATATGACCTGAATACAAAAATATTTCAGAATTTCAAGAATTAATAAATTTTAGAAATAAAAGATTCAAATTTAATAATTTACAAAAGTTTTATCGAAACAAACATGTTATTGAATTTGGATGTGGAAATGGATCTATAAGCATGGGATGTGTTCAGGATGGAGCCAAATATGCTTATGCTTCAGATATTGGTAAAAATAATATTAAATTTGCAAAAAAAATATCAAAAAAATTAAAAGTTTATAAAAAGACGAATTTCATTAAATCAGACATTTTAAATTTAAAAGATGGAAAACACAATTATGATTTCCTAATTTGTAGTGCAGTATTGCACCATTTAAAAAATTACAATGCATTTAATAAAGCAATAAAAAAAATATCTACTTATGCTAAAAACAATGCATTCTTTTTTATTTATGTAGCAGGAAAAGGAGGAATGCGAGATATGATACAAAAAAGTTGTGTTATGAATTTTGAAAATATTGATCAAATAGACATAAGAAAAACTCTAACAGATTTAAATTTTACAAGAAATAAAATTACACATCTAGTTGATTGGTTTAAAGCAGATTATATGGAATGTACTCCCAAAAAACTTATAAATATAATGAAAAAAAATAATTTTGTATTGGTAAAGAGACTTAACGGACCACATAAAACAGATATGGATTTAAATCAAATGAAAGAACACAAATTTTCAAATTTAAAATTCGGCACAGGTGAACTTAGATATCTTTTTCAATATAAGTCAAATTAGAGAAATATTCTTAATCATCGGCTCCATCTTTATTAATTGTATGTCTCAAAACAAAACCTTTTTTTGTTTTCTTCCATATATGAGGAGATCTGAATTGATCACATAATTTAATAAATTTAGTTGGTTTGATTTTTAGATAATCCAATACTTCATTAAAATATTTTTTTGGAAATTCTCCGTCAAATTTTTTTACTAAGTTTTTACCTTCGTCTCTTGTTATATGATTATTGCGAATTTCTTGTGATGCATCATGAGTAGTTCTACCGATACCATACTTAATATATGTTGTGTAATAATGCAGGTCATCAATTTTATCGTCGATACTATTATATTTACTATATGTTCCTTCAGTTCTAAAAGGCCTCGGTTTAAAGTTTGTTTTTTCAACTGCATAATAATAGGCCTCTTGTGGTATCCATTTCAAATAATACCCTAAATAATGTACCTCTATTTTTTTATCTCTAATGTCATTATCTAAAATTGGCAAGAATGGCCTAAGATCATTTATAGAGAGATCGTGCTGTTCTTTAAGACTATTAATAGAAATTCCACTAAGAAAAATTTTGTCATAGTTTTTAACAGAAAAAAAATTTTGTTCTCTTTTTGATACTAGAATATCCTTCTTTGGATTACCATACTCTGCTTCATTTTCACCGTAAAATATTAAAGGGATATTAAATTTTTTTGCAATCGCTGGGGCAAAATTCTTTTGACCAAGAACAAATGTTTGAAAAGGATGCAATAGGTTTTCTATAGAAAGTTTTGTAAGAAGTTTCATCACTCTTTTATTATGTTTAAATGAAATGTTTTTAAATTTACCAAACTTAATCCAATTTAAAAAATTGTGATACCCATAACCTGTGTATAATATAGGTGGCCAAGTAATTGTAAGTGGATTCATTCCATATTCATATTTAAGAATGTAGGATGCATAAACTGAGTCTTTTCCACCACTTCCAGGAACTATACAATCATACCTTTTATTATTACTACGATGTTTATCTAGCAGTCTTACAAACTCTTTATGCCTTTTTTTCCAATCAATTTTTTTTTTTATTTCAGAAACTCTACACGCATCACAAACTCCATATTTATCTATATTTAAATATTTAGCATTACTTCTTTCTCTTGTATGATTGAATTCTGGATATGAATTTGGTCTTTGATTTGATGTAACACATTTTTTACAAAATATTATTTTTTTAGGAAGATTATATAAAGTTTTCATATCATTATTTTTTTTTTCAAATTTTTGTAGATTTTAATTCCATTAATACCACTTTTTTCAGGATGAAATTGATAAGCCTCAACATTTTGATACTTTACTGCCGCACAAAATTTTTTATTCAAATAATTTGAATGAGCTAAAATTATATTCTTATCATTTGGTACGCAAATGAATTTATGTATAAAATAAAATTTTTTGTTATTTAATATATCTAAATAAGTGTTCTTAAATTTTTTAACTTTTATTTTCCTCCAACCAATATTAATTACGTTATTTTTATTTCTATAATTAAATTCTCTAACCGCTCCTTTAATTATGCCAAAACCTTTCGTATTTAAATTTTCTTCACTTTCTTCAAATAAAATTTGCATACCAAGGCAAATTCCAATTACTGGTTTTTTTGAGTAGTAAAAATCTAAAATTACTCTAAATAGTTTTTTTTTTTTAATATTTTTAATAGCCTGATTAAAAGCACCTACTCCAGGTAATATTATACTCTTTGATTTTTTTATTATTTTTGGGTTATCAGTAATTGTTGCTTTTAATCCAACTGCTTCACAAGCTGAAAGTATACTTCTTAAATTTCCCATTTCATAGTTTATTATTGCAACGTCAAACATTATCTAAGATTTTTCTTAATTTCTTTATATTAGTGAAATTAAATTTATTTTTTTTTTGTGATTTTAAAAACTCGTAATTTCCTTCATCAAATTTATTAAAGTTATATTTAAAATTTTTTATAGATGAATAGTGAAGAGCTGATCCAATAGAAATTGCTGAAATTTTTTTATATTTTAAAATCTTTTTTATATCAGTTGTTTTTCCATAACCACCACTTATGATAATAGGTATGGAAATCAAATTATTAATCTGACTAATTAATTTTATATCAAAGCCACGCCCCGTACCATCCATATCAACAGAGGTCAAAAATATTTCACTTGCACCCATATCTTCAACTTGTTTTATCCATGAATTTACCTCTAAATTAGTCTCCTCCCTTCCTGAGTTTGTTAAACAGAAATATTTTCTTTTTGATTTTATTGCCTCTATAGAGACAATTATTGTTGAAGATCCAAAATATTTAACAGCATCAGATAGTAACCGAGGATTTTGGATTATAGAGCTATTTAAAAAAACTCTGTCAGCACCAGAACTTAAAAGAAATTCTATATCTTTAAGACTTTTAATGCCTCCACCTGCAATTAATGGAATAAAGATTTTCTTTGTAATTTTTTTTATTAAATTAAATAAAGTGTTTCTATTGTATAAACTTGCAACAACATCATTTAATAAAATCTCATCTGCCTCTTCTAAATAATACTTTTCTATATAATCATTTACATTTCCTAGAGCTCTAAATCCTTCTAAGTGAATACCTTTTACAAGGTTTTGACCTTTAATGTCCAATCTAGGAATTATTCTAAGGTTTTTATTTGTCATTGAAAGTAATTATCTTTTTAGTTTTATTTCTAGAAAAGAAAAAGTGTGTAATAAATTTGTACCATTAATTAGCAATTTTTTTTTGTTTGAGTTAATTGTCCAGGAGCGGAGATAATCTTTATGATTCATTTTAAGGCTTTTTTTAATAAAAAAATCGTAAAATTTAAAATCTTTTACTCTTTTTTTTCCTTTTAAAAATTTTGAAATGGTTTGCTTTGAGAAGACATTATATCCACTTTCCCAAAATTTTGGCTTTTTTACTTGCCAATTTTTAGATTTTGAGAATTTAATATTTACATCAAATGGATAATTATTGAAAAAAGATAATATATAGATTTTACCATTAGGTTTGGTCCAGTAAATTAGATTATTTAAAGCTGTTTCAAAATCGTCAAATATTGCCAATACACCAATCAGTAGTGAAACATCATACGTATTATATTCAGTTAAATTTTTATCTAAAACTGACCCTGTAAAAAACTTAACATTTTTAACATTTTTTTTTGCTTTATTTATTAGTTCTGGCAAAATATCAAAACCATAAATATTTGCTTTAGGGAACTGATTTATAAGGTAATAGCTCGATTCACCATTTCCACATCCAAAATCACCAATCCTTATTTCATTTTTAAAGTTTAATTTCAATTTTTTTAATAATCTAACAAGAAATTTGAAACTTTCTTTTGGTTTTTTATAACGATTTTCTTTCAAATAAAACTTATCGTGCAATCTTAAAATTTTTAATTTATTTTTTTTCATTAATATTTTTTCAAAAGATTTGAATTGTGATTAAGACCATTCAACATCTTATATACTCTATAACCTGAATTTTTTTTATAATAAATATTTTTAACTTTTTTGCATTTATATTGAAATTTTTTGGTTAGTGCCAAATTTATCTTTTGAAATATATCTTTAGAGCAATATGAACAATTTAAAATATTTTTGGATTTTGGCCTACCGTTTTGTCTAGAACCAATATTAATAACTGGTAATTTAAAGCTTGGAGCTTCTATTATTCCACATGATGAATTGCCAATTAATATTTTACATTTTGCAAGTAAATTTATAAAATTATCCCTATCAAGATTTTTAACAATCTTTACATTGTTGATATTTTTTTTTTTAAGTTTTTTTAATATTAGCTGGAAACCAAAATCATTATTTGGGTAAATCCAATAAATTTTATTTTTGAACTTTTTTAATGCACCTATTAAATTATCCATTTGATAATTTAAATTTTTAGTTTCACTTAGTACTGGGTGAAACAAAACAATGAAAAAATTCTCTTTTATATAGTTTCTCTTGATTTTTGATGCTATATCATCAAGTTGAGGAGCACCATATTCAAAAATTCTTAATTTTTCTTCACCCCAGTTTATTAATCTATTGCTTGAGTCTTCACACGACGAAAAATGTATATGTGAATATTTTGCTATAGCTGATCTTGATATATCATCAATGTGTCCTGATTTATCTCCAGCTTGAATATGAGCAATTGGAATATTCATATAACTTGCAGCTAAAGTCATAGCAACAGTTTCAATCCTGTCCCCTGTAACTATAACTAAATTAGGATTTATAACTTCAAGTTTTTTACTAAATTTTTTTATTGACTCTCCAAGTCTTAATGACCATGAGCTTTTATTTTTATTTGGGCTATTAAATGGAACTTTGTAATTGATATTTATACCATCTTTCTTAAATTGTTTCAGATCAACGCCAAATGATTTTTCTAAGTAATTTCCTGTAACTAAAACTTTAACATTCTTTTTTTTTTTAAAATGAATTAACACATTTCTTGAGTAAGAATAAGTTGCTCTTGAGTCCATTAAAAAAAGAAACTTCATTTGATCTCAGACCATTTAATCTTAACATTTTTTCTTATATCTTTCTTTGCGACTTTACCTAAAATTTTAGATAATTTTTTTGCTTCAATTTCATTTTTAGAGGGCGCAGGTCTTTTTACCGAAATATTATTAGCAGAAAATCTGTCTCCTTTTTTAATTGTCTCAATAGAAACAACAGACTCTCTTGCCCAACTTATAATTTCTTCCTCTGCTTTATGAATTATTTTTTTTGAGCTTCTTGCATTAAAAACTGCATTACAACCTTCAACTAAATTTTCAAGCTCGTTAGGTTCTATTGATGAAGCATGATCAGGACCTTTCATTTTTTTATCTAAAGTAAAATGTTTTTCAATAATTCTTGCACCTAATGCAACTGCACCAATAGATGTATAAATACTATTAGTATGGTCAGATAAACCAATAATAAAATTAAATGTATTCAAATAAGTACTTATAACACCAATGTCTGAAATATTGTATGGACAAGGGTAAGCAGATGTACATTGCATAATTGCAATATTATTATTTATTTTTTTTACAACATTTACTGTCTCTTTAACTTCTTTCATTGATGACATGCCGGTAGAAATTATTGTAGGTTTTTTCTTTTTTGCGATATGTACCTGAAAAGGGTGATTAGTTAATTCTCCTGAGCCAGTTTTAAAAAAATTTAATTTTACTTTTTTTTGTAAAATATCTGCTGATGCAAAAGAAAAAGGTGTACATAAGTAATCAATTTTTTTTGAATAACAATATCTTTTTAAATTTTTATGTTCATTAACAGATAGATTAGTTTTTTTTAAAGTTTCATATAAAGACTCACTAAAGTTCTTTGATTTTGGTGTTAATTTTAACATTTCATCATCTAGAACATGCATTTGGAATTTTATTGCTGAAGCTCCTGCTTTCGATGCGAGATCAACCATTTTTTTTGCTAATTTAATTTTTCCCTCATGATTTATACATGCCTCTGCGATTATGTAAGGTTTTGTATCTTGCGTTATAACTTTATTGTTAATGGAAAATTTTCTCATTTATTCCTTTTATATAGTTTTTTACAAACGTCTAAATCTTTTTTATCGTCAATATCAATAGACTCATATTCGTCTGTAATTATATAATTCCATTTTTTAGAAAATATAGATTTAGTCTTTAAAAAACTGTTGTACTTAACAAAATATATAAGACTATTTTCATATAAAAATGATTTTCGATCTTGTCTTCTTCTTGCTTTTAAATTGTTCAATGGGGTAAAATATTTTTGTTTATTCGAAATTTGTTTATCTATCAAAGAAACAGAAAGGCAAAAGTCATAATTTTTAGAAATACACTCTTTAACGAATGACTTTAAGGTGGAAAGTTTTCTAAGTGGAGAAGTGACTTGGAGTATTAAAATATAATTAGGTTTATCAACTAATTTTTTAAGTGAATAAGTTAATGCCTCTTCAGTTCTTGATGTAGATAAAGATAATTTTCTTGGTCGTAAATGAGTTTCAATTTTTGATTTTTTTCCAATTTTTAATATTTGTAAACTATCAGATGAAAGAACTACTTTATAAAATAGACGAGATTTTTTAGCTAAATCTACAGTAATTCCAGTTAAAGATTTATTAAATATTTTATTTAAATTTTTTTTTTTTAAACCTTGAGAATTTCCTCTAGCAGGAATAAAGCATAATATTTTATTCATAGTTAAATTGCTACTAAATTAATATAAATTGGTATACATACAACTAAATAATGAATAAAAAAAAAATTAAAGTCTCCGTAATTGGTGCTGGTCGTATTGGATTAAAACTTGAGTTTGATAAAAAAAGATTAAAACCAGCAACTCATTTTGGAATGTGGATTAAAAATAAATACACAAACCTCTCATCTTTTTGTGACAAAAATTCCGATAGTTTAAAATTTGCAAAAAGATTAAATAAAAAAATTAATTATTACTTTAATTATAAAAAAATGATAATTAATGAAAAGCCAGATATAGTCTCGATTAGCACTTGGAAAGATACTCATTACAAAATAGCAAAAGACTGTCTCAACTTAGGAGTTAAAGTAATCGTTTTAGAAAAGCCACTTGCAAACAATATAAAACAAGCAAAGAAGTTGTTAGATCTTGTTAAGAAAAAAAAAGCTAAAATATTGGTAAATCATAGAAGAAGATTTGATAGTGAAATTATAAAACTTAAAAACAAAATTAACCAAGGAGAAATTGGAGAAATTCTCCAAGTGTCCTCATATTATGTTTATGGAATTTTGACTACTGGAACTCACTTGATTGATACATTGAGAATGCTTTTAAATAAAAAAATTGGAGAAGTAATCAAAGTTATTGGTTTTAAAAATAACTTAAACAATTTTAAACCAAAAGATGATTTAAATATAGATGGATATCTTTTTTTTGAAAAAAATGTTGTTGCGAGCATTCAATCTCTTGACATGAAGTCATATGATAATTTTGATATTATAATTCATGGAACTAAAGGTAAAATAGAAATAACTGACATTGGAAGAAAAATTTTAAAGTACAATATAATTAAATCACCTGAACATACTGGTTTTACAGAACTTTCTAGGCAGGCTAAAATATTAACTAAATCGAAACCTAGGAATCAATTTGGTATGTTATCAAAGAATGCAGTGTCTTGTTTAAAAAATAAAAATAATAAATCTCTGTGTGATGAAAAAGATTCATATAAAGACATGCTTATAATTGATTGTTTGTTGAAAAGTGCAAAAACAAATGGCAAAAAAATAAAGATTTAAGCATGTGTGGAATAGCAGCTATTTATTCAAATGAACGAAATATTTTAGGAAAAGTAGACAGAATTATAAATAAAATTAATTATAGGGGTCCCGATGACAAAGGAAGCCTTCAATTAAAAAATAATTTTTCTGTTGGTTCTTGTAGGCTTTCAATTTTTGATATTTCTGAAAATGGCAAAATGCCTATGAAAGACTTCTCAAATAATTATACAATTGTATATAATGGAGAAATTTATAATTTCCCTGAATTAAAAAAAAAATTTAATCTTTCTACAAAAAGCGAGACAGATACTGAGGTAATACTTGAGCTATACTCAAAAATAGGGACTGAGTGTATTAATCATTTTAACGGAATATTTTCATTTATTCTATTTGATAAAATTAAAAATATTGCTTTTTGTTGTAGAGATAGACTTGGGGTAAAACCATTTTATTATTATTGGAAAAATGAAATATTCGTAGCCTGCTCAGAAATAAAAGGAATTCATGAAATTATTGAAAAAAACATAAATATAGAAAAGATTCATACATATTTAACAACATCATTTTACGACTTTGGTGAAAATACTTTTTATAAAAATATACACCAGTTAGAACCGGCAACTTTTTTACTTTTTGACTTAAATAAAAAAAAAATAAAAAAAGAAAAATATTGGAATTTATATTCTAAATCTGAGGAACCTATATCAGAAAATAATGTTATTTCTCAAATTTCAGAGAAAATTGAAAATGCTTTTAAGTTGCAAGTTAGGTCCGATACTGAAGTTGGTGTAAATTTATCATCAGGAATAGACTCAAAAATTATGCTTAGTGTATTAGATAAAATTAATGGAGGTCAATCTAAGATTTTGGCAAATAGTTACTATTTTGAAGATGAAGAGTTTAGTGAAAAAAATCAATTAGAGGACTTTGCATCTTTCAAAAAATGGAAAGTAAACTATTTTAAAATTTCATCAGAAGATATAATAAATAATTTTGATAAAGTTTACAGTTCTCAGGAAGGACCTTTTCCTGGAGTAGTAACAATATCAAAACAATTATTGATAGAGAGAGCTTATAATTCGAACTGCAAAGTTATTCTTGAGGCTCAAGGCGGTGATGATATAGCAGCGGGGTATAAATATGTTTTTTCAAGTCATTTAAAAGATTTATTTAATAAAAAAAAATTTAAAAAATTATTTTCTGAAATTATAAATTTTAGTAATGTTGAAAATGAATCTTTTATTAAAATCATTAGGGGGATTGCAAATAGTAGCAAAGGATATCTTAATGGAAATATATCCGCAGATAGTTCAAATAATTATTTTGAAAGCTTATTTCAAAAAAATTTTTTACGCTCTTATAAAAATGATTATTATCAAAAAATTTTAGATAAAATAGAAAACGAAGATATTGGATCAAATTTAAAAAAATTTATTTTCAGAGATATTTTTTTTTGTAAATTACAAAGAATTTTGAAAAGCTGCGATAGATCATCTATGTCAAACAGCAAAGAATTAAGAGTTCCATTGTTAGATCATAAAATTGTAGAATACTTTTTTTCTTTACCAGAAAACTATTTAATCAATAAGGGAAACTTGAGGTATATATATAGATCTTTTGCATATAAAAATTACGGAATAAAAACTAGTTTTGAGAAAAAAAAATATGTTAGTGATCCTCAAACAAAGCTTTTGAAAAATGAGCTTTTTGATTGGGCATATGAAACGTTAAACAGTTCAAAAAATTTATATTTACAAATTTATAATAAAAATGAATTTTTTAAACATTTAATAAAGTTTAAAAATGACAAAAAATTTAACAACTCAAATTTTCTGTGGCAAGCTCTTTGTTTAAATAGACTAATCAATGACTAAACATAAATAATTTTTTTATTATCTTTTTCATTTGAAAATCTTGCCCTTAAATCAATGATGTATTTATTTGTTTTATTAAGTTTTTTATAATTAAATACATCGTGATCAGCACACAATATAAAACAATCATATTTCTTAAAAACATTTTCACTATTTTTTTTTGAATTAATAAAAACTGGTTTATTATTTATATTAAATTCGTATTTATTTACAAATGGATCGCAATATTCAATTTGTTTCTTATTTTCTTTTAATTTTTCAAAAATTTTAACTCCTGAGGATTCTCTAGTGTCCTCAATATTTTTTTTATATGCAATTCCTAAAATTAGTATTTTTTTAATCTTTTTATTTTTAATTATTTTTTTAATTTGATTAATAGTCCATTTTGTAGTCTGGATATTTGTTCTTGACGCAAGCTCAATAAATTTTGTATTAAAACTATGTTTTTTTGCTAACCAGGATAAATATAAAGGATCGATTGGAATGCAGTGTCCACCAACACCTGGACCCGGTCTAAATTCTTGAAATCCAAAAGGTTTGGTTTTTGCGGCATCTATTACTTTGTTAATATCTATATTTATTCTTTTTGAAAAAATTTTAAGCTCATTTACCAGGGCAATATTTACTGACCTGTAAATATTTTCTAATAATTTTGCCATTTCAGCAATTTTTATTTTGTCAACATAGACAACTTTATTTACAATTTTACTGTATAATCTACCAGCTAGTAATTTTGATTTTTCATTTATACCAGACACTATCTTTGGAATTTTACTAAATTCAAAATTTTTATCCCCAGGATTTTCTCTTTCAGGCGAATATGCTAGAAAAATATTTTTTCCTAATTCAAAATTTGATTTTAAATATTTAACAAATATTTCTTCCGTTGTTCCTGGATATGATGTACTTTCAAGTATAATAAGTTGATTTTTTCTAATAAAATTTTTTAATTCATTCCAAACGTCTTTAATTTGAGACAGATCAGGTTTATTCTTTCTAAGAGGTGTAGGTAAACACAATATAATTGCATCACATTTTGTTATACTTTTAAAGTTTTTATTTATCGAAATATTTTTTGAAATTTTTTTAAAAACACTGTCATTAATGTACGAAAAAGGTGATTTACCAGATTTTATTTTTTTTATCTTATCATAATCTTTATCATAACATTCTACATAAATTTTTTTTTTCGCAAATTGAATCACAAGTTGTATTCCCACGTAGCCAACCCCAATAATTCCAACTTTATAATCTTTATTCATTTTTTAGGTAATATTTTTTTTGGCAAATTCAAAACTAGATTGACACATATCTTTTAGATTATATTTAGATTTCCATTTCATTTTTTTATAAATTTTACGTACGTTAGCATAACTTATAGGTATATCACCTTTTCTGCGTTTGATTTTTTTAATTTTAAAATCTATCGTGTTTATCTTTTTATATGTTTCTAAAATCTCTAAAACTGAAATACCTTTTCCAGTGCCTATATTGAATATACTATGACCTTTGAATTTTTTTATTTTTTTCATACTTAAAATATGCGCATCAACAACATCAAGAACGTGAACATAATCCCTGATAGGGGTTCCATCTTTTGAGGAATAATCTGAGCCGTATATTTGAAAAATTTTTTTTTTTCCTATGGCTGCTCTATTTATCAGTGGCATTATATTATCAGGTTTATCTGGGTTATCACCTATTTCCCCAGAACTGTGAGAACCTACAGGATTAAAGTATCTTAGAGAAATAGCTTTAAGTTTATCGTTTCCCACTGAGGCGTAATCTAAAAATTTTTCACCAAATAACTTTGTTAAACCATAAGGGCTTAATGGCATAGTTGAATGTTTTTCGTCTAAGGGCAGATATTTACATTCTCCATAAACAACAGCACTTGAACTAAATATTATGTTATTTACAGATGACACTTGCATAGCTTGAATGAGGTTGGAAATTCCGAAAATATTATTATTATAGTATTTATCAGGTTCTTTAATTGACTCATTAACATCTTTAAAAGCTGCGAGATGAAAAACTAAATCAATTTTTTTATTTTTTAAAACTTTACTTGTTTTTTTAACATCTTTTATATCGAAATTGTAAAAGGTGGGTTTTTTTTTTGTTATTTTGTATATCTTTTTTAGTCTTGAAATTTTACTGTTAGATAAATTATCTATTATAAATACATTATATTTTTTTTTGATCAATTCTGCACATAAATGGCTTCCAATATAGCCCAAACCTCCCGTGACCAAAATATTTTTTATCATAATTTTTTTTCTATAATTGATTTAATATTTTTATAACACTTGTCAATGTTAATTGATTTTAAATTCTTGTTATATTTTTTGTTATAAATATTGATTAAATTTTTTTTTTCTAATTCAAAAATAATTTTTTTATCATTCGTATTATATTTTGAAAAAACAATAGGTTTTTTTTTAAGAGCAATAGTTTCAAATACAGAAATACCAAATCTTGAATAGATCTTTTGAGATCTTTTTATAATTTCAAAAATATTTTGTTGATTCACTATTAAATTATAATTTTGTTTTTTTAACTCTCTTATTTTTTTTTTTTTTAGTAATGGTCCAATTAAAATTTTTAAATCTTTTTCATGAAATCTAAAATCTCATTATCTATTGAATACGATGCTCCTATCATTAAAAGTTTTTTGATATTTTTATTGTTGTTAATATATTTTGTGTTTTGAAAGTTAATAGATCTATTTAAAATTAATTTATCTAATCCTGAAAATATATTTGCTTTCTTAAATCTTTTATTTATTAAATTTGGTATAATGTATGTAAATTTTTTGTTATTTAATATTTTATCGATAATGATTATTTTTTCATGATAAGAGATTTTTTTAACAAAAATTTCTAAAACATTTACTGGAAGATCTATTATCGCCAATTGCTTTTTTTTATTTATATTATCTAGAATTTTTTTTAAACTTTTATTTTTATTTAATAAAAAAGTATTTATTTTACAAAAATAACTTTCTTGCAGTTCTCTTTTTAAAGCCAATATTCTTTTATAATGACCATAACCAATTGATGAATTATAAATAGTTATCAAATTAATTAATCTCTTTTTGTCATAAGGATTTCTTTGTAATACATGAGAATTTAGAATTGGTAATTTTTTTATTTTTAAAACATTTTGGATTTCAAAACTCAGTTTTTTTTTTTGAAGCTCGAGGTTTATAAAATTTAGAAACTCAAGATCTGAAATTGTATCTACAGAATATCTAATTTTTTTTTTTTTTATTTCGTATTTAAGAGGTTTGTACTCTAGTATTTTAAATTTATCGGGTTTTTCTTTGACTATGAAGCCTGGATTTTCTCTAAAAATTTTTTCTCTCGAATAGTAATTTATTAAATTCCATGATGATGTTTTAAATAACTTTATTCCCTCATGTATTAAAAGAATTTTTGGGTAAATAAAATCATATTCGGAATTTTCAGATAATTTTTTATAAATTCTATTTATATATTTTGTATCTATAAGAGGGCAATCACCAGAAATAGTTAATGTGTATTTAGTTTTAATTTTTTTAGTAAGATGAAATACCCTTCCTGTTACATCATTTTCTTTGCTATAATAAAAAAAATTAATTTTTTTTTTATATTTTGATTTTAAAAATTTTACATATTCTATGTTTTTTTCTTTTGAACTAGTGGCAAAATAAATCTTTTCAATTTTTTTAACAGTTTTGAGTTTATCTATAATATGTTCTAAGATCGTTTTATTTCCAATTTTATAGAGATGTTTTTTAAATAATCTTTCTGAAGTAGTTCTAGCGTTAATAATAGCAGTAATCATCAATAATTAATATATAGATATTTTTGTTTGTAAATATATATAAATAATTAAATAAATTTTTTTATTTAAAAAAACTAAAACAATCAAAATAAATTAATTTAGTGATAGATTATTTTAAAAAATACAAAAGTATAAAAATATTTAAAAATCATAATTATAATTTTTTCAAATCTAATCTGACTAAAAAAAACATAATTCTCGTTGAATTAAATAAATGGTCATATCTTCACGTTATAAAATCTTACATTTCTAACTGCTTAAGTATAAAATTTAACGCAAATATTTTAGGATTTGAAAGCTATACATTGATCTCTGAGAAATTATTTAGAGGATTATTTAAAAAAATAATTAGATCAATTTTGATTAAGTTATCCTTAGGCACATATGGTATATATAAATCTTTTGGAGTAAAAGAATTTGTTTATCCAAATATTGATAAAAAGTTAATTCATACTAAAAAAAAATTAATTAATAAAATTGTTGATGAGACAAATACAAAAGAAAAGTTTCTTAATTTGTCAGTAAATAAAATATATATTGGTGACCTTTTATACGATACTTACCTTAAAAAATTTGAAACAGAAACAGTTGATATCAAATCATCAAAATTTACTAAATTTTTAAAAGATGCTTTATTACTTTTTTACTGGTGGTTAAATTATATCCAAGCTAATAATAAAATAATTAAAGCTGTTGTTGTTGTTCATTCAGTTTATACTTTTGGGTTACCTTCAAGAATTGCTTCAAAATTTAATATAGATACTTACCTTATTTCTCATAAATCAATTGTAAAATTAAACAGGAATAATCAATATATAACAGATGATGTTAGCAAAAATCATAAAATATTCAAAAAAATTAAAAGTAAACAAAAGAAAAAAATTTATAAATTTGTGAAAAATGAAATTAGTAAAATTACAAAAGGAATTTCAACAACTGGTAAGAACTTTAAAAAAAAGATAAAACACAATTTAAAAATTCCTTTAAAAAAGTATAAAAAAAAGATTTTAATTTGTTGCCACCATTTTAGAGATGCACCTCATGTTTATGGAAAATTTTTTGCTACTGATTTTCAAGAATGGTATGAGATTTTAAAAAAAATATCAAAAAAAACTGATTATCTTTGGCTAATTAAACCACATCCAGAAAATTATGAAAATGACAAAAAATTTTTTGAGATATTTTTTAAAAACAATAAAGATTTTATTATTGTTAAAAAAAAATATTCAAATCAAGAAATTCTTAAATCAAAAATTGATTTAGCATTAACTTGTTTTGGAACAGTTAGTTTTGAGTATCCATTTTTAGATACGAGAGTAGTAAACTTTACTAAAAACCATCCCTACAGAAAGTACAAATTTTCACTTACACCTCGCAATCTTAAGCATTATGAAAGTATCATAAAAAATTATAAAAAATTTAATTATACCTATAATAGAGAACAAATCTTAGAATTTTATTTTATTAAAAGAATTTTTTTAAATGTAGATTTTATGTATTTAAATTTAGATCCTAAAAGAGATCTAAATGGATACAGATTAAGGCAAAGATTTTTTGAAACAAAATTTTATGACAATTGGATATTGAATTGGAGTAAAAAAAAACACAACCTTATCATTAAAAATATAAATAATTTCTTAAATTCTAAGGATTATTTTATAAATAATTTACATATTGAAAAATCTAATTTAAAAAATTTAAATAGTAAAACCTTCAATAGTCTCTTTTTTGGAAGGTAATTTTTCCAAAAGTCCATTGTCTTTTAAATAATTTGTAAATTCCTCTTTACTATTTTTTTTGTTATCAAATGAGTGATCATTTGGATGATAATATATATAGTAATTTAAGAAATTATCTGTATGATTATTATTTGTACCATAAGTCAGAAATAAAGCTTTTCTTGAGTTAAGATTCTTTTTAGATCTTATTGCTGAGTGATACATATTTGCATAGAAAAAAATGCAATCACCAGTTTTGGTGATAACTTTTTTACCTATAAATTTATCGAAAAAAAATCTAAAAACTTTATTGAAATATATTCTTTTGAAATTTTGTCTTAATTTTCTTATTATAAAACAGACAAATTTTTTTTTTTGGTGAGAATTAATTACAAGATTTAATCCATTCTCATCATTTTTTTCATCATTAAGATAAATTGCAACTCTTAATACATTGTAATTATTTTTCCAATCAGGACCTACTCCATAAACTCTGCAGGCATTGTCTCTATGCCAATTACTATCAACTTTTTCATCGATTTTTTGCAATACAGAGTGACTATTATAGAGGTAAAAAACTTCTCCAGTATCATAAAAGTTTTTAAGAAAATTTATTATTTTTGAATTTACTAATAAGCTCCAAGCTTCTTTGTTGTTATGTAAATTATTCACTACTTTAGTATTAGAAGTTGTGTGCAAGTGGCTAGAAAGAATTTTAATTTTTTCGATTTCATCATTATCAAAAAAATTTTTTTTATGAATATAACCTTTTTTTTTTAAAAACTTTATATCGTCCATTTTTTTATCATTTTTTTATATCATAATAATATGGTTTTGAATCATTATTTTTAAATAATTTCTCAAATAGATTAAAATAATCTTTTGCATATACATACCTAAGTCCATTTTCCTGAAATGGTTTAAAACCTTTGTAAAGGTTTTTAGACCACAATAAATCACCAGCAGGATCTAAAGTAGTCAATACCCCTTCATTTAATTTTCTAACATAACCTTTATATTCTTTTAAAGATGTTTTCTTAAATTTGTCTGTATATTTACCTGTAAATTTTTTATAAAATTTCCAAGGCACTTGAAAATATTCCTCACAATAATGCGCAAAAGTCATACTATTTCTATCTCTTAAGTCTATAATGCAAATCTTAAAATTTAGATTATGAATAATTGCAAATGGTGACTCTTTTGAATACCAACTTTTATTATCTATTGAATCAAATAGTTTCGACTCTTTTCCAAATACAGCAAAGGAGTAAACAGGATTTAATGTTCTTTTAGCAGATGGATGATTTCTTGCAATTTCTGTTAATACACCCATCTGAGATTTAGTTTTATAATAGTCATAGTCTGCGCCATCATTAAAATCAAAATTAAATGTTGGAATTACCAATGTTCCATTTGGATAAGTTAAATCTAAAAAACTATCTAAAATATTTTGATGAGTGATTGTAATTCTTTTTTTTTTAAAATCTTCAATTGTTCTTTTAAAGCTTGAGTGTAATAGAATATTATCATTTTTTTTTAGACCTGACCTAGACCAATGTTTGATTAATACATCTTGCATTATTCTTTTATAATATCTTTTATCAAAAAAGATATTAGAATTTTAAATTATCAAATAATTACGATTGAATTAAATAAATTCTGTATTATAAGGTTGTCATGTCAAAAAAACTTTTTCTTTTTTTTTTAGTATCAATAATATTTTTAATAGGATTATATTACTTAGTTAGTTTTACAATAAATAATGATAGATATTCATTTATAAAGAAATTTGTTCCTGATAATTTAAAAAAAACTGTAAAATATTATATTTTCCCACACAAAATAATTGAAAAGAAAAATCAAGAACTTTATGAATTAAATCTTAAATATGACCGTATTTACGATTTTTTGATCCAAAGTGGAGCTCCTTATAAAGAAGAAATCAAAATAAGAAGAAGTTTAGATGATCTTCGTTTTAATTATAAAACTTCTGAGTATTTAAATATCTTCGGTGAAAAATATGCTATTAAAAAATTTCAAAGTAATTTTCAATTAAACTCAGGTATATATAATGTTTTTCCTGGTAGTGCATATTTAGACTTTTACAATGATAAATTTTTTATAATTTCTTCAAAAGGAATAATTGGATTTACTGAAAAAATAAATGAGAAAGATATAATCTTTAAGCAAATAGACAGTAATATCGAAAATTTCATAAACGAAAATCAATTTAAAAAAAAAGGTTATTATTCAATCAAGGATATTAGAGTTAAGAGTAACAAAATTTTTGTAAGTTTCACAGATGAAATCAAAAAAGATTGCTGGTCGACGTCTTTATTAGTAGGTGAATTGAAATTTGACAAAATAGATTTTAAAAAAATATTTGCTTCTCAAGTTGAGTGTGCTTTTGAATTTGATACTTCTCATGAATACAATGGATTATCTTCAGGAGGTAGAGTCGAGGTAGTTGATAAAAATTTTGTGTTATTGACTCATGGCGATTATGGTCAACGTAGCCTTGTGCAAAATAAGAATTCAATATTTGGCAAAATATTAAAAATCAATTTGAATAATAGTGATTATTCAATTTTTTCTATGGGTCATAGAAATCCCCAAGGCCTTTTTTATGATGAGGAAAATAATTTTTTCCTAGAAACAGAGCATGGACCCCAGGGAGGTGATGAGATCAATAAAATTGAAAATTTTCAAAGTAATTTATTAAATTATGGATGGCCAATCTCATCTTATGGGGAGCATTATGGAGGACCTGACGGAAGAAATAAGCATAGATATAAAGATTTTCCTTTGCACAAATCTCATAAAAAATATGGTTTTATTGAACCACTATATTCTTTCCAACCCTCTATAGCAATTTCTCAGATTATTAAAGTCCAAGATAATAAGTATTTAGTTTCATCTTTAAAATATAAATCTTTATATTCATTTGAACTAGATGAATTTAAAACATTAAAAAATTTAAATAAAATTTTTATTGGAGAAAGAATAAGAGATATAACTTATTTTAATAATCAGATTTATTTATTTTTAGAAGATAGTGCAAGTATAGCTATTTTGAAAAGAAGTTAAAAATAAGATTATTTTTTATGAAAAAATATTTTTATCTTGGACAAAAACTATTTCCAATTACTAGAAGTATAACTGGAAATGGTGTAAGAGAAACTCTACTCATAATAAAAAGATATATAAAATCACTGAAAATAAGAAAAATATCTTCTGGAACCAAGGTTTTCGATTGGAAAATTCCACCTGAATGGAATATCTCCGATGCCTATGTGATAGATAAGAATTCAAAAAAAATTATTGATTTTAAAAAATCAAATTTACATGTTGTTAATTATTCTGAACCAGTCAATTTAATTTTAACTAAGAGCAAGCTTATAAAAAAAATTTTTTTTTTAAAAAATTTTCCATCTGCAATACCTTATATTACTTCTTATTATAAAAAGCGGTGGGGATTTTGTGTTAGTTATAATTTTTTTAAAAAAAAACTTATTAAATATAAAAATAATGATAAATTCCATGTAAAAATAATTTCCAATTTTAATAACCATGGATGTTTAAATTATGGAGAAACTTTAATAAAAGGTAAATCAAAGAAAGAAATACTCATTTCAAGTTACATTTGCCATCCTTCAATGGCAAATAATGAATTATCAGGCCCATTAGTATCAACTGCAATTTATAATTACTTTAAGAACAAAAAAAATAAATATTCACTTAGATTTGTTTTTATTCCAGAAACCATTGGGTCAATTTCTTATATTAATAAGAATTTTAAAAAGTTAAAAAAAAATGTTGTTGCTGGTTTTAATCTAACTTGTATCGGTGATGATAGAAGTTATTCATTTTTACCAACAAAATATGACAGTATTTCTAATTATGCAGCAAAAAAAGCATTTAAAGATCTTAAAATAAAGTTTAAAGAGTATTCGTTTCTATCAAGAGGTTCAGATGAAAGACAATATAATTCTCCGGATGTAGATTTGCCGATAGCATCCATAATGAGAACTAAATATGGAGAGTATAAAGAGTATCATACTTCAAAAGATAATTTTAAATTAGTTACAATAAATGGATTAAAAGGCGGCTTCAATGTCACAAAAAAAGCGATTGAAATTTTAATGAATTTAGATTTAGTTATTCTTAAATCTAAAGTACAAAATAAAAAATATCCCAAAAATAAAATTATTTGTGAACCAATGATGTCAAAAAGAAAATTATATCCAACATTGGGTACAACTCATAAATCAAAAAACTTGAAAAATATTATGAATTTTTTGCAATACGCCGATGGAACTAATTCACTGGATAATATTTCAAAATTAATCAAGATAAACAAAAAAAAAACACACTTTATTTATAAATTATTAAAAAAACATAAAGTTATTACTTAATTGATAGAGAAGTGTTTAAATTTTAATAATAATCAAAGACGCAATTATGAAAGCACTTAAAACAGTTTATAATTTTTTACCTCAAAAATATAAGTTAAAATTATATTTTTATTACTTTACAGTTTTATTGACTAATATTCTTGATGTTATCGGAATAGGTTTATTTTTTCCTGCACTAAATTTCCTAATTAATTTCAAAACAGGAATTTTATTTTTAGATAATATTATTGCAGGTTTAAATCTTAGTCAAAATGAAATAATAATTTACTTTTTGCTTTTAATATCAATAATTTTTTTAATAAAAAATTTATTAATAATTTATATAAATATTTTTCAAACAAGATTTAATTCAGAACTTTCATTGGATTTATCTAGGGATCTATTCAATCAGTATTTATCAATGCCAATAAGATTTCATTCTTCTCTAAACTCTTCAAGATTATTAAGAAATACTACTGATGAAGTATTTATTTTTGTAAAGTTTATAAGTAGTAGTATTCTTTTGATATTTTCTGACATAACGTTATTATTTATTTTTTCAATACTTTTAATCTCAGTAAGTTCAATTAAAACTATATCAGTTCTAATCTTGTTTTCCCTTGTCGCTGTTTTGATTTACTATTTATCAAAAGATAAAATTAAATCTTATGGAGAAAAAAGATTAATTATATCTGAAAATGTTTTAAAGTTTATTCGAGAAGGATTTTCATCAATTAGAGAAATTAAAATATATAATATTAAAGATTATTTCGTAAAAAGATATCGAGAAGAGGGACAAAAAACAATACCATTGTCAATCTTTATTAATCTTATGGCTGGACTGCCAAAGGTAATATTTGAAATGTTTGCGTTAATTTTATTTATCTTATTAGTCCTTTTCTCTCTAAATATTAATCAAAGTTTTGATCAACTCCTACCAACTTTAACCATACTTGTACTATCTATATATAGAATTGCTCCAAGTGTAGTTAGGATTCTACAAAATTTTCAAAGGATAAAACATTATATGCCATCATTTTATAATTTAAAGTCAGCATATGAATTTAATAAAGATAAAATAGATAGAGTAATTAAAAATATAAATTTAGAATTTAATTTCGAAAGCACTGAACTTAAAAATATTTTTTTTAAATATGAAAAAAATCAAAAAATATTAGAAGGCATTAACTTAAAAATAAAAAAAGGATCTAAATTACTTATTCAAGGAAAAAGTGGGTGTGGGAAATCGACGTTTTTAGATATAATGTGCGGACTTCTTTCACCTGAAAAAGGTAAAATATTTATTAATGAAATTGAAGCAACAGAGATAGATAAAAAAAGATTATTGTCAAAAATAAGTTATGTTTCCCAGGTTCCATTTTTACTTGATAATGACATAATATCAAATGTAGCTTTGGGCATGCAAAATAACTATGATTTGAAAAAAATTATAAAAATTCTAGAAATAGTAGAACTTAAAAATTTTGCAGATAATATAAATAATAATTCTTCAAATAGATTAGGTGAAAGAGGCTCTCTTATCTCTGGTGGGCAGAAGCAAAGAATAGCTATCGCAAGAGCATTATTTTTTGATCCACAAATGTTAATTTTAGATGAAGCAACTAATTCAATAGATTATGAAACAGAAATTAAAATACTAAAAAATATAATTAACGAATATCCAAATTTAACAATTGTTAAAGTTTCTCATTCAACTCATAATTATGAAAATTTATTTAAGAAATACACAATGAAAGAAAATAAATTAATAATTAATTAGATATGAAAAATAAAAATTTACTACAAAATTATAAAATAGCTTTTATTGATCAAAAAGGAAATATAGGAGGGGGTTCAAAATTTGCAAATCAACTACTATCAAATTTTGAGAAATATCATCAAAATATTGAAATAGATTATTATGGCAGTCTGAATTCAATTGAAAAATTCAAAATTAATAAAAAAAAATTGAATAATATCACTATTAAGGAATTAGATTCACTAAAATTAAGGGATAAGGGGATATTTTCTTTAAAATATTCTGGAAAGATATTTAGACATTTACAGGATAAATTTTTAAAGAATAACGATTATATTAATTATTATTTAACTGGAAATTTAAATAAAGAATTAGAAAAAAAATTAAGAAATTATGATATTGTATTTTTTTTGTGGCCTTATTTAATTGATTTACCAAAAATTAAAGTTAAAAAAGTGATTATTCTTCATGATTTTATGTTCAAATATTATTTTGGAGGAGCTGGTTCATTCAATCTAAACGAGATAGAAAAACAAAATCGTTATTTAGATAAGTGGGTTAAAAATTCAGAAATTATTTTAACCTCGAACTTTATGAAAAGCGAATTCAAAAAATTTTACCCAAATATTTCTGAAAAAAAGATTCATCTTATTAGAGTTGGTCCATTGACAGAACATACTAAGAGCTTAAATAAAATAAATATTCTCAAAAGATTTAAAATTGACTCTAAATTTATACTATGTCCAACAGTCGACAAACCACATAAAAATATTTTTAATATTTTAAAGGCTTTTTTTTTAGTTAAAAAAAAAAATTCAAAACTCAAATTAGTTTTTTGTGGAGCTGGTACAAGTATTATGAATGGTAAATCACTTCCAAATTCAATTGAAATATCTAAAAACAAAAAAGATATTTTTGGCTTGGGGTTTGTGACTGAAGAAGAGCTAAATTATCTTATCAAAAAATCTGAATTTACGATAAATGCATCCATTTACGATGCAGGAAATGGATCAGGACTTGACGCTTGGCGAGTTGGATCTCCAGTTGTTATGTCAAACATACCTGCATTTATGGAACATTTAAATTTTCTAAAAGTCAAAGCAGTTACGTTTGATCCAAATAACCATTTTGATATCTCAAAAAAAATAATTCATACTTTAAAGTTATCAAAAAGAAAAAAAAATCAAATGGTCTTTACTTCTAAGAAAAATATAAACAATTATAGTTGGAAAAATGTTGTTAATAATTATTATAACCTTATAAAAAAACTTAGGAAGAATGAGTAGATATCTCACAAAACTTGAATTAAAAAATCTTAAATTAAAATATATTGGAAGAAATTGTAAAATTTCTAATTTAGTTTCTTTTGTAGGAAAAAAAAATATATCTATATTAGATGGAACAAGAATTGATGATTTTACTGTTTTGGTGGCACACAAAGGATATATAAATATTGGTAAAAATACTCACATTGGTGGACTTTCTTATATTCAGGGATGGAAAGGAGTGGAGATTGGTTCAGAATGCAATATTTCACAAGGAGTTAAAATATATTCAAAAAGTGACAACTACACAAAAAAAAAAAATATTCAAATTCTTAAAAAAGTTATTATTTCGAATAGAGTAATTATTGGATCAAATGCTGTAATTTTACCCGGATCGAAAATCGAAGATGATTCAAGAATTGGGGCTTTAAGTGTTGTAAGTCATAAGATTACAAAACAGCATTTATTTGCTAGGAATAGAATAGTTAAAATTTATTAATCGAATTGTGCAAAATATTAGATATTTTTTTTAAATTTTTCAAAGAACTTTTTTTTGTATTTAATCCAATATAAAATCCTCTTTCTTCAATTTCTTGGCAATTTTTTAAATTTGTTTTTTCTTTATTCAATTTAAATAAACTTATAGCTGGCTGATTAATTATATTTCCACATACAATCGGTCTTGTTTCAAGACCAGATTTTTCAATTTCTCTGATTATTTTTTTCTTAAATTTTTTTAAATTTTTATTTATTAAGATAGAAATACCACACCAACTTGCTTTAACATTTTTTGCATTACTGATAAAAAAAAGTTTATTTGAATTCTCTTTGTTTTGTAAAAAAAAACGTTTAATAATTTGTAGCCTGTTGTACGATTTATTTTTTTCAAATCTTCTAATTTTATTCAATTGTTCATTTGCAATTGCAGCTTGAATTTCTAAAGGTCTTAAATTGTAACCATAGTTAGAAAATATAAATCTAGGCTCAAGCTTTGGAAATAATTTTACCATTTTTTTATGGTGGTCTTTTTCATTTCTAGACCAACCATGTGATCTTAAAGAAAGTAATAATTGATAATCATTTCTACTATCACATACAATCATTCCTCCTTCCCCAGAGGTAATTTGTTTTGAATAAAAAAAAGAAAATGTTCCTAAATTTCCAAATGTTCCTAAATTTTTATTAGCGTATTTTGATCCAAGCGCTTCGCAAGCATCTTCAATAATCAAAATTTTATTTTTTTTTGCTATATTTCTAATTTCGTTCATATCCGAGGAATTACCTAGAACATGCACACAAAAGATAAGCTTAGTTTTGTTTGATATTTTTTTTTTTAAATCTTTTATGGAAATATTAAGTGTATCAAGATCAACGTCTACAAATACAG
>CACBCE010000012.1 GCA_902537665.1 uncultured Pelagibacteraceae bacterium
GTTCTTAATCTTACATCATCTACTAAAGAAGCTAAATCATAAGCTCTATTTCCTATTAAAGCATCTTGACTATCAATTACACCTATTCTGTTATTAACAAGCATTAAATTTGATACATGAAAATCCCTATGAACAAATACATTTTTTTTCATCTTAAGACATAAAGATAAAGTTTTAATTATTTTTTTAAAATTTTTATTAAAGTCCTGTCTCTTATTTTTTGACAAATTTTTTTTCACATACCACTCACAAAATAAATTAGCTTCCTGAATTAATATTTCATTTTTATAATCAGGTATTCGATAATATTTATTTCTAAAATTTCTTATTTTTTTATCTTTTATTGACTGTATTTGATTAAGCAATTTTATTATATCTTTAAAATATAATAATTTTTTATTTTTACTTTTCTTTAAAATTTGAAAAATTGTCTTATTTCCAAAATGCTATTCTTATAATTCTCTTCATACAATTTTGGAGCTTGAATTTTGTTTTTATTTAAAATCTTGTTAATTGCATCATAAACAAGAAGATTTTTAAATTTATCCTTTTTTGCTTGAATTACAATAGAATTACCGTAATTGGATTTTTTTCTAAAAAACTTTCTATGTGACGCGTCTCCTTTTAATTTTTTAAGATTTTGCATTTATCTATAATTACAAATTTAAACCCCTAATTTTTAATATTCGTTTGTTGTAATCATTTCCATATTCAAAATTTAATTCTATCAAATTTTTTGGTTTTGGTTTTATTTTTTGTGGCCATTCAATTAATGTAATAGCATTAGTAATATCATCAAATAATCCTAGATTGTGAATTTCATCCAAACTATTTATTCTAAATAAATCATAATGATTAATCTTGATTTGTTTAATTTTATACTCATTTAATAAATTAAATGTAGGACTTGTTACTTCAGTTATTTTAAGTCCATTTTGTTTTTGAAAATTGTTGATTAGATATCTAATAAAAGTAGTTTTTCCAACCCCCATCTCACCCACAAAAAAAACTACATGTCCTAATTTCAATTTCTTTGAAATCTTCTTAGCTAATTCCTCTGTTTTTTTTTCTGAAGATAAATTAATAAAATCACTTTTAGTAGCGATAGGCATTAGGTTTGAAAGGTCCCTCTACCCCTACACTGATATAATCTGCTTGATCTTTAGAAAGTTTAGTTAATTTAGCACCAACTTTTTTAAGATGAAGTGTAGCTACTTTCTCATCTAAATGTTTTGGTAAAACATAAACTTTGTTTTTATAATTTTTATGATTATTCCACAATTCTATTTGAGCAATAACTTGATTTGTGAAAGAAGCGCTCATCACAAAACTCGGATGCCCTGTAGCACAACCCAAATTTACCAATCTACCCTCTGCTAATAAAATTATTCTTTTTTTGCTGGGTAATTCAATTTCGTGTACTTGGGGTTTTACTTCAGTCCATTTGTAATTTTTTAAAGCTTCTACCTGAATTTCATTATCAAAGTGACCAATATTACACAAGATAGCTCTATCCTTCATATCTCTCATATGATCAGCTGTAACGATATCTTTATTACCCGTAGCAGTTACAACAATATCTGCTTTACTAATTGCTTCATCCATTAAAACAACCTCGTAACCTTCCATTGCAGCTTGCAATGCGCATATTGGATCTGCTTCAGTAACCAACACACGAGCCCCACTCTGCCTTAATGATGCAGCACTTCCTTTTCCAACATCACCAAAGCCTGCAACAATTGCTATTTTTCCTGACATCATTACATCAGTAGCTCTTCTAATTCCATCAACTAAACTTTCTCTACACCCATATAAGTTATCAAATTTTGATTTGGTAACAGAATCATTCACATTTATTGCTGGAACCAACAAAGAATTTTCTTTTTCCATTTTATTCAAAGCTTTTATCCCTGTAGTTGTCTCTTCCGAAACTCCTTTCACATCTTTTAATAAATCTTTATATTCATTATGCATCATTGCTGTTAAATCCCCACCATCGTCTAAAAGCATATTAGGTTTCCAACTTTTCTTACCTTCAATGGTTTGTTTTATGCACCAAACATATTCCTCCTCTGTTTCTCCCTTCCACGCATAAACTGGAATACCAGCTTTTGCTATTGCTGCTGCTGCATGGTCTTGAGTAGAAAAAATGTTACAAGATGACCATCTTACTTCTGCACCTAAATCTACTAAGGTTTCAATTAATACTGCTGTTTGTATTGTCATATGCAAACAACCTATAATTTTTGCACCCTTTAAAGGAGATTTTCCAGCGTACTCCTCCCTTAAAGCCATAAGTCCTGGCATTTCACTTTCAGCAATTGAAATTTCTTTTCGTCCAAATTCTGCTTGTGATAAATCTCTTACTTTATAATCTTCCATGGTGGCTCTTCTAACAATTAAAAATTAATTAATCAATAAAACTCTTTAAACTTTTGGAAATTCTATTTCCATACTCGCTCCTTTTTTATCTGCTCTATTAGTTGCTTTGATTGTGGCATTATGTAAATCAACTAAATTTTTTACTATATTCAGCCCTAGCCCAGAATGCTGTCCAAATTTATCTGGTCTGTTACTGTAGAATCTTTTAAATATTTTATTCGTGTCTTTCTCTTTAAAACCCTGTCCCTCATCTAATATTTTTATATACACTTTACTATCATCTGATTTCAAAACTTGCACAATTACTTCTTTATTATCATCACTAAAAGAAATCGCATTATCTAAAAGATTTGCAACGATTTGTTCGATTCTGTTTTCGATTCCATAAATCAAATATTTATTTTTACCATCGTTTTTATAAGAAATATTAATTCCTCTTTTTAATTTATAAATACTATTAAAATCATCTACTACAGACTTAATTATTGGCTCAATATCAATTTTTTTAATTTTTTCTTTACTTAATGCAACTTCGTCTTTTAACATTTGAGAGTAATCAGTAATCAATCTTTCAATTCTTTGTACATCATGGCTTAAAATATTAATCAATTTAAGTCTCTGTTCAGAGTCTTGTGCATCGTGTAAAATTTCAGATGCGCTTTTTAATGATGCCAATGGATTACGTATCTCGTGTACAAGATCAGTTGAAAAATTTTCTGCGTGTGAAATTCTTTTTTGTAATTCTAAAGTCATATCATCCAAAGAATTAGAGAGTAAACCAAGCTCATCATTTCTTAATTTTAATGTATCTATATTTGTTTTTTTCGTATCCTTATTTTTTATAATTTTGGTATAACTGACTAAATTCTTAATTGGTTTTAAAAAATATCGATTTAAAACAAACGAAAAAATCAATATAACAATACCAACTGCAATAGCAGTCCTAATCACAAAAGTTTTTCTTTCATCTATGGCAGCTTTAATATCATTAGCATTTTCCGTTATTGCTAAATATCCTACATTTTCTCCATCCTTCATCACGTTCTTAATAGTAGTCAATTTAAATTTATTAAATTCCTCCTCAGTAAATGTAAAAGGGATTCCAAAATTTTTAGACGTTGCGTAATTTAAAAGAACATCATTTAAAGATACATTATTTTTATTTCCAATATCTATATTTTTTTCTTCGGTGATCTTTTTTGTTTTTGTTGAGTCCAACACCTCTAACTCAATAGTATCCAACCTTTGCGAGAACGATCTTGGATCTAAATCTAATGTATCAGTATCTCCTATTAGATTAAGTTTATTATCAAAAAAAATTACTCTATCCAAGTTCTGAAAAAGAAATCTTGTTGAAAACAAAAATTTTCTGATATCTTTTTCAACAAATTTTACATTTAATCTTGTTAGATTATCAATTGTATTATTGATTACTTCGATATGATTTGAGGATTTTTTTTTAATTAAATTTGGTTGGACATTTTTCAAATAAATAAATGTGAACAGACCTATTATTGTAAAAAAAATAGAATTTATGAATAAAAATTTTTTTAAAATTGATAAGTTCTTAAGAAAATTGCTGAGCATTAACTAACATTCCATCTATATCCGCTTCCATATCTGGTTTCTATAGCTGAAAATTCAGGATCAACTTTTTTGAATTTTTTTCTGATTCTTTTAACGTGACTATCAATTGTTCTATCTTCAATATCTGTATCTTCTCTATAGGCTATGTCCATTAATTGGGCTCTTTCTTTTATAATTCCTGGTCTTTTAGCTAGCTCTTTTACCAGTAAAAATTCTGTTGTAGTCAATTTATCAGGCAATTGTTTCCCATTCCATTCGCATTCTAATTGGGATGGATCAAGTTTTAATTTTCCGTGAGATATAATGCTTTTATTTTCTTCTAAGGTTTCCTTGGAATCTTTTTTTCTAAGTTGAACTCTAATTCTTTCAATTAAAACCTTAATTGAAAAACCACCTGATTTTTTTACAAAATCATCAGCGCCTAATTTTAGTCCTAGTAATTCGTCAATTTCATCATCTTTAGAAGTCAGAAAAATAACTGGTAATGAAGTTTTTTTTCTCAATTTCTTGAGCAATTCTTCACCGTCCATTTTTGGCATTTTTATATCAACAATAGCTAGATCTGGTGGTGTCCTAGTTAATCCAATTAATGCACTCTCTCCATCAATGTAAGTTTGAACTTTAAAACCTTCTTTTTCAAGAGCAATACTTAAGCTGGTTAGAATATTTCTGTCATCATCTACTAAGGCAATTGTTTGTTTTTGCATACTTAATTATAAAAATACTAAATTGTTCTAATTTGGGCAAATAAATTAATGTAATGTACCCCAATTTTCTCCAGTGTTTAAATCTACTGTAAGAGGTATTGAAAAAGAATGTTGATCACTCTCAGCAACGCTAGACATTTCTTCAATTATCACTTTGGATATTTTTTTTACTTCATTTTTGGGACTTTCAAAAATTAATTCATCATGGATTTGAAGTAACATCTTTGTTTTGTTGAGTTTATGCTCTTTTAATTTTTTATCAATTCGTATCATTGCTAATCTCATTATTTCAGCAGCCGACCCTTGTATTGGAGCATTAATAGCTGCACGTTCTTGAAAGTTTCTCACATTATAATTTTTATCATTTATATTCATAAAATGAGATCTCCTTCCAAAAATATTACTGACATAACCACTTTTTCTACAAAATTTAATTGTTCGATCCATATAAACTTTTATTTCTGGGAACTTTGAGAAATATGAATTTAGAAACTCCTCAGCCTCAAAATTCGAGACATTTATTTGCTTCGCTAATCCATACTGAGAAATTCCGTAAATTATTCCAAAGTTTATGGCTTTTGCCTTTCTTCTTTGGTCTTGATTCACCTTATTAATATCAATATTAAAAATTTGGCTAGCAGTTAAAGAGTGTATATCCTCATTATTTTGAAAAGCTTTTTTTAATTCTTTAACATCAGCCAAATCAGCTAAAATTCTCATTTCAATTTGATTATAGTCTGCGGAAATCAAAATATTATCCTTGTCAGCAACAAAAGCTTTACGAATATCTCTTCCATCTTCTGATTTGATTGGAATATTTTGCAAGTTAGGATCACTTGAAGCTAATCGTCCTGTGGTCGTTGCTGCTAATAAAAAAGAGGTATGAACTTTTTTTGTATCAGGATTAATATGTTCGGGTAATGAGTCTGAATAGGTATTTTTTAGTTTTGAAACTTGCCGCCAGTCTAGGACTAATTGTGGAAATTTATGACCTTTAAAAGCGAGATCTTCTAATACTGAGGCACTTGTTGCAAAACTTCCCTTTTTAGTTTTTTTTAAGTCTGCAATCTTAAGATCATTGTATAAAATTTCACCTAGTTGTTTTGGAGAAGCAATATTAAACTCTTTCCTGGAGAGTTTAAAAACTTCTTTTTGAATTTTTTCAATCTTTTTTTCAAATTTGGTAGATAATGTTTTGAGAAACTTTTTATCAACTTTAATACCATGTATTTCCATATCAGCTAAAATTCTAAGTAATGGCTTTTCAAAAATTTCATAAATATTAATCATTTTTTCTTCTTTCAAACTTTTATAGAATTTTTTATATAGTCTATAAGTTATGTCAGCGTCCTCAGCAGCATAATCTTTTGCTTTTTCTAAATCGACTTCACTAAAATTTATCTGTTTCTTTCCAGAACCAACTAATTCTTTGAATTTTATCGTTTTATGATTCAGGTGAATTTCAGATAACGTATCCATATTGTGTCTATTTTTTCCAGCATCAAGCACATAAGACATGAGCATGGTATCCTCCATCGCTGATAGCGTTATGCCATGATTAAAAAATACAATAAAATCAAATTTAATATTCTGACCTATCTTTTTGATACTTGGATCTTCAAGCAAAGGTTTTAATTTTTTAAGTACTATGTTTTTATCAATGCATTTTTTTGAATTATGTCCTATTGGTATGTAACAAGCTTTTCCAATCTTAGAACTCAAAGATACTCCAACTAAATCAGCTTGATGAGGATCTAAAGAATTTGTTTCTGTATCAACTGCAACTTCTCCAATTTCTTCAGCTTCCTTAATCCATTCATCAATTTTACCAAGCTCTGTTATTAAAAAATAATTTTTTTTATCAATTTCAACTTTTTTTTCTTTTATTTGAACATCCTTTTTTTCACCATTAAAATCTGGCTCCCCATAAGCAGAAATAGCAGAGCTTAGTAACCTATTAAATTCCATTTCTCTTAGAAATTTATAAAGTTTATCTTTATCAATTCTTTTTAATTCAAAATCATTGAGTTTCATTTCAATTGGAGCATCGTGTTTTAATGTTACTAATTTTTTACTTATTAAAGCTTTATCTTTGTTGTTTAATAAAGTTTCTCTTCTTTTATTTTGTTTGATTTCATCTGCTGATTTTAAAAGTGTCTCTAAATCACCATACTTATTAATTAATTCTGCAGCAGTTTTTACACCAATTCCAGGAACACCAGGAACGTTATCACTGCTATCCCCAGCTAGAGCCTGAACATCTATAACTTTATCTGGATCTACGCCAAATTTATTTTTAACGTCATCATTCGAAATGAACTTATTTTTCATTGGATCAAAAATACGAACATCTTTTCTATACAATTGCATCAAATCTTTATCTGATGAAACTATTGTTACCTTTGCTCCTTTTTTTAAAATCTGATCAACATAAGTTGCAATTAAATCATCTGCTTCATAATTAACTAATTCAACAGAGGGTAAATTAAAGGCTAAAACTGATTTTCTTATATATTCAAATTGTGGTGCTAAGTCGTCTGGTGCCTCAGATCGATTGGCTTTGTAATCACTATAGATTTCATTTCTAAAAGTCTTTCTAGCCGAATCAAAAATAACAGCAAAATGAGTTGGTTTCTGAAGATTTTCTTTTGATTTCGAGTCTTCAAGAAGTTTAAACAACATACTGCAAAAACCACTTACTGCTCCAGTCGGTAATCCATCACTTTTTCGAGTTAATGGTGGTAAAGCATAATAAGCTCTAAATATATAACCTGATCCATCTATTAGATAAAAATGATCTGTTTTTTGAATCTTATTCATTAAAATTTAATATAGATTAAAGATAAAAATAAGAGTATTATTTTTTATGGAACTTATAAAGCAAAATACTCAAAACCAGCTTATAAAATCATTACTAATTATCTTTGTAGGTTCAATAGTTCTTACGATTTCAGCCAAAATCAAGATACCTTTTTATCCAGTTCCAATGACTATGCAAACATTCATAGTTTTATTTTTAGGTATTAGCTTTGGATATAAAATAGCTCTAGCCACTGTGGGTTTGTACTTATTGGAAGGTATATTAGGTTTACCAGTGTTTTCTAATTCTCCTGAAAGAGGAATTGGTTTGGCTTATTTTACAGGTCCAACAATGGGGTATTTAATTGGATTTCTATTGGCGTGTTTTTTAGCCTCATTCATTAAGAATGATGATAATTATTTTTTAATTTTTTTTAAATTAATATTTTCAGTTTCAACAATTTATATCCTAGGTATTCTCTGGCTAGGCACATTAATTGGGTGGGATAAACCTATTTTAAAATTAGGTGTATTGCCTTTTTTAGTTGCTGAAATTTTCAAAATTTGTCTACTGACTTTAATAGCAAAAAAAATTATAAAATTTAGAAAATTTATTTAGGTGATCTTTTAGATAATATTCTTTGAAGAGTTCTTCTGTGCATTTTAAGCCTTCTTGCAGTCTCTGAAACATTTCTATTACATAATTCAAATACTCTATGAATATGTTCCCATTTTACCCGATCTGCTGACATTGGATTTTCAGGTGGTGCAGCTTTTTTTGACGGATCTGCTAATAACGCTTTTTCTACATCATCCGCGTCTGCTGGTTTAGCTAAATAGTCAATAGCACCCTCTTTGATTGCAGCTACAGCAGTAGGAATATTTCCGTATCCAGTTAACATTATGATTCGACTTAGTGAATTTGATGATTGGATTTCTTTTACAACCTCTAATCCATTTCCATCATTTAACCTAAGGTCAACCACTGCAAAACCTGGTTTTTTCACTTTAACCATGTCTTTACCTTTTTGCACACTCTCAGCTTGTAAGACTTCAAATCCCTTCTTTTCCATCGCTCTAGCTAATCTCTCCCTAAAAGGATTATCATCATCCACAATTAATAAGGATTTATTGTCAAAATCAGCCAGATTTTGTAATGGAGCTTGGTTTTTCATGGGTTTAATATGGATATTTTTTTCCACAATTCAATAGGCCATTATTTGCTTTACATTGAATAACTATTGAATTAATTGCTCGATTATTAAAGTTTTTTTTAAATAAAAGACTTTTTTTTTGTTAAATTTTTTTTGGGGGGCATTAAAAATGCAAAAATTTAAGTCAGTTGAGGAATTAATAAATCAACTGAAACCGGAAAAACCTGTCTATTGTATAAGGAAGAATTCTATTCTTTCTGCTTCAAAATTCTTTCAAAAAAAGTTTCCAGGAAAAATACTTTATGCTGTAAAAACAAATCCCCATCCTGAAGTTATCAAAACTTTGATAAAAAGTGGAATTAATCAATTTGATGTTGCGTCTATCGAAGAGATCAAAGCAGTAAGGAAATTTGATAATACTGCAAAATGTTCTTTTATGCATACAGTTAAAAGTAGAGAGAGTATTAAAGAAGCATATTTTAATTTTGGAATAAAAACTTTTGCTTTAGATACTAAAGATGAATTAATAAAAATTATCGAAACAACAGAAAATGCTAAAGATTTAGAATTATTTATTAGAGTTGCTGTTTCCAATGAACATGCTGAAATAGATTTATCAAAAAAATTTGGTGCTTTGAATTCTGAAGCCTCAGGACTTTTAAGGCTTGCAAAACTTCATTCAAAAAAAATTGGCTTAAGTTTTCATGTTGGTTCCCAATGTATGCATCCAATTTCATACTCTAAAGGGATTAATGAAATGGGAAATATAATTAAAAAAACTAAGATAGTTCCAGATTATATTAATATCGGTGGAGGCTTCCCGACAATTTATCCTGATCTTGTGCCTCTATCTTTAGAAAGTTATATGAAGGAAATTAAAAAAAGTTTAGAAAATTTAAATTTTAAGAATATGCCTCAAATAATTTGTGAACCTGGAAGAGCTTTGGTTGCAGAAAGTGGATCAACAATTGTGAGAGTTAATTTAAGAAAAAAACATAAACTTTATATTAATGATGGTACTTACGGCACACTTTTTGATGCTGGAACACCTAATATAGTTTTTCCATCAAAATTAATTAAAGAAAATTCAAGTAAGATTATTTCAAAGAAAATGACAGCATTTGATTTTTATGGACCAACATGTGACAGTATGGATTATATGAAAGGCCCTTTCCTACTTCCGAATAATATCAAAGAAAATGATTACATTGAACTTGGTCAATTAGGATCATATGGTTTAACTTTTAGAACTCAATTTAATGGTTATTACTCTGATGAGATTTATGAGGTTGAGGATAACCCAATAATGTCTATGTATGACAAGAATTTAGACAAAGCTACTCTAGTTGCTTAATGTCAGAAAATAAAAATCTTGGTCACAACAGTAAAAAAGATTTCTTAAAAAAACCTGTAGAGCATATTGATATTACATCGTTCGACTCTAGAAAAATTATCTCTTCCATGGAAAAAATGTCTTTTGTTTCAAGAGAAACAGCAAACGCAGCCAATATTTATAATGAAATGTTGAAAGACAAAGAATGTACAATTTTTTTAACATTAGCAGGATCTACTTCAGCGGCAGGGTGCATGCATATTTACAGAGATATGGTCAAATACAACATGGTAGATGCAATCGTTGCAACCGGAGCGTCGATAATAGATATGGATTTTTTTGAGGCACTTGGATTTAAACATTATCAAGGTTCGCAGTATCAAAATGATAATGAGCTCAGAAAAAATTACATTGACAGGATTTATGACACTTACATCGATGAGGAGGAGCTTCAATTGTGTGATAAAATAATCGGAGAAATAGCTGACAAATTAGAACCAAAAACTTATACATCAAGAGAATTTATTAAAGAGATTGGTAAATATTTAAAATCAAATGCAAAAAAGAAGGGATCTTTGATTGAAACAGCATATGACAATAATGTTCCAATATTCTGTCCAGCATTTACTGATTCAAGCGCAGGTTTTGGATTAGTAATGCACCAAGAGAGAAATCCAAAAAATCATATAACTATGGACTCAATAAGGGAATTTAGAGAATTAACAGAAATAAAAATTAAATCTAAAGGATCGGGGTTATTTATGATTGGTGGCGGTGTTCCCAAAAATTTTATACAAGATACAGTAATTTGTGCTGAGCTTTTAGGAAAAGAGGTTGATATGCACAAATATGCCATTCAAATCACGGTTGCTGACTCGAGGGATGGCGCATGTAGTAGCTCAACACTAAAAGAGGCAAGCTCGTGGGGTAAGGTTGATACAAACAAAGAGCAAATGGTATTTGCTGAAGCTACTAGTGTTCTTCCATTAATTGCAAGTGATGCTTATCATACTGGAGAATGGAAAAATAGAGAAAAAAAAAACTTCTCCAAAATATTTTGATTAATGGTCAAAAAAATTAAAATTGGGATTATTCAAAGTAAAATCTCAGGTAATATCAAAGAAAATTTATACTTAGCGATTAAAAACATAAAAAAAGCTGCATCAAAAAAAGCTAAAATAGTTTGTTTGCCAGAACTATTTTTATCAAATTATTTTTGTCAAACAGAAAACCACTCAAATTTTAAACTAGCTGAAAAGATACCAGGAAAAACAACAAAAATATTTTGTGATTTAGCGAAAGAATTAAAAATAGTTTTAATTATTTCCTTATTTGAAAAAAAAACACATGGTTTTTATCACAATACGAGTGTTGTGATAAATGATATAGGTAAAATATTGTCAAAGTATAGAAAAATGCATATTCCTGATGACCCTGGGTATTATGAAAAATTTTATTTTACTCCTGGGGATTTAGGATTTAAATCTATCAAAACAAAGTTTGGTAAAATTGGACCTTTAATATGTTGGGATCAATGGTTTCCTGAAGCTGCTAGACTAACAGCACTAAAGGGTGCACAAATAATTTTTTATCCTACAGCTATTGGATGGCATCCAAAAGAAAAAAAGAAATTTGGTAAATCTCAATTAGATTCATGGATTACTATGCAAAAATCTCATGCTATCGCGAATGGAACTTATGTAGTTGCTATAAACAGAGTGGGAACTGAAAAGAGAGGTAAAAAGAAAATAGAATTCTGGGGAAATTCTATGATAATTGACCCAAGTGGCCAAATAATCGGAAAACTTAGTAATAATAAAGAGCAAATTTTAATTCGGGAAATTGATTACAAAAAAATAGACAAAGTTAGACAACATTGGCCTTTCTTACGTGATCGAAGAATTGATTTTTACAAAGGTATATTAAAGAATCCTGAAGATGAGTGAAAAACTTAGTGGATTCAGAATGCCTGGTGAATGGGAGAAACAAAAATCTGTCTGGATTGCGTGGCCATATAACAAAAACGATTGGCCTGGCTTATATAAATTTATTCCTGAAGTAATTTTAGAAATTATATATAAAATATCAAAACATCAAAAGATTAATTTGATTATTAACAATAAAATCGAAAGCATCAAAAAAATCTTCAAATCAAGTAAAATTAAGAATATTAGTTTCCATAAGATAAAAACTGATAGAATATGGTTGAGAGACTCAGGTCCAATTTTTTTAATTAACAAAAAGTATAAAAAAAAAATTATATTAAACTTCGTATTTAATGGCTGGGCAAAATATAAAAATTACAAAAATGACAATAAAATTAATGATAAACTAAGTAAAATCATCAAATTAAAAAAAATTAATCCAGCTATCAAAAAAAATGGGAAATCAAGAAAAGTAACAATGGAAGGTGGGGCTTTTGATGTAAATGGTGCAGGAACAATTTTATTAACAGAAGAATGTTTATTAAGCAAAATTCAAGAGAGAAATAAAAAGTTTAATAAGGAAGACTATGAGGAAATATTTAATAAATATTTAAATATAAAAAATTTTATATGGTTAAAAAAAGGAATTATTGGTGACGATACCCATGGCCATGTTGATGATATTTCCAGATTTGTATCAAGAAATACAATTATGACTGCAATCGAAAAAAATAAAAATGACAAAAATTACAAAAATCTTAATGAAAATTTAAAGATATTAAAGAAATCAAGAGATGAAAGGGGTGAAAAATTTAAAATTATAAAAGTACCTATGCCCTCACCCATATTTATAGATAAAACAAGAGTTCCAGCTAGTTATATGAACTTTTATATTTGTAATAAAAAAGTTTTGCTTCCCATTTTTAAAGTGAAAGAGGATAATATTGCCATTAAAATTTTCAAAAATTATTTTAAAAATAGAAAAGTCGAAACAGTTGACTGCAGTAAATTAATATGGGGTTTTGGGGCAATACATTGCATGACACAACAAGAGCCTAATGTTTAGTCAGGCTGCTTTTAAAGTACCTAGCAATAACCTAAAAGGTATCAACATTACTAGGGCAACAAAAATTTTAACTGCCAGGTCACCTAGAGATAACGTTACCCATGGTATTCCCGTTCCATAAAAAGATATGGAAAAAAATATAAAAGTATCAACGGTAGATCCAATCAAAGAGGATATTAGAGGAGCAACGAACCATTTTTTTTGTCTTAATTGATCAAATATTTGAACATCTAAAAGTTGAGCAATAATAAACGCTGTTCCTGATCCGATTGCTATTCGTATTGAGATTAGATCAGTAAAATTTGTAGAAAATATTAATGTAAATAAAATTCCAATCGAAAAACCAATGTAGACAATTTTTCTAGCAATCAACTTTCCAAAAGATCTATTAGCTAAATCGGTTATTAAAAATGCGATGGGGTAACTAAAAGCTCCATAAGTTAATATTTCCTCTAGTCCATAATATTTAATAGGAAATTGAACCAAATAATTAGAAGCTAGTACAACAAACCCCATTAAAAATGAAAGTGTCAAAAATGTTTTATTCATTATGTAGTTTTAGATTGAATAGGTTTTTTTTGAAATGGAGATTTAATTAATAAACTTTTTTTTAGTTTTTTTAATCTAGGAGATAAATTTTTATTTTTTACAGATTTTAGAAATTCATCAAAACTACCTTTTTTATCTACTGATCTAACCCCTGCATTACTCACTGTTAATTTTAAGCTTCTTTTTAAAAGTTCACTTGTAAATTTTACTTTTTTTAAATTAGGTAAGAATCTTCTTTTTGTCTTATTGTTAGCATGACTAACGTTATGACCTTTCATTGGATTTTTTCCGGTTAATTCGCATTTTTTTGTCATAATTTGTTCGACTATATAAAGTGAGATATTGATGGCGTCAAGTTTATTAGATTATTCTAATCCTTTTTTCCTACTATTTCATTAAAGTTTTTTACACCATCTTTTAATAATATTTCCTTCAGCTCTTTTTTAATTAGACCAACAATATTTGGACCTCTAAAAACCATGCCTGTATAAAGTTGTAAATAATCAGCTCCTGCTAAAAATTTTTGATGAGCAGATCTGCCAGAGTCCACGCCACCTACGCCTATAATTTTGATTCTGCCTTTTAAAACTTTATAAAATTTTCTGATCAACTCTGAAGACTTTAACTCAATAGGTTTCCCGGATAATCCTCCTTTTTGATGGCTTTGAGTATTTTGTAAATTTTCTCTTGTTGTATCAGATGTGTTAGAAATAATAGCAGCTTCTATCTTGTTATCTAAAAGCACTTCAGAAATTTTCATAATTTCTTTATCATTAATATCTGGTGATACTTTAACCGCTATAGGTGTTTTAGAGTTAAGATCTCTCTTCTCTTTTTCTATTAGTTTTAAAAGATCATCTAATTTTTTTTGATCATGAAAGTTTCTTAAATCTTCGGTGTTTGGTGAAGAAATATTAACAGTAATATAATCAGAGACCTCATTAAATATTTTTAAACACTGTAAATAATCATTTGTTCTATCTTCTGAGTCTTTATTAGGTCCAATATTTATTCCAAGTAATCCAGTTGGATTATTTCTTTTAATTCGATCTACAATATTTTTTGAACCTAGGTTATTGAAACCAAGTCTATTAATAAGGGCCTCATCTTCTACTAGTCTAAAAACTCTAGGTTTGGGATTTCCATATTGTTCTAATGGTGTAACAGTTCCTACTTCGACGAAACCAAACCCTAAATTGAACAATGAATTATATACCTCGGCATTCTTGTCAAATCCTGCTGCCATACCAATTGGATTTTCTATTTCTTTATTAAATAATTTAGTCTTAAAAAGAGGATTATTTTTTTCGTCATCTAAAATATTTGGAATAAAATTAAATTTTAGTGACTTTATTGCTAAACTATGAGCCGTCTCGGGATCTAATTTAAAAATTAAAGATCTTAAATTTGAAAACATTATTTAATTTTATTTAATATAAGATCTTTTGTTTCTTTCACACCAAAAAAACTTATAAAAAAACCCATCCTTGGTCCATTTTCGTCTCCAAAAACTACTTCGTAAATTAATTTAAACCAATCTCGAAGGTTCTCAGTGTATCCATTTTCTTTACCGGTCGAATATATCATTGTTTGAATATCTTCTGGTTTCATTTTGTCGTCACATTTATCTAAAGTTTTTACCAGAGCTTCTAAAGCTTTTTTTTCCTCTCCATTAGGTTTTTTATATTTTTTTTTCAATTTTATTACATCGTTAAAATATTTTATTGCATAGCCTACTAAATTATCAAAGATAGGATTATCTTTCTCCGAAATGTCTTTTTTATATTTTTTAACAAATTTCCAAAGAAGTTCTTTGCTGTCAGCATTACTTGTTTCGACCAAGTTTAATAACATTGAAAACGACATAATCATATTTTCTTTAGGCACCAAACTATTATGAACATGCCATACAGGATTCATAAGTAGCTGCAACTCATTTTGATTTTTTGCTTTCTCAATCAGATCCAGATAATCATCGACAGTTTTTGAAACTATTTCTTTGTAAAGTTTTTTTGCTCTTTTTGGATTTTGGTACATATACAGCGACAAACTTTCAGGAGAAGCATACTCTAACCACTGATCAATAGTGATGCCGTTTCCCTTTGATTTTGAAATCTTCTCTCCTTTTTCATCCAAAAATAGTTCATATGCAAACCCTGAGGGATTTGTTTTTCCAATCAATTTGATAATTTTTGTTGAAAGTATTGCGCTCTCTATAAGATCCTTTCCATACATTTCAAAATCAACATCTAGTGCATACCATCTCATAGCCCAATCAACTTTCCACTGTAATTTACAATTTCCATCATAAATGCTTGTTTCCAAATCTTTTCCATTATTATCAAAAACAATAATAGATTTTTCTTTATTAATATTTTTTACAGGTATTTCTAAAACATGACCTGTAACCGGACATATTGGAAGAAATGGGCTGTACGTTTTTTGTCTCTCTTTTCCTAGTGTAGGAAGTATTATATTCATTATACCATCATAATTCTTTAAAATAACTTGGAGAGAAGAGTTAAAGAAACCTGATTTATAAAGTGATGTTGAACTTTTAAAATTATATTTAAATTTAAAATTGTTTAAAAATTTTTTTAACATTTCATTGTTATGCTCACCAAAACTATTAAATTTTTGAAAGGGATCAGGCACATTAGTAAGCGGTTTGTGTAAATTTTTTTCTAATAATTCTTTTTGTGGAACGTTGTCAGGTACTTTTCTAAGACCGTCCATATCATCTGAAAAAGTAATGATTTCGGTTGGTAAATCAGTCAAATGTTTTAGTGCATTTACAATCATTGATGTCCTTGCAACTTCTCCAAAAGTTCCTATATGTGGAAGGCCACTAGGACCATAACCTGTTTGGAGAATTATTTTGCCTTTTTTTTCTATAAAAGATTTTCGTTCTCGAAGCATTTTTTTTGCTTCAACGAAAGGCCATGCACTTGTTTTATCAAAATTCTCTTTTTTAATCATGATTAATTCAAATAAAATCTTAAATTAACGCTTTAACTTATTCTTATAGAGTTGAAATTTATTTACCATAAAATAATGTTCTATCAAAATGTCTAATTATAAAACTGTTTTTTTTACACTTGGAATTCTTCAAATAATTCTTGGAATTTTTATGTTGATCCCAATATTGGTTCAATTTTTTTTTAAAGAAATTGACTCCTCTTTTTTTGGTGCCTCAATTATTACAATTATTTTTGGTACGCTATTTTTTTTATCTAATCTTGATCATGATAAGAAGTTAAATTTACAGCAAGCTTTTTTATTGACCGCGTTATCTTGGCTTAGTATCGCAATTTTTGGCTCCCTTCCTCTAATATTTTCTGAAGTCAATTTTTCGTTTACCAATGCATTTTTTGAGAGTATGTCAGGCATTACAACAACTGGTTCAACAATCATTCCAAACTTAGAGGAGATGCCTAAAGCAATTTTGCTTTGGAGAGCAATTCTTCAATGGTTGGGTGGTATTGGAATAATTGTTATGGCGATCACTTTGATGCCAATAATGAATGTTGGTGGTATGCAATTATTCAAAATTTCTAACAGTGACTCATCGGAAAAAATTCTTCCTAAATCAAAAGAAATTGCATTGAGATTAATTTATATTTATTCAGGTCTCACTACTCTTTGCGCAATATCATATAAAATTCTTGGGATGAATATTTTTGATAGTATAACCCATTCTATGACAACAATAGCAACTGGGGGGTTTTCAAACTATAACGAGTCCATTGGTTTCTTTAACAGTTTTTCAATAGAAATTTCAGCAATGATTTTTATTATCTTGGGAAGTTTACCTTTTATCGCTTATATCAAATTCTTAAACGGTAATAGAAGAATATTTTTTTCAGATATTCAAATAAGAACTTTTTTGAAAATAATCTTAATAAGTATTCTGATCTTATCAATTTATTTGTTTTTAAATAAATCGTCTGAACTAAACTTCAGAACAGTTTTATTCAATGTAATATCAATTTTGACAGGAACTGGATATGTAAATGCACAATTTGATAACTGGGGTGGATTTCCTTTAATTATATTTATAGGTCTAATGTTTATTGGTGGATGTGCTGGCTCAACAACCTGTGGTATAAAAATATTTAGATTTCAAATACTTTATTCATTTGTTTTGAATCAACTTAAAAAAATTATTTATCCTAAGGGAATTTTTGTTCTAAAATATAATCAAAGTCCTGTTGATGATAAATTTACTGCATCAATTATCTCTTTCATTTATATGTACCTGGTAATTTTTTTTGCGATTACAGCATTATTATCTTTGACAGGTCTTGACTTTATTACCTCAATTTCTGGTGCTGCAACATCTATTTCAAATGTAGGACCTGGCCTAGGTTCAACTATTGGGCCAAACGGAAATTTTTCATCACTACCTGATATCTCTAAGTGGATTTTAAGTTTTGGTATGATTTTGGGTAGATTAGAATTATTTGCAATTCTTGTATTATTTTTACCATCTTTTTGGAGGAATTAAATTTGATAGAAATTAAAAAAAACTCTTTGTCTGAAATGTTCTCAGTTTATTTTGACAAAAGAATGCTCAAAATTTTACTGCTTGGTGCAATATCAGGTTTTCCATGGGTTTTAATTGGAAGTAGTCTAAGTTTATGGTTAAAAGAAGATGGATTAAGTAGATCAACTGTTGGATGGGCTGGATTAATTTTTGCAGTTTATGCATTTAATTATTTATGGGCACCTTTAATAGATAGAATACAAATACCTTATCTAACAAAAAAAATAGGTCACAGAAGAGGGTGGATTGTTTTAATGCAAATAATCATCTTACTCTCACTCACTCTTTGGAGTTTACTCGATCCATCTGAAAATTTAGCTTTAGTTGTTTCAGTAGGCTTAATAATTGCTATAGCATCATCAACTCAAGATATAACAGTTGACGCTTTAAGAATTGAACAGATTGGTGAAAATGAGGGAAAATCCATGGCCGCTGGAGCCGCAATGGCGGTTGTCGGTTGGTGGACAGGATACAAGTTGGGAGGCGTACTATCATTATTTGCAGCAGATATTCTACAAAATATTGGTTTTGAAAATTATTGGCAACTAACTTTCTTAATTTTGGGGATTTTAGTAATTTTAATGAACATTGGCTTAATGTTCGTTGACGAGTCTGGAAATTTAGAGAGACAAAATCAACAAAAAGAAAATGATAAATTGATATCATCTCAATTTAAAAAAGAAAATATATTTACAAAATTGATAACCTGGGTTGCTGGAACAATTAGTGGTCCAATCATTAGTTTTTTTAAAAAAAATGGCTTTTCGATTGCTCTAGGAATTTTAGGATTTGTTTTTTTATTTAAAGTGGGGGAAGCATTTCTTGGAAGGATGTCTATAATTTTTTATAAAGAAATAGGTTTTAGTAAGTCGGATATCGCTATTTACTCTAAAACGTTAGGTTGGATCACTACTGTGACGTTTACTCTTTTAGGTGGACTTTTTGTAATAAGATCCGGGGTTTTAAAAGCAATGTTTTTTGCTGGAGTAATGATGGCAAGTACAAACCTTTTATTTAGTGTGTTGGCCTGGAGCGATAAATCAGAATTTTTATTTGCTATTGCAGTTATTTTTGATGATATAGCTGCTGCATTTGCAACAGTAGCTTTTGTAGCCTTTATATCTATGCTCGTAGACAGAGCCTATACAGCAACTCAGTATGCGCTCTTAGCGTCGATAGGCACCGCTGGTAGAACAACTTTAGCCTCCTCCTCTGGCGCCCTTGTTGATTGGTTAAATGGTGATTGGGGAATATTTTTTATTTTAACTGCGCTAATGGTCATTCCTTCATTAATAATCCTATGGATTATGAAAAATAAACTACAACTAAGTGAAAAATAATTTTTTAAATAAATCTGTAGCTAACATTTACTTTAAACCGTCTCCCAATTCTGAGGTAGTTTCACAAATTTTATATGGAGAGAAATTTAAGATTCTATTAAAAAGAAAAAAATATATAAAAATAAAAACTCATTATGACAATTATATTGGATATATAAAAAAAGATAAGTTTTTAGAAAATTTTAAACCCTCACATAAAATTTCAAAAATTAAATCTAGAATTTTCTTTAAAAAAGGTAAAAGATTTTTGTCTTCAAACCATTATCTATATTATGGATCTGGTGTGTCTATAAGAAATGAAAATAAAAAGTATATTGAATTTGAAAAAAATAAATGGATCAAAAAAAGTGATATCAAAAATATTGATCATTATGAAAAAAATTATATCAAAGTATTCAAATTCTTTTTAAACACAAAATACTTATGGGGCGGAAAAACCTGTGTCGGTATCGATTGTTCAGCATTAATTCAAATTTATTTTTATTACAACAGAATTTTTTTTCCAAGAGATACAAAAGACCAAATAAGATTTTGTAAAAGAAAAAGAGGTAAAAATCGACTTAAAGGAGACATCGTATTTTGGAAAGGACATGTTGGTATATGTCTAAATAAATCTAGATTTATTCATGCTTATGGACCAAAAAAGAAGGTGTTAATAATGCCAACAGTACAAACCATTAAATTAATTGATAAAACTGCAAATCTGAAAGTTAAAAAAGTAAGTAATATTAGTAATATTTAATCTCTACCAAAGTCAGGTTTGTTTACATCCTGTTTTAATTTAATAATTTTAGACCTAACTTTTTTAGTCTGAGATAATTTTTTTAAAATTGATCTATTATTTTTAGAATTTATATCTTTTTTGAAAGATTTTAAGTTTTTGATAAATAAGTCTATAGCTTTTGTAACATTAACCTTATTATCAAAAAAAATATCTCTCCACATAATTTCATTTGAAGCAGCTATTCTTGAAAAATCTCTCAACCCCCCAGCACTGTATTTGATAAGCCCAAATTTAAGTATTTTTTCAAAATCTTGAGCCGATTTAACCAAATTATAGGCAATTAAATGTGGTAAATGACTTGTGATAGAAAAAACTTTGTCATGTTTTTCAGAGTTCATAATAACAGTTTTTGAGCCCATCTTTTTCCAAAAAGAAATTAAAAATTTTAAATTCTTAGAACTTGTTTTTTTATCCTTAATTAATACACACCATTTATCCTCAAACATATCAGCTTTTCCAAATTCTGGTCCACTCACCTCTGATCCAGCGATAGGGTGACTCCTAATCCAATTTATACCACGCTTCAAAAATTTTTTAATTATTTTTGATGACTCTATTTTTGAAGATCCCACATCAGTAATCAGTGTCTTTGGTGAAATAGTTTTATTAATTTTAAGAATAAGTTTTTTATATTCACTCGTTGATGTACAAACAATCACTAAGTTTGAATTTACCAAACCATCTTTAAGGGACTTAACAATTGTTCCAGGTAATCTAAGACTTTTTATTTTAGCGATATTAGATTTTGATTTTTCATAAATAAATATTTTTTTTGCTATTTTTTTTTTTGAAATCCTCCTTGCTAAAGAAGAGCCTAATAACCCAAAGCCTATAATTAATATATTTCTCATTTTCTAAATATATTTTGTGTTGCTTTAATAAATTTCATATTTTCCTCTTTTGACCCAATTGTTAATCGTAGCATATTTTTTATTTTATAACCTTCTTCAGTAGACCTTAAAATAATTCCCTTTTTTTTTAATTTTTCATAGAAACTATTAGCTCTTAGTTTACATTTATTAAAATTCAATAATAGAAAGTTAGCAGAAACTTTATTTGAGCTAATATCATAATTGCTCAAGAAATTTTTCAGTTTTGTTGCATAAATATGATTATGTTTTACTGAACGTGAAATAAATTTTTTATCCTTAAGTGACTCAATAGCTGCTTTTTGAGCTACTTCATTAACATTGAATGGAGGTTTAATAACATTCAAAGCATCAATAATTTTTTTTGAACCATATCCCCAACCAATTCTTAGAGATGATAGTCCGTAGATTTTTGAGAATGTCCTTAATATAAAAACATTCTGCTTATTCTTGAATAAATCTAAACCAGATTTATAGTCTCTATTTTGCATGTACTCTGCATAAGCATCATCTACAACAAGTAAGATATTTTTTCTTAATCTTTTTCTTAAATCAGTTAATTCAAAACTGTTCAAGTAAGTGCCGGTCGGATTATTTGGATTAGCAAGAAATACAATTTTAGTTTTATTGCTTACTTTTTTAATTATTTCAGAGACAGAAACTTTAAAATTTTTTTCTTTAGCAAAAACAACTTTTGCACCAACTATTTTTGCATATATTCTGTACATTAAAAAACTAAACTGAGGAAGAATTACTTCATCTTTTGGTTTAAGGAAAAGTTGGCATAACATTTGAATAACTTCGTCTGAACCAGCTCCACAAATTATTTTTTCTTTGTCACAACTAAATTTTTTTGAGATCTGACTTCGTAATTTTTTTGACTTTCCATCAGGATATCTGAAAAGACTTAATTTTTTTATTTGATATTGCTTTCTTGGCCTTGGTACTTACTCCTAGAGCTGATTCATTTGCTGAAAGTTTAATGATTTTATTAAAACTCTTAATAGTTGATTTGCCAGGTTGATAAGCCTCAAT
>CACBCE010000013.1 GCA_902537665.1 uncultured Pelagibacteraceae bacterium
TGAAAAAGCTGGAGTAGAAATTCCAAGATTTTGCTATCACGAAAAATTATCAATAGCTGGAAATTGCAGAATGTGTCTTGTTGAGATGGAAAAATCTCCAAAACCTATAGCTTCCTGTGCAATGCCTGCTGCTGAGGGCATGGTTATAAAAACAAATACTCCTAAAATAGAAAAATCTAGAAAGGGTGTAATGGAATTTTTATTAGCTAACCATCCTTTAGATTGTCCAGTTTGTGATCAAGGTGGTGAATGTGATCTTCAAGATCAGTCAATGTTCTATGGAATTGATAAATCTAGATTTAAAGAAAATAAAAGAGCAGTTCCTGATAAAAACATGGGTCCACTTATCAAAACCCAAATGACTAGATGTATTCATTGTACTAGATGTATTAGGTTTGCAACAGAGATTGCTGGAGTGCCTGAACTAGGTGCAATAGGCAGAGGTGAAGACATGCAAATTACAACATACTTGGAAAAATCAATACAGTCAGAATTATCAGGCAATGTAATAGATCTTTGTCCTGTAGGTGCCCTTACGTCAAAACCTTATGTATTTGAAGCAAGACCCTGGGAACTAAAAAAAACAGAGACTATTGATGTAATGGATGCTGTTGGGTCAAATATTAGAGTGGACACGTATGACTGGGAGGTAAAAAGAGTACTACCAATAATCAATGAAGACATAAATGAGGAATGGATATCAGATAAAACAAGATATGCTTGCGATGGTTTGTTAAGTCAAAGACTAGATACACCATATGTCAAATATAACAACAAATTTGAAAAAGCTTCATGGGATGAAGTTTTTAAAATTATAAAATCAAAAATACAAAATACCGATAAAGATAAAATAGGAGGATTTGTTGGCGATTTAATAAATATGGAGGCTAGCTATATTTTCAAGGAATTTTTAGAGAGAACAATAGATACAAAAAATTATGAATCTAGACCATCTGACATGTTTATTGATAGCTCTAAAAGGGAAAATTATTTATTCAATTCAACGATTAATGGTATTGAAGAATCAGATTTAATTCTGTTAATTGGAACCAATCCGAGATTTGAAGCCACAATGCTTAATGCAAGAATTCGAAAAGCTTACCTAAAAAATAAAGTTAAAATTGTTTCTTTAAATGATGTAGGTGATCTAACTTATCCTTATCAAAGTCTTGATGGAAATACTCAAACAATAAAAGATATTTTTGAAAATAAAAATGAACTTTCAAAAAATATTATTGATGCTCAAAAACCATTGATAATATTTGGAGAGTCTTTTTTTAAATCTAAGTCAGCTAAATTTTTATTTAGTTCATTTAAAAACTTTATATTGAATAATGATAAATTTACTGATGATTGGAATCCTTTAAATTTTTTGCCTTCTGATGCAGCTACAGTCGGAAGTTTAGATCTCGATATAATTGATCGAACAAATGAGTTAATAAAAAAACTAAATCAAAATAAATTAGATATAGTTTTTCTGATGGGTCAAGATAATCTTAAATTTAATAAAAAAAATGAGTTTGTAATATATGTAGGGAGCCATGGGGATAATGGTGCAGAATTAGCAGATATTATTTTGCCAGGTGCAGCTTACACAGAGCAATCAGGTCATTATACTAATTTAGAGGGAAAAGTTCAAAAAGCCTATAAAGCATCATATCCACCAGGAGACGCTAAAGAAGATTGGGAAATTATAAATGATCTTGCTGAATTTATGAATAATAGAAAACTTTTTAATGATAGAGATGAATTAGAGAGTAGTATGTTTAATTATATAAATTTAAAAAAAGAAAAACAGGAAAACCGTACCAACACTGAAGAAGATTTAAGTAATTTTCAAGATGAAAACCTTAAAATTTCATACAAGGATTATTATTTTTCAAATGTAATTGCACGCTCGTCAAAAAACAATGTTGAATTGTAATAATTCTAAATTAGAAGTTAAACGAACTGGCACCGAGGGATAAATAATGGAATATTTAAATTTAGTTTTTGAAGAAGTCTACAAAATTCTTTTTCTTCTTGTTCCAGTTTTAGTTTCTGTAGCTATGATTGTTTGGCTAGATAGAAGAGTTTGGGCTTTTGTTCAAAAAAGACAGGGTCCTAATGTAGTTGGTCCTTTTGGATTATTACAATCATTAGCAGATGCATTAAAATATATTTTTAAAGAAATCATAATTCCAGCAAGTTCTAATAAGATTATTTTTATTTTAGCTCCTATTATAACAATGACTTTAGCTTTAATAGCGTGGGCAGTTATACCCTTCGGAGAAGATCAGGTTTTAGCTGACATAAATGTTGGTATTCTCTATATTTTTGCTGTTTCATCTCTTGGAGTTTATGGAATTATTATGGGGGGTTGGGCATCCAATTCAAAATATCCTTTTTTAGGTTCAATAAGATCTGCTGCGCAAATGGTTTCTTATGAGGTTTCAATTGGTATAATCATTATCAATGTTCTTTTGTGTGTAGGATCATTAAATTTAAGCGATATTGTTTTAGCTCAACAAAAAATCTGGTTCATAATTCCGTTATTTCCAATGTTTGTAATATTTTTTATTTCTGCTTTAGCAGAGACAAATCGACCACCTTTTGATTTACCTGAGGCCGAAGCAGAATTAGTTGCTGGATACCAAACTGAATATTCTGGAATGATGTATGCAATGTTTTGGTTAGGAGAGTACGCAAATATTTTATTGATGTGCTCTTTGGGATCGATTTTATTTTTAGGAGGTTGGCTTTCACCTATTGATTTATATCCATTTAATTTGGTGCCAGGGGCTATTTGGCTTATTTTAAAGATATTATTCTTATTTATTTTATTTGCATTAGTTAAAGCAGTTGTACCAAGATATAGATATGATCAATTAATGAGATTAGGCTGGAAAATATTTCTTCCATTTTCTCTAACCTATGTTGTTTTGACTGCCAGTTATTTATTTTATTTTAACCTTTTACCCACACTGTAAATGAAAATTACAAGATTTTTAAAAACAATATTCATGGTTGATTTTGTAACTGGCTTACTAATTGCTTTAAGAGAAATGTTTAAAACAAAAAAAACAATAAATTATCCTTTTGAAAAAGGAAAAATTAGCCCAAGATTTAGAGGAGAGCATGCACTTAGAAGATATCCAAATGGGGAAGAAAGATGTATAGCGTGTAAGTTATGTGAAGCAGTCTGTCCGGCGCAAGCAATTACAATCGAGTCAGCTGAAAGATCTGATGGAAGCAGAAAAACTACGCGTTATGATATTGATATGATGAAATGTATTTATTGCGGCTTATGTGAAGAGTCATGTCCTGTAGATGCAATAGTGCAAGGTCCAAATTTTGAATTTTCAACAGAGACAAGAGAAGAACTTTATTACACTAAAGAAAAACTACTAGATAATGGAGATAGATGGGAAAATATTTTAGCGGCGAATATAAAATCAGATAATCCTTATAGGTAAATTTATGGTAGCTCATGCAATATTCTTTTATATTTTTTCGATTATTGCAGTCATTTCGGCTATTATGGTTACAGTTTCAAAAAATACCGTACACTCAGTTTTTTTTTTAATATTAGATTTTATCAGTATTTCATGTCTCTTTATAATGATTGGAGCAGAGTTTTTAGGAATGATAATGCTAATTGTATATGTTGGCGCCGTAGCTGTTTTGTTCTTATTCGTTGTAATGATGTTAAATGTTGCTCAACAAAAAAATCAATGGTTTAATTCTGAGGCAACTTCTTCTAGTCATATTCCAGTTGGTTTAATTATAAGTACAATTATTTTTTTTGAATTAATTATTGTTGTAGGTGGTTGGAAATATAAACCTGAATTATCTAATCCAAATACTACTAAAATTTCTAATGAAATAAGTAATACGCACTCATTAGGCCAGGTTTTGTATACTGACTATATTCATATTTTTCAAATTAGTGGAATGATTTTATTAATTGCGATGATTGGTGCAATTGTTCTTACTTTTAGACGAAGAGAGGGAGTAAAAACACAAAGTTATTTGAAACAAATTTCTAGAGAAAGGTCTGAAGGTATTGAAGTTTTAGAAGTTCAATCAAATAAAGGAGTAAAGATAGATGACTGAAATAGGTTTAGGACATTATCTTACTTTAGGAGCGGTTATTTTTAGTATCGGTGTGATTGGCATCTTTCTTAATAGAAAAAACATTATCGTGATATTGATGAGTATTGAGCTGATATTATTAGCTGTGAACATTAATTTAGTATCGTTTTCTATTTATCTTGGCGATTTAACTGGTCAAGTTTTTACATTATTTATATTAACTGTAGCAGCTGCTGAAGCAGCAATTGGTCTTGCTATAATAGTAGTCTATTACAGAAATGCGGGAACTATAAGAGTTGAAGAAATAGATAAATTAAAAGGATAAAATGGAAATTTCAATTTTAGCATTACCATTAATAGCATCAATTATATCTGGATTTTTTGGCAAGCTTATAGGTGATAGAAATTCTGAGATAGTTACAAGTTTGTTGGTATCAATTTCAGCTGTTCTTTCAGCTATTGTATTTTATGAGGTAATTTTTAATCAATACGAGGAAAATATCAAAATTGCTACATGGATTAATTCTGGATCACTTGAGGTAAATTGGTCAATGAAAATTGATGCACTATCATCAGTAATGTTAATAGTCGTAACTTTTGTTTCTGCATTAGTTCACATTTATTCGATTGGATACATGTCTCACGATCCTCACAAACCAAGATTTATGGCTTACTTATCGTTATTTACATTTGCCATGTTAATGTTGGTAACGGCTGATAATTTTATACAATTATTTTTTGGTTGGGAAGGAGTAGGTCTTTGCTCTTATTTCTTAATTGGTTTTTGGTTTAAAAAAGAAACTGCAAATGCAGCAGCGATTAAGGCGTTTGTTGTAAATAGGGTTGGAGATTTTGGTTTTGCTCTTGGTATTTTTTTGATTTTTTATTTATTTGGTACAGTAAACTACACAGAAGTTTTTGATCAAATCCCAACAGTTGTAGATGAAAAACTTAATTTTTTAGGTATTCAGATTAATGCTATAGATTTAATTTGTATATTATTATTCATTGGTGCTATGGGTAAATCGGCTCAAATTTTTTTACATACCTGGTTACCAGATGCAATGGAGGGTCCAACACCGGTTTCTGCATTGATTCATGCAGCAACTATGGTTACAGCTGGAGTTTTTCTAGTCGTAAGATGTTCACCAATATATGAATATTCAGAGTTAGCTTTAAACATCGTTACTATAATCGGTATGAGCACAGCTTTTTTCGCAGCGAGTGTAGCTTTAGTCCAAACAGACATTAAAAAAATCATAGCTTATTCCACGTGTAGTCAATTAGGCTATATGTTTTTTGCTGCTGGTGTAGGTGCATATAATGTTGCAATCTTTCATTTATTTACTCATGCATTTTTTAAGGCGTTATTATTCTTAGGATCAGGATCTGTTATTCATGCATTTAAAGATGAGCAAAATATAAATAATATGGGAGGAGTATGGAGAAAATTGCCTTACACGTATGCTTTAATGATAATTGGAACTTTAGCATTAACAGGATTTCCCCTGCTATCTGGTTTTTATTCTAAGGATGCAATTATAGAATTTGCATATTTAAGTGGTAGTACTACCGGATATTATGCTGCTGGAATAGGTATTTTTACAGCTTTTTTAACATCAATTTATTCATGGCGACTGATGTTTAAAACTTTTCATGGACAGTTTAACAATAAGGAACTTAAGATTGAGGAAACACATGAGTCTCCCCTAGTTATGTTAATACCTTTAATAATATTATCTATAGGTGCGATTTTTGCTGGATTTATTTTTAAAGATTTATTTATAGGTTATGAGGGAATTAATAATTTTTGGAATAAATCGATTTTCTTTTTAGAACCTTTAAGCACTGATCACCCACCATTGTGGTTTTTAGTTTTAACCCCAACATTAGTAACTTTATCTATACCACTTGCTTATTATTTATTCGTAAAAAATAAGAATTTTTCAGCTCAACTAGTCAGTATAAATGAGCCACTATATAAATTTCTGTTAAACAAATGGTATTTTGACGAAATTTACGAAACATTATTTGTAAAATCTTCGAAAAAATTTGGTTTATTTTTATGGAAATTTTTTGATGTTAAAGTTATCGATGGCTTTGGACCTGATGGCGTTTCTGGAATAATTAAAAAATTTTCTATCAAAGCCAACAAATTCCAGAGTGGTTATATTTATCAATATGCATTTATTATGTTACTTGGTTTTTCTGCTTTTTTAACCTTCTTAATTGTTAAATAATGAATTTCCCAATTCTTTCCTCTTTAATACTTTTACCTTCTATTGGAGCACTCTTTTTATTTTTTACAAAAAGTAAAAGTGAAAATAAATTTACTGCAAAATATGTTGCCTTATTTACATCTCTAGTAAACTTTTTTTTATCTATATATTTATGGTTTTTATTTGACCAAACTACTTCTGCTTTTCAATTTGTTGAAGATAGAATTTGGATTAAAGGTTTAATTAATTACAAAGTAGGAGTTGATGGAATATCAATACTTTTTATAATTCTAACAACATTTATTACACCTCTATGTATAATTTCAGTAAATAACTCGGTCACGAAAAGATTAAATGAATTTTTAATAGCTATCCTTGTTATGGAAACTTTCATGATAGGTGTTTTTTGTTCTCTAGATCTTGTTGTTTTTTACTTATTTTTTGAGGCTGGATTAATCCCAATGTTTTTAATCATCGGAATTTGGGGTGGAGCTAGAAGAGTTTATTCTGCTTTTAAGTTTTTTTTGTTTACTCTTTTGGGGTCAGTTCTAATGTTAGTGGCAATAATTTCAATTTATTGGATCACAGGTACCACAGATGTTGTTGAACTTTATGAGTTAGGTATAGACACGAAATATCAAAATTTATTGTGGTTAGCTTTTTTTAGTTCATTTGCAGTAAAAACTCCAATGTGGCCAGTTCACACATGGCTTCCAGATGCTCACGTTGAAGCTCCAACAGCAGGATCGGTGTTGTTAGCTGCTATATTACTTAAAATGGCAGGCTATGGGTTTATAAGATTTTCTTTGGGATTATTTCCTTCTGCTTCAGAGGTTTTTACTCCTTTAATTTATACATTAAGTGTTATTGCAATCATTTTCACATCGTTAATAGCTTTAATGCAAGAGGATATGAAAAAATTAATAGCATATTCTTCTGTGGCCCATATGGGATTTGTTACTTTGGGAATATTTACAATCCAACAACAAGGTATTGAAGGAAGTATAATTCAAATGATCAGTCATGGTCTAGTATCAGCAGCTTTATTTTTATGTGTTGGTGTCGTTTATGATCGAATGCACTCAAGATTGATCGCAACCTATGGAGGTATTGTTACTGTTATACCCAAATATGCTATTTTATTTATGGTATTTACTTTAGCTGCTCTAGGATTACCAGGAACAAGTGGGTTTGTTGGTGAATTTTTAATTTTGATGGCTGCTTTTAAAGATAATTTTTTAGTAGCAGTATTAGCTAGTTTAGGAGTTATTATTGGAGCAGCATATATGCTTTGGTTGTACAAAAGAGTTATTTTTGGAAAACTAATAAACTCTGAGTTAAAAAAAATGATTGATTTAAATAAATCTGAGGCGTTTACGCTCACCTGTTTAGCTATACCAACTTTATATTTCGGTTTTTATCCAGAACCATTAATTAACACTATTGAAGTTTCAATAAGTGATTTAATCGATACATATAACTTCAGTCTGGCAAGCAAACAATGAATAATATTGAATTAATATTTCCAGAAATTTTTATCTCATTATCGATAATGTTTTTACTTATCTTAGGAGTTTTTAAAAAAGATAGCTCAAAAATAATCCATAATATTTCATTATTAGTTTTATTAATTACAGCAGTCATCACATTTAATGAAACTTTAAGTATTAGTCCGACAACTCTATTTAAAGAAAGTATTATCATAGATTATTTGTCATCATTCATGAAGATTATAACTTTATTAGCTGCTTTTGTAGTTTTGCTAATTTCATCAAGTTATTTAAGAACTTTTAAAATTTTCAAAATTGAGTATCCAATTTTAATTTTAAGTTCTGTATTGGGAATGATGATTATGATTAGCTCTAATGATTTAATTGTTTTCTATATGGGTTTAGAGCTTCAGTCATTAGCCTTATATGTTTTGGCAACATTTAATAGAGATCAGTTAAAATCATCTGAAGCAGGATTAAAGTATTTTGTTTTAAGTGCATTATCCTCAGGTTTATTATTATATGGTTGTTCTTTAATTTATGGTTTTACCGGCTCAACAAATTTCAATGTTATTTCAAACCAATTTAATACAAATGAATATGCTATTACTTTTGGAATAGTTTTTATTTTGGTGGGTTTAGCGTTTAAAATTTCTGCTGTACCTTTTCATATGTGGGCCCCAGACGTATATGAGGGATCGCCAACATCTGTAACATTATTTTTTACAATGGTTCCTAAAATAGCAGCATTAACTGTCTTTATAAGATTTTTATACGTTCCTTTTTTAAATCTTATTGATCAGTGGCAAATGATTTTAGTTTTTTTATCAATCGCATCCATGCTTTTTGGTGCAATTGCAGCAATAGGACAAAAAAATCTTAAGAGACTTATAGCTTATAGCTCTATTAGTCATATTGGATATGCTCTAGCAGGTTTAGCGACTGGGTCTAATGACGGGATACAAAGCTCAGTTATTTATATGACTATTTATATAATCATGAACCTAGGTTTTTTTTCATGTTTATTAATGATGAAAAGAAATAATATCTATTATGAACAAATAGATGATTTATCAGGATTATCAAAAAATCATCCCTTACTTTCAATTTCATTATTGATAATTTTATTTTCTTTAGCTGGAATTCCACCACTTGCCGGATTTTTTGCGAAATTTTATATTTTTAAATCCGTCATTGAACAGTCGATGTACTTTTTAGCTATTGTTGGACTATTATCAACAGTTGTAGCAGCGTTTTATTACTTGCGAATTATTAAGATAATGTATTTCGATGAGGAAAAAGATAGTTATGACAAAGATCATAACCTTTGGTTGAAGTTATCTTTAACAGTTTCTACAATACTAATTTTAATGTACTTTATTTTTCCTAGTGAATTGATTGATGCAATTTCAAAGATCAATATAATTTAATGAAATTTAAAATATTTAGATTTAATAAAGTTAAGAGCACTAATAATACCGCAATAAGAATAATCAAAAATTATAATTATGATTTTGGTATGATTTTATCTGATTTACAAATTAATGGTAGAGGACAATATGGAAAAAAATGGGTTTCCTATAAAGGAAATTTATTCGTAAGTTTTTTTTATAATTTAAAAAACTTCAAAATATCTCTAAATAAATTAACTAAAATTAATTGTTTAATGGTCAAAAAATGTATTTCACAATATTATAAAAAAAAAATTTATTTTAAAAAACCTAATGATCTTTTGATTCAAAAAAAAAAGATATGTGGAATTTTGCAAGAAAAAGTAAATAAACTTAATCATACTTATTTGATTGTTGGTATTGGTGTGAATTTAATAAAGAGTCCTTTTTTAAGAAATTACCCAACTACACATCTAAGGGCGCTTGTAAATAAAGATATTTCAAAAAAGAAATTTGAATTAGAACTAAAAAAGATTTTTGAAAACAATTTAAAGAGATTAATTAAAAAAAGAGTATAAATATAAATATGCTAATTTTAGGAGATATTGGAAATTCTGTAACTAAATTATTTTTAGTAAATTCTAAAGATAAGATTTTAAAAAGAATAAGTTTACGTTCAAAATTAATAACGAACTCAATTCTTAATAAAAAATTTAAAATTTTAACAAAAGATTTTAAGAATATTGAAAAAATACTATTTTGTAGTGTTGTCCCAAAAACCTTTAATTCTATAAAAAAATTTATATCAAAAAAAACTAAAGTTAAATGTCATGAAATAAAAGATCTCAATTTAAAATCTATCCTAAATATTAAAGCAAATTTTAAACAGGTTGGTTCTGATAGATTGGCTAATGCAATAAGTCTTATCAAACCTAACAAGAATTTTATTATCTTAGATTTTGGTACAGCAACAACATTTGATGTATTAGTAAGCAATACTTATAGGGGAGGAGTTATTGCTCCTGGTATAAGTATTTCATTAAATACTTTAACTGATAAGGCTTCCTTGATTCCTAAAATAAATCTTAAAAAAATTAAAAAAGTAATTGGTGTTGACACAAATTCAGCTGTGAGATCAGGTTTTTTTTGGGGTTATGCAGGTTTAATTGACAATATTATTAATTTGATTAAGAAAGAAACAAGAAAATCTTATAAGGTTGTTATTACTGGTGGCTTTTCTGATTTATTTAAAAATTCAATAAAAACAAAAGTTATTGAAAACAAAAACATCACTGTTAAAGGCCTTATAAAAATTTCTAAATTAGTTGAATAAATGAAAGAAGAATTATTATTTTGTCCATTAGGTGGATCTGGTGAAATTGGGATGAACATGAATTTGTTCGGATATGGTTTACCAGGAGATCATAAATGGATTATGGTTGATATAGGGGTTACTTTTGCAGATGATACACTTCCCGGAATAGATTTAATTTATCCAGATCCAGGATTTATTGTTGAAAAGAAAGATAATTTATTAGGTATAGTTCTTACCCATGCCCATGAAGATCACATTGGAGCAATCGCCCATTTATGGCCAAAACTTCAATGCAAGATATACGCAACACCTTTTACAGCTGTTTTGATAAAGGAAAAATTCAAAGAAAAACATATTGATATTACTAAAGATCTACAAATTGTTGAACTAAATGGAAATATTTCATTAGAAAAATTTGATATTGAATACATTACTTTGACTCACTCAATTTTAGAACCAAATGGTTTGAGAATTAAAACTCCAGCAGGTGTGATTTTACATACTGGAGATTGGAAAGTTGATCCAAA
>CACBCE010000014.1 GCA_902537665.1 uncultured Pelagibacteraceae bacterium
AATTGTTTTTCCTCTATTAACTATTAAGTTAAGACCAAACATTATTTCTCCAGCTCTAGGGTCTACAACTTGAGTTATCTTTTCAAGTGATGAGGAATATCTTCTGGTATTTCCAGTAACCATTGCATCAGCATCCTTGCATGCTACCATACAAGATGCCCAAATAACCCTATCATTTCTAATTAAACGATCACAATCCCGCTCCAGCATGCCTTTATTTCTTTGAAGTTTGCCAAAAAGATATTTTACATACTTTTCTCTTTTTTTAGCATCTTTTGAATTGGTAATTTCTATATCAAAATTTTCACTGTAACCTATCTTCTTTAATTGATTTTTAATTAGATCCTCTTTTCCAACTAAAATTGGCACTCCTAAATTGGAGTTCTTAAATGCTATTGCTGCTTTAAGCATGTTTTCATCCTCACCATCTGCAAAAATTACTTTTTTGGGTTTTTTCTTTATATAGTTATTTATACCTTGCATGATTGTAACTGTTGGATCCAATCTTTGTCTCAACTGATCTTTGTAATTTTCAAAATCTTCTATATCTATTCTAGCAACACCAGTGTCTATTGCTGCCTTAGCCACTGCAGCAGGAATTACACTAATAAGTCTTGGATCAAATGTTGAGGGAATTATATAATCTTTCCCATAATGTGGTCTCTCACCCCCCATTGCAGCAACAACCTCATCAGGAACTTCCTCTTTAGCAAGGTTTGCAATCGCGTGAGCGGCAGCGATTTTCATTTCCTCATTTATAGTTTTAGACCTGACATCTAATGCGCCTCTAAATATATATGGAAAACCAATAAGATTATTCACTTGGTTTGGATAGTCTGATCTTCCAGTGGCCATAATTGCATCACTTCTTACCTCCGCAACTTCCTCAGGTTTAATTTCTGGATCAGGATTTGCGCATGCAAATATAATGGGATTTTTACCCATTTTTTTAACCATATCTCTCGTCAAAGCCCCTTTTGCCGATAAACCTAGAAATACGTCAGCGTTACTGATCGCATCTGATAAAGTTCGATGTTTAGTTTCAATAGCATGAGCTGATTTCCACTGATTTAAATTTTCTCTTCCATTATAGATCACTCCTGTTCTGTCAACCATTGTAATGTTTTTTTGTGGAACACCGCTTTTCTTAAATAAATTAGCACAAGCCATCGCTGATGCACCTGCACCGTTGACAACAATTTTTACTTCATCAATTTTTTTTTTGGTAATATCTAGTGCGTTGATTAATGCAGCTGTAGTTATGATTGCCGTACCATGTTGATCATCATGAAAGACAGGAATATCTAAAATTTCTTTAAGTTTTTCCTCGATAATAAAACAATCTGGAGCAGCAATATCCTCCAGATTAATACCTCCAAAACTTGGAGCAAAATTTTTAACGCTATTAATTATTTCATTGTGATCTTGTGAGTCAATTTCAAGATCAATCGAGTCAATATCGGCAAACCTTTTAAATAACACTGCTTTTCCTTCCATAACAGGTTTTGAGGCTAAAGCTCCTAAGTTACCCATACCTAAAATTGCAGAACCGTTACTAATTACTGCTACAAGATTTCCCTTACTTGTATAGTCAAATGCAGTTTCTGGATTTTCACTTATGGCTTTTACTGGTGCTGCCACACCTGGCGAATAAGCTAATGCGAGATCTCTTTTTGTTGTCATATTCTTTGAGGATGAAATTTCGATCTTACCTGGCTTATTATGACGATGATAATCTAAAGCTTCTTTATCTGTATAATGATCAATTTTTGTTTTTTTCATTTCGCTTAATTAGGTGTACAAATGAGGTAAATTTAAGACTAATATGATTTATGAATTTAGTTAAGTCAACAGGGACTTTTGGTTTCTATACTATTATTAGCAGATTACTTGGATATTTGAGAGATGTTTTAATTGCAATTTTTCTTGGAACAAGTTTTTTAGCTGACGCTTTTTTTGTAGCATTTAGAATACCGAACACATTTAGAAGACTTTTCGCTGAGGGAACTTTTAATTCAGCCTTTGTCCCCAGCTATACCTCTGAATTGGTTAAAAATAAAGTTAGATCAAATAAATTTGCTAATGACGTTTTTAATTTATTATTTTTAGCTTTATTTTTTTTAGTTCTCATCATTGAAATTTTCATGCCAATTTTTGTGGGGTTGATAGCACCAGGTTTTATTGAAGACCCTAAAAAATTTGAATTAGCAACTATTTTAACAAGAATTACTTTCCCCTTCTTATTGTTTGTAAGCCTATCTTCTTTTTTTGGTGCAATTTTAAACTCACATAACAAATTTGCAGCTGCATCTGCAGCACCTATAATCTTAAATATAGTTTTAATTATTATTTTATTTTTTGGAAAATATTTAGGAGATAAATTAATTTACTATCTTGCATATGGAATATCTTTTGCGGGTTTATTGCAATTATTTTTTTTATATAGATTTGTAAAAAAATATTACATTATTAACTTTGAATTTAAATTCAAAATTAACAATAAAGTAAATTTTTTTTTTAAAAAATTATTACCAAGTATTTTTTCTTCCGGAGTTACCCAAATAAATATTTTAGTTGGAACAATTATAGCTTCTTTCCAGGCAAGTGCTGTATCATATTTGTATTATGCAGATAGAATATACCAAATTAATTTGGCAATAGCTGGAATAGCTATTGGTGTGGTTGTCTTGCCCCAGCTCTCAAAACATGTCCACCAAAGAAAAAAAAAGAAAATATTATTAATTCAAAATAAAGCATTAGAGCTAAGTATGTTTCTAAGTATACCTGCCTCAGTAGCATTAGTTATAGGATCTGAACAAATTATTTCAGCTCTATTTGGGTATGGTTCTTTTACGGAAAACTCAGTTTTTAATTCCTCTAATGCTCTTTACTATTTTGGTTTAGGACTTCCAGCATTTGCATTAATAAAAGTTTTTTCAACATTTTTTTTTGCAAATCATGATACTAAAACTCCATTTTATATTTCGTTAGTTTCTGTTTTGCTAAATATTTTGATAAGTGTTTATTTTTTCAAGGATATTGGTTTTATAATTATTCCTATAGCAACGACAATATCTTCATGGTTTAATTCCTTAATATTATTTATTTATTTGAAAAATAATAATTTATTTAAATTTAATAAATTTTTTTTTAAACAATTTGTTAAGATAATTTTTGCATCAATTATGATGGGTATTTTCTTTCAATACCTAATCGTAATATTTGAAAATCAATTAAGTTATGCCTATTTTTTCAAGTCTGCTTATTTATTGTTATGTGTTTTATTTACAGTAATTTTTTATTTTGCACTGTCATTTTTTATCAAAGCTTTTAATTATCATGATATTAAATTAAAGTATTAGAATATGAAAAAAAAAATTTTCTCCGGTGTACAACCTACTGGAAATCTTCATTTAGGAAATTATTTAGGAGCCATAAAAAATTTTGTTGATTTAAGCAATGATACTCAAAGTGAGTGTATTTTTTGTGTAGTTGACCTTCACGCAATAACTGTGAGCCAAAATCCAAAAGATCTAAAATCAAATATACATGAGACAGTCGCCACATTTGTTGCAAGTGGAATAGATCCTAAAAAAAGTATAATTTTTAATCAGTCTCAGGTTAGCGCTCACTCAGAAGCAGCGTGGATTTTAAGCTGTATTGCGAGAATGGGATGGTTAAATAGGATGACTCAATTTAAGGAAAAAGCTGGGAAAGATAAAGAGAAAGCAAGTATCGGTCTTTATTCATATCCTGTTTTAATGGCAGCTGACATATTATTATATGACTCAACTCATGTACCCGTTGGAGACGATCAAAAACAACATTTAGAGTTATGTCGTGATATAGCCCAAAAATTTAACAATGATTATAAAATTGAGAATTTTTTTATAGTTCCCGAACCTTTGATTAAAAAAGAATTTTCTAGAATTATGAGCCTTAAAGATGGTCTCAAAAAGATGAGTAAATCAGAGGTATCAGACCTGAGCAGGATAAATTTAACTGATGATAAAGATCTAATAATAAGTAAAATTAAAAAAGCAAGAACTGATACTCTACCTTTACCTTCTAAAATTGAAGAATTAGAAAAAAGACCTGAGGCTAAAAATCTAATCGGTATTTATTCAAGTTTGATGAATAACACACTTCAAGAAACTGTTGATGAATTTGCTGGAAAAAATTTTTCAGAATTTAAAGAAAAATTATCAGATGTAGTTGTTAACGAAATCAATCCAATCTCATTAAAAATTAAAGAGTTATTAGATGACAAAGTTTTTTTGGAAAAAATACTTAAAGACGGATATGAGAAAGCTAATGAAATTGCCTCAAAAAAAATTAAAAAAATTCACGAAATTGTAGGTTTTTGAGTATATTTTCATAAAGCAGTACCATTTTTTTGAATATTGCTTATATATAATTTATGTTCGTTCAGACTGAGATAACACCAAATCCTAATTCGTTAAAATTCATACCAGGCAAGGTTGTTTCTAGCGCAGGATCATTTGAAGTAACTAAAAATGACAACGTGAATAATGAGTTAATTAGAAATATTCTTTCAGTGAGTGGTGTTGAAGGTGTTTTTTTAAGTAAAGATTTTATTTCGGTTAATAAACACGATGAAAATTCTTGGGATGATATAAAACATATTGTAATCTCACATATAAATGAATTTTATGCATCAGGAAAAGAATTTGTCATTAATAAAGATTTAAATGAACAAAATGAAAACTTTGATGAAATTGAGAAACGAATAGTAAAGTTACTTGAGGAGAAAATTCGTCCAGCAATAGCTCGAGATGGAGGAGATATTAAATTCAAAGAGTTTAAAGATGGAGTAGTTAAAGTTCAGCTACAAGGTAGCTGTTCTGGCTGTCCTAGTTCTACAATGACTTTAAAACAAGGTGTTCAAAATCTTTTATGTCATTACTTACCAGAAGTAAAAAAAGTAGAGGCCATTTAATAGATGAGAAAAATCTTTAAAAGAAATAAAATTAAAACTTTAAAAGTTTTTGATGATAATGGGTTAAGTTCACTTCCAAGAATTATTTTGAGTAGTGTTCTTGTTATATTATTTTTTTATTCTTTACCAATTGTTATTAATTTTACTAACAATAAGATTGAAAGCTCAGCAGGGGTACAAAATAACTCAAAAGCAATACTTGCATACACTCTTAATAAAAAATCCTCAAATTCATCAAATTCTCAATCACTTAACGAGGAGGATTTATTAATTGATATCTATAGTTTAAATGATCAGGAGACAGATACCGTAAGATTAGATGCTTCAACGATAAAACAGCTTTTTGAAGATACTGATTATAAACTTGATGATGTAAGAAAAAAAAAGTTAGTGAAGCCTATAGCCTTAACTTTGCTTCCTGCAGAAATAAAAATGATAGAAAGTGTAAAAAAGAGAAAAGAATTTTTTATACAAATAGTATTGCCATTAATTTTAGAGGAAAATAAAAATATTAAATTAGATAGAAAAAGATTATTTAGTATAATCAATAAAAGCAATAATTCGAGCTCAGAAAAAAAATGGCTAGAAAAAAAATATAAACAATACGGTATACCCTCAAGAGATTTATCAATACTCAAAAGAAGAATGGACATAGTTCCAGTATCATTAGCGCTTGCTCAAGCTGCTAAGGAAACAGGATGGGGAACGTCAAGATTTGCACAACAAGGAAATGCATTATTCGGACAGTGGACTTGGTCAGGCGAGGGATTAAAACCAAAAGACGCTGAAAAGAATGAAGGTCACAAGGTAATGAAGTTCAACGTTTTGCAAGCTTCAGTGAGAGCTTACCAAAGAAATATAAATACACATTCAAGTTATGAAGAATTTAGATTAGCTAGAGCAAAATTAAGAGATTTGGGTGAATCATTAGACAGTATGATTTTGTCAAATTATTTAGACAAATATGCTGAAACAGGAAATGAGTATGTAAAGGTTTTGCAAAAGATTATTCAACAAAATAATTTAAAAGATTTCGATGATGCAAAACTATTACCTTCAAGTATTGAATTAGAAAGTTTAATTTAAAGTTGTTATCTAATAATAAATTGTGTTCCAAACCATCTCCATTTACCATTGTCGTTTACAGAGCAATTAATTCGGCCTCTTCTAGGTAAAAATGATTCTCTAAATTCTATTGTGAGTTCTTTTTCAACAAGTTTAGTATTTGATTTCATCCATTTATTTCCCTCGTTTGAATAGCAGTTAATATTCTCAATATTTTTTTGATCATCAAAAAATGTTACTTTAAATTTTGGTGGATTATTTTCTTTTGATAATTTTTTTTCTTCAGGTTCTAAGTTTTTATATTCAAGGGGATAATAGCTTATTATTGATTTAAATCTTTTAATTTCTCCATATTTTTCATTAATTGGAAATCTTGGTAGTTCAAATTTATTTTTATTTACATCAATAATTCCAGAATGTTGTCCAAATGCAATTTTGAAATTTTGAGATATATAATCTTTCATAAACCCTGAATACTCTCCAAATGGGTAAGAAAATAAAGTTGGTACGTATCCTAATTTTTCCTTAAAAATTAGATTTGATGTTTTTATGTCATTTAAAAAAACTTCCTCTGATTTATCAATTAAATAATCATGAGAGTGTGAGTGATGCCCAATAACCCCAAATCCACTACTTTCAATTTCTTTAATTTGATCCCAGTCCATGTATCCATTGTTACCAACAGGTTCTGTGGAGACAAATAATATAAATGGAATTTGATTTTTTTTTAGGTAAGGCCAGGCATTATCATAGAAGGATTGAAATGCATCATCAACAGTAAGAAGAATCTTTTTTTCTTTTTTTGGAATATCAAAATTATCTACAAAATCTTTTGGATGGTAAAAGGTTAAGTTTGCATCTAAAATAAGATCAACATGTTCCTTGAAAATATCCATTGATATATTTGTTGATGGATATTTAAATTCATTAAATCGATGGTACATAATAGATAGCACACCTTCATCATTGGAAAAATACCTAACATTATTTTCTTGTGCGTTTGAGTTAAAAGTCAATATAATTAAAAAAATGAGAAAATTAATTATAGATGCTGCAAAGGATAATATTTTTTTTATGATCATTAATAATAATAATACTTATAGTGTTACTCATGAAAATAGCAAAAATAATTATGAAAAACTGATTGTTTTAATTATTGATTTTTTAAAAAATAATAATTTAGAGATTAATGATATCGGATCAATTTATATAAATAGAGGTCCTGGAAGCTTTGCAGGTATTCGAAATTCTTTATCAACAATTAAAGCAATTCATATGATTAAAAAAATTGATTATTACTGCTTTAGTTTTAAGGATTTTGGGAATGAAATTAATATAAAATACGAGAATATACCGCATCTTTGCAGCAAATTTAACCTCAAAAAAAATTTGATTAAACCTTATTATATAAGTTAAAATTAGTTATGGCAGATAAAGTAGACACAATTGAACAAAAGTGTTTAGCCAAAGGTGTTAAACTTACAGAGCAAAGAAGAATTATTGCAAAAATAATTTCGAAGTCAAAGTCTGAGTATGGAGAGTCAGATCACCCAGATGTTGATGAGCTTTATAACCGTGTTTCGAAGGTTGATCCAAAAATTAGTATAGCTACAGTTTATAGGACAGTGAAATTATTCGAAGAAGCTGGGATTTTGACAAAACATGATTTTAAAGGTGGAAAGGCAAGATATGAGGCAATGATTGAAAGCCATCACGATCATTTGATAGATATTAAAACAGGCGAGATCATAGAATTCGTGGATGATGAGATTGAAAAACTTCAAAAAAAAGTTGCAGAAAAATACGGTTATAAATTAGTAGATCATAAATTAGAATTATATGGGGTCAAAAAAAAGCCTCAATAAATGAATCAAAAAATTTTCATTAAAACTTTTGGGTGTCAAATGAATGAGTATGACTCTAATAGAATATTAGATACCGTTAAAAAAATTGGTTACAAAAAAACAGAAAAATACGAGGATGCTAATTGTTATTTGTTAAACACATGTCACATAAGGGACAAAGCTAAAGAAAAAGTTTATTCTGAAATAGGTAGAGTAAAAAAAATCTTTAGACATAAAAAAAAACCATTAGTGATTATTGTAGGCTGTGTTGCTCAAGCAGAAAATCAAGAGATGCTGAAAAGAGAGCCTTTCATTGATTTAGTAATAGGTCCACAAGCTTATCATAAAATTAATGATACAATTTTGAATTACGTTGAAAAAAAAAGAAAACTGGAAGAAACAGAGTTTGAAGCAGTTTCAAAATTTGAATATTTTAGTAAAATAAAAAACAAATCAGAAAATGTTTCGTCTTTTTTAACTATTCAAGAGGGCTGCGATAAGTTCTGTCATTTTTGCGTAGTTCCTTACACTAGAGGACCAGAGTACTCAAGACCACCTAGTCAAATTTTAGATGAGGCAAAATATTTAGTTGATAACGGTGTAAGAGAGATAACTTTACTAGGTCAAAACGTAAACGCCTATGAAAGTAATGGTTTTCGTTTGTCTGATTTAATCTTAAGTATTGAAAAATTAAATGGAATTAAAAGATTAAGATATACAACATCTCATCCAAAAGATATGACCGATGACCTGATTGAGGTTTATAAATATTCAAATAAACTAATGCCACTGGTGCATTTGCCAGTACAAAGTGGATCAAATAAAATATTAAAACTGATGAATAGAAATCACTCTGTTGATAATTATCTTGAAACATTTTATAAGCTAAAAGAAATTAATTCAAAGATAGAATTTTCAAGTGATTTTATAATAGCTTATCCTGGTGAAGAAAATCAGGATTTTGAAGATACTTTAGATTTAATTAAAAAAGTAAAGTTTATAAATTCTTATTCATATATTTTTAGCCCCAGACCTGGAACCGTTTCTGAAAATTTAGATTTAATTGATAAGAAAATTTCATTCAAAAGATTAGAAAGAATTCAAAATGAGTTATTTGTAAATCAGATTCAAAAGAATAAATCTTTAGAAAACAGTATTGTGGAAGTGTTAGTTGAAAATTTTACAGAAGATAAAACTAAAACATTCGGAAGATCTAAGCACATGACATCAGTAATTTTTGATGGTAAGATAAGTGATATCGGTAAAATCGTGCCAGTAAAAATTCATAAAAGTAACAGAACTACATTATTTGGTGAAATTGTAGATAACTCAAATATGAAAGTTGCATAAATTTGAGTGAAATTACTAAAAAAAATATTGATCAAGCATTAAAATTTGTTTACTCAGATAACAACTCTTTAAGCGTTATTTTTCATGACAACGATTTGTTAATGGGTGTCGTTGGTGAATTTAATAAAAATTTAAAAGAACTTGAAAAAATTACAAAATGTAGTTTATATTCAAGAGGAAATTCTATTCTGATAAAATCAGATCCTGAAACAAATGAAAAAGTAAAAAATGCGATCCAATTTTTAGTCAATCAATTCACTAATAATGGAAATATCGAAAATAAAGATATACTTTCCTCTGTAGACAAATTTATGATTAATGAAAAAATAAAAAATAATAATGTAACTGAAATAATTAAAACTCCTAAAAAATCTATAATTCCTAGATCTGAAAAACAAAAGAATTATGTTAGAGCTTTAAGACATAGTGATATTATAATTTCTGCTGGACCAGCAGGAACAGGTAAGACTTTTTTGGCTGTTGCAGTCGGTTTAACTATGCTTTTAGAGAAAAAAATCGAGAGAATAATTTTATCAAGACCTGCAGTTGAAGCAGGGGAACGTTTAGGATTTTTGCCTGGTGACATGAAAGAGAAAGTAGACCCTTATTTAAGACCTTTATACGACTCTTTATATGATCTTTTTGATTTTGAAAAAATTCAAAGAATGATTGAAATTGGAGATATAGAAATAGCACCATTGGCCTTCATGAGAGGTCGAACTCTTAAAAATTCATTTGCCATTTTAGATGAAGCACAAAATGCAACAGATACTCAGATTAAAATGTTTCTTACTCGTATTGGTGAAAATTCAAAAATTGTAGTTAATGGAGATCCAACTCAAATTGATCTACCTAACAAAAATATGTCGGGATTACTTCGATCAAAAGAATTACTTGGACATTTAAAAGAGATATCAATTGTTGATTTTGATCACTCAGATGTTGTTAGACATCCACTTGTATCAAAAATAGTAAAAGCATACTCAAATAATGATAAAAGTTAGTGTCTTCTCAGAAGAGAAGGCTTGGGCAAAAAAACTTAAAAATAAAGAACTTTTTTTTAAAAAAATATGTAAGGCTTTTCCAAAAAAATATAAATTTCCGAATAAAAAAATATCATTGAGTCTTTTACTTTCTAACAATAAGAAAATTAAAAAATTAAATAAACATTTTAGAAATAAAGATAAATCTACTGATATTTTATCTTTTCGATTTAATAATAAGATTAAAATTTTAAAAAACACGTATTTGGGAGATATAATAATTAGTTATAATTATTTAAATAAGCCTAAATCTCAAGATTTAGT
>CACBCE010000015.1 GCA_902537665.1 uncultured Pelagibacteraceae bacterium
AAAAAATTTATGAAAATTAATAATGCTTTTATTCTCTGCGCTGGATTTGGCAAAAGACTAAATCCTTTAACACTTAAAAAACCTAAACCGTTACTTCAAATTAAAAATCAAACAATTTTAGAGGATTGTATTAATACCGTAATAAAACTGAAAGTCGAAAATATTTTTTTAAATACTTTTTATTTAAGTGAACAAATTATTGACTTTTTTAAAAATAAAAATTTTTCAGTAAAAATAAAAATTATAGAGGACGGTAAAGAAATTTTAGATACTGGTGGAGGAATTTTAAATTTGATCAACCACTCAAACTGTGAGGATTTTTTTGTTTTTAATCCTGATACTATTTGGAATGAAAATTATGTGAGTGAAATTAATGATATGCAAAAATATTATTTTCAAAATAAATTAAATAATATTCTTTTATTAGTTAATAAAAAACTAAGTTTTGATAATAACCTAGAGGGCGATTTTGATATAGAAGATAATATAATTAAACAAAGTTTTGAAAAAAACTTTATATATACTGGTTGTCAAATTTTGAATAAAAACTTATTTAATGAATATGAAGTAGAAAACTTCTCAGTTGCTAAAATTTGGAATAAATTATTAATGAAACAGCAGCTAAATGGATTTGAGAGCACCAATAAATTTCACCATTTAACGAACTTAGAAATTTTTAAAAAACTAAAAGGTTCTTAGATCTCTCTTTATCTAGATATTTACATTCATTTATTTTCAAATTTTCACCAAAATTGATTATTAAAGGATTTCCTGTTGGAATTTCTAAACTTGTGATTTGATTGTTATCTAAATTGAACAGGTGTTTACATAAAGCTCTTATGGAGTTTCCGTGTGCTGTAATTAATATATTTTTATTTATTAATTTGGGCTGTATTTCTTTTTTGAAATACTCCAAAACTCTATTGTATGTATCTTTTAAAGATTCTGTGTCAGGAATGAGCTCTTTGGGTATTTTCTCATATGTTTCAATATTTAGTGGATGATAAGAGCTTTCTCTACTTAGTTTTCCAGGTTTGATATCCCAAGATCTTCGAAATTCAAAAACTTTATCTTCACCAATTTTTTTTGCAGTCTCAATTTTATTCAATCCCGTAAGCTCACCATAGTGTCTTTCATTTAGCTGCCATGCTCTTACAAAATCCTTTTTTGATTTTAATATTTTTTGTATTATTTTAAGAGTATGGTTTGCCCTCACTTGAAACGAAGAATAATAAAAATCTATATTTATATTTTGATTTTTGATAAGTAAACCAGCTTTCTCAGCTTCTATTTTACCTTGATCTGTAAGATCAACATCAACCCAACCGGTGAATCTTTTTTCAAGATTCCAAATACTCTGACCATGTCTTACTAATATCAAAAAACTCATCTTGTCATATCTAAAAATTATTTATAAAAAAATCATTTAACTAAATGTCAAAATTTTTTTCTACATATAAAGTAATATTTTATACAATTAATGTCCTTTTAATTATTTTATATCTATATCCTGGAAGTCTATTAGGCCGGATAATTTATGACAATAAAAGTATACAACCTCAAATAACACCAGATTTTGTTATATCATCAAATCATTTTTATGTATTTGTATTAATTTCAATAATTGGTTTTTTAACTTTTGCTAATTCCAAGAAAAATATCTTATTAATATTATATTTAATTTTTCTTTCTATCACGCTTGAAATTTTTCACCTATTTATACCTGAGAGAACTTTTCAATGGTCTGATTTATTTGGAAATTTATTAGGTGTTATTGTTGTAATTCTTCTTAATAATTTTATAAATAAATATGGTAGATTTAAAAAATAAATTATTAATTTTTATTTATTTTTTTACAATCAGCTGCTCATCAATTCCATCAAACACTTCTAACAGTTGTTCAATTTTTAGTGAAAGATATCTATGGTATAAACATACCAAAAAAGTTGAGCAAAAGTGGGGCACACCTATCTATATTCAGTTAGCGATAATAAAAATGGAGTCTGATTTTGATTGGCTTGCTAAACCGGCAAGACAAAAAATTTTTAAAGTGATACCTTATAAACGACCTTCTAGTTCTTTTGGTTATTCGCAAGCAGTTAAAGGAACTTGGGAGCAATATAAAAAAGAAACTGGTAATAAATTAGCTACAAGAGCAAGATTTAAAGACAGTGTTGACTTTATTGGATGGTATACAAATAAATCAGAAAATATTTTAAAGATATCAAAGAAAGATGCTTTCAAACAGTATCTTGCATATCATGAAGGATGGGGAAATTATAAAAATTATAAAAAAAATAAAAAAGTAATCGGACTAGCTAAAAAAGTTGAGAGACAATCTAATAAATACAAAAATCAATTATTGAAATGTAAAAGTAAATTAAATAGAAAAAAATATATTATTTTTTAGACAATTCTTTTTTTAGCTCTAAGTCAACTATATCAATCCTTTTAGTATTTTTTGCTAATGCGAGATACATTGAAGGAGTGACATATAAAGTAAAGAAAGTTGAAATAATCATTCCTCCTAATATTGTAGAGCCAACTGCTAATCTTGAACCCTCTCCTGCACCAGGGCCAAAATTTCCAATCACTAAAGGCATCATTGCAATCATCGTACTCAGTGATGTCATAATAATTGGTCTAAACCGAACAGCACACGCTTCTTTAACAGCTAATTCAATAGTTTTTCCACTGGATCTAATTTGGTTTGCGTAATCTACAATTAAAATACTATTCTTAGTTGAGATACCTATTAGAATAATTAATGCAATTTGAGAAAAAATATTTACTGAGCTATTTAAAAATAAAATAAACACTAATCCTCCAAAAATAGCTAAAGGCACAGTTAAGATTATTACAAATGGATGAACGAATGAGTTGAATGTTGCAGCCATAACCAAATAAGCAGTTAGTAAAGCTAAGGCAAAAATTATAAATAATTCATTACTTGTTTCTTTAATTTCCTCTGATTTTCCTTTCCAAGTAATTTGGTTTTCTGGTGCTAAATCAATCATCACATTTTCGAAATATTTAATCGCTTCAGTTAATGTATACCCCTCACTAATATTTGCGGAAATTGTTACAGCCCGTTGTCTATTATATCTAGCAAGTTCTTTTGCTGAACCTTCTTCCTTAAAACTAACAAGATTTGCCAAAGATATTAATTTACCATTTGTTTCAGAGCGAACAAATATTTTTGAAACACCTTCTTTATTTCGTCGATCAGACAAATATTTTTGAACAATTATCGGATATTCTTTGCCTTGTTTATTAAAAGTTGTTATTTTTTTACCTCCGTAAAGTGTTTCAAGTGTTTCACCAATTGATTTAGTTGAGACACCTAAATCTTTAGCTTTATTCTTATTTATTATCAATTTTACTTCAGGCTTGTTTCGATTGTAATCAGACTCAATTCTTGAAAGACTTTTATTAGACCTTAGTGTTCGAATTACTTTTTCTTGTATTGCTTCAAGTTCTTGATAAGTATTTCCATAAATGACCATTTGAACTGGTTTGTTGTAATTTGATACTCTTATAGATTGAGGAGATATAGGAAAAGCTAGGGCTTGGGGTAAAGTTACTATTTTCCCAATCGCTTCTCTAAGAACAACTTGTTGACCTTTTTTACGATTTTTCCAATCATCAAGGAGAGCGATTATTATAAAACTATTGTATGAATTAGCTGAATTTCCAAATCCTGGAACACGCATTATAAATCTTGAATATGGACTATCCTCAGCTTGTAGCAAAGGAATAAGTCTTGCCTCTACTTTTTGGGCTTGTTCTTGAGTATATTCAAAAGAACTTCCTTCATCAGTTGAGCCAATTATTAAATATGCTCCCCGATCCTCCATAGGCAAAAGTTCCTTTTTTGAGAAACTAAATAATAGCATTGAAGCAATTATTATAAAAAAGATAAAAAAACTTACACTTTTAGTTTTATTAATAACATTAACTAAAGTTTCCTCATAAAATTTTTCGAAGTTGGAAAAAATTTTTTCAAATTTTTGAATAAAAATTTTTTTTGATTTTTTTTTGTATAAAAATTTACTTGCAAGCATTGGTGACAAAGTTAATGCAACAAAAGAAGAAACTACAATTGAAAAAGATAATGCAATTGCTGTTTCTCTAAATAATGTTCCAGAAATTCCCTCAATAAATATTAACGGTAAGAAAACTGCTACTAAAATTAGTGTTGTAGCAACGATAGCAAAAGAAATTTGTTTAGAGCCTTTATAAGCTGCAACGAGTGGGGTCTCACCATTCTCTATTCTTCTGTATATTGCATCTGTCATAATTACTGAGTCGTCTGTGATTATACCAATCGCTAAAATAAAACTTAAAAGGACAAAAATATTAATAGAAAGACCAAATATATATAAGCCAAGAAAGGATGCTATTAAACTCACGGGTAGTGCAATAGCAGGAACGATGACTGCCTTTAAATTTCCTAAAAATAAATAAATTATTAATACTACTAGTATAAAAGCAATAACCAAGGTTTTATAAACCTCCTCAATCGCGGCCTCAACATAATTAGCCCTATTGAAAGAAACTCTTAAATCTAACTCTTCTGGTAAAGATTTTTTTACTTCAATAATTTTTTTTTTTATATCATTCGAAAGCTCCACTGTAGAAGCGCCACTTCTTGCATAGATTCCTATTCCTACAGTTTTCAAATTTATTTGATCTTTAGTTTGAGCTTTGAAAAGAGTTTTCTCTGATACTGGGCCAAATTCAACGTTTGCTACATCCGATAACAGAATTACACGATTACTAGTTTTTTTGATAGGTATTTGCTTAATAGTATCAATATCATTGTATGATTTATCTAGATTTAGAGTTAAGTCGATATTATCTGCTTCTAAAGTTCCTGCAGGCAAACTTACATTTTCTCCACGAATTGCAAATTCAACTTCTTTAATGGTTAGATCATTAGCTGCAAGTTTAATAGGATCAATCCAAACTCTAATGCTTAATTCCCTTAATCCACCAACCCTTATTCTTCCAACATTTTTAACACTTGAAAATTGGTCTACAAGATATCTCTCCGCGTAATCTCCTAATTCAAGGTCGCTCCATGAGGATGAGGATAAAGACAGCCACATAGTTGTTGTAAACCCTGCAGCTCGTTTAAGTATTTGTGGTGGATCTGACTCGGTTGGCAAGTTATCCACAACTCTTGCAACTCTTTCTCTTATATCATTGGCAGCATTATCGAGATCAATACTCGTATCAAACTCTACATTAATTGTACTTCTTCCATTTTCAGATTTGGAGTCTATATTTTTTATACCTTCAGCTCCACCAATAACATCCTCAACAACTTGTGTAACTTCTTGATCTACTATCGAAGCTGATGCAGATTTGTAATCTACTTGAACTTGAACAACAGGTGGTTGAATTCCATTGGGTAATTCTCTAACGGGCAGTTTCCAAAAAACAAAAATACCAAATATGATCAGTATTAGGGACATAACCCAAGATACTGTCGGTCTTTTAATACTTAATTCAGTAATAAACATTATTTATTTATAGGTTTTATTTTTCCACGAGGCCTTACCTTTTTTAGACCCTCAGCTACAATTATATCACCTGCAGTTAAGCCTGAAATTATCTCAATGTTACTATTGCCTCTAAGGCCAGTTTTTACCTCAGTTTTATTTGCAATATTTTCTGGATTAATCTTGTAAACATATGATTTATCGCCCTCTATCATCACACTTGTATCAGGTACACTTAAAGAATTTCTCAAATCAAATTTAACTTTTACCTCTAAAAGTGAACCTGAAATTAATTCTAAATTTTCATTTTCCACTTTTATTCTTGATAATAAACTTCTGGTGTCTGCATTTATTCTGCTTGAAACAAAATCTATTTCACCTGAAAAAGTTTTATTTTTAAAACTTGATAAGGTAACTTCGACTGGAAGACCTTTTTTTACAAATGTAGAGTAACTTTCTGGAATCTTAATATCTGAGTAAATTATTGAGTTATCATCAAGTGTAATGATAAATATGTTATTTGAAACAAGAATATCTTCAGTTAAACCTGTGTAACCAAGTACTCCACTAAATGGGGCCAATATATTCCCACTTTTTAATTTGATTAAAACATCTCCTTTTTTAACAAAATTCTTAAGTTTTAAATCCTCAAAAAGATCATCTTTTTTAATTTTAAAAGTTTTTGATTTTTTAGAAATTGCTGTACCGTAAGTTTCTATTTGTTCAGAGAATTCTTTTTCAATAACCTCAGTTACAATTATTCCTGGCGGTGGTATCTTACCGAATTTTTTTTTAAAATGATTGCCAATCATGGATCTTCCAACAATTACAATTGTAATTATTAAAAAAAATACAAATATTATCGAAATTGTTTTTGTAGATCTTTTCATATAAAATTTAAATTAGTCCGTATTCGGCCCAAGAGCCATCATATATACAAGGACGATATTTATCATTAATTAAAGAATAAGCTAGTGCCAAAACACACGCTGTAACTCCTGAACCACATGAAAAAACAATCTTTTTTTGTTCTAAATTTTCAATACATGTCTTAAAAATTTTTTTAAGCTCATCTTTATTCTTAAAAGTTTTATCGCCATTTAGACAGTCATTAAATGGTATACAAAAAGAGTTTTTTATACATCCGCTTCTAAGACCTTTTCTGGGCTCAGGGATTTTACCTTCAAATCTTTCTCTACTTCGAGCATCAATTAATGTAAATATTTTTTCGTCAATATTTTGATTGATTGCTTTTTTACTCTTAACAAGATCTTTTATCTCGCTACTTCTATAATCTGATTTATCTATTTTTGAAATTTCATCAGTTACTCTCTTTTTTTCTTTAAGCCATTTTTTTAAACCACCATTTAAAACATTTATTAATTTTGGATCATGTCCATAATAGATAAAATTAAACCAGCCACGACATGAGCTTATAACATCTGAATTATCATAAATGACGATTTCATCGTTTTTTTTTATTCCCATATTTGAAACAATTTTATCCCAATTTATTTGGTCAACTAACATATGTGGTAAAGTAGTATCTTTTCTTGAATTTTCATCTATATCAAAAAAAATTGCGTTAGGTATATGAAGAGATTTATATTCCTCAAATCCGCTTCTCTGTGTTTGAGGCATATGCCAAGAGCAATCAATAATTTTCACTTTAGTAAGGTTTTTTTCTAACCAATCAGTTTCAACTAAAGACATGTTATCGCTTTTCTAAGTATTTTTGATGATATTCTTCAGCTGGACAGTAATTTTTTAGTAAAGATATTTTTGTTACAACTTTTCCAGATAAACGTTCATTCATCTCGTTTAATACTTTCTCAGCGATCATTTTTTGATTGTCATTCAGATAAAATATTTCACTTCTATATTGAGTTCCAAAATCTGGTCCTTGAGAATTTAAAGTAGTTGGATCATGAATTTGAAAAAATATTTTTAAAATTTTTTCGTAAGAGATAATTTTTTCATCAAAATCTAGCTTGACCACCTCAGCATGATTTGTATTGCCAGTGCAAACTTCTTTATACGTGGTGATAGAGCTATTGCCTCCACAGTAGCCAACTTCTGTTTTGATAATACCGTCTATTTTACTAAATTTAATTTCAGGTCCCCAAAAACATCCAAGTGCTAAAACAGCTATTTCCATTGATTAAGATTTATTTTAATTTACAAATTATTCATATGCTAAGTAAAAATCAATTGGGATTTTTGTACATGTTTTTGTCCATATGTGCATTTTCACTAATGGATTTAATTGTAAAGTGGTCAGTAGATTATCCTATTGGAGAGGTTTTGTTTTTTAGAGGTTTTTTTGGAATAATCTTTTATTTTTTTATAATTCCAAAAGAAAGATTCCATAATTTTTACAAAACTCAACGACCAGGATTACATGCTTTAAGATGTGGTTCAGGATTAATAGCTCTAATTGCAATATTTATTGCTTTAAGGCAACTGCCATTAGCAACTGTTGTAAGCATTTCTTTTGCTGCTCCAATATTTACAACAATATTATCTATTTTTCTATTAAATGAAAAAGTTGGAATTTTTAGGTGGTTAGCAGTGATCATTGGTTTTGTCGGAATTCTTATAATTACAGAACCTGGTTTCACTGAATTAAATGTTTATTATATTTTTCCGATTATATTTTGTTTAGGTCTATCCTATGTAGCCATAACTATTAGACAACTGTCAACAACCGAACCAGTGTGGTTAATTTCTTTTTATTTTTCGTTAGCAATTACACTACTAAGTTTTTTAACTATCCCTCAGGGCTGGGTAATGCCTACTTTAAATCATTTTATACTTTTATCTTTGATAGGTATTTTTGGAGGTGTTGCAAACTTGTGGTTAAGTCAATCGTATAAATTTTCAGAGGTTTCTCTGGTAACTCCTCTTAAATATTTAGCTTTAGTTTTCGCTATTATATTTGGATATTTCATTTGGGGTGAAATACCCACGTTTAAAACGTTAATGGGGTCTTTATTGGTAATTATTTCAACGCTTATAATTTTTAAAAGAGAAATTTATAAAAAAAAAATTATAACATCTAGGTCAATTAATGAATAAAGTACCTAAATATTGGAACAAGGCAAAAAAATATTTATCTAAAAAAGATCAAACTCTTTCCAAGTTAATCAAAAGTTACGAAAGTCCTTCAGAAACTATTTTAACTTCAAGGCGAGATATTTTTTTTTCGTTATGCAAAAGTATAATTGGACAACAAATAAGTGTTGCAGCAGCAAATTCTGTCTTTTTAAAATTTAAAAAAAAATGTAAAAATAAAATTAGCGCAAAAACAGTATCTAGACTGACTTTTACTCAATTAAGAAGCTGTGGATTAAGCAGACAGAAAGTATTAGGCATAAAGAGTTTAGCGAAGCAAACAATAGAAAAAACTTTTAATCCTAAATTGATTAATAAAATGTCAGATGAGGAGGCTATAAATTATTTATCGCAATTAAGACAAATAGGGAGATGGTCAGCTGAAATGATTTTATTATTTACATATAACAGATCAAATATTTGGCCAATTCAGGATATCGGCCTTCTAAGAGCTATTTCAAAAAATTATAAAAAAAAATATTTACCACCTGATAAATTTGTATCATTATTAAAAAAAAGGTTTAGTCCTTACTGTTCTGTAGCCACGTGGTATTTATGGAGAAGCATAGATCCTGAGCCTATTCAGTACTAAACCCCTCGACCACTTGCATATGTCTTTTTGTAGTTTTTTTTGCTACTGCCCAACTATCTTGATATTCTTTAGAGGAGTGACATTCTAATGCTTTGGCATAGCTTGGAAATTCCCATACAACTGTTCTTATAAAATCATCACCTTCAAATGTCTTATGTACCCCACCTCTTATATGAGGAACACCACCAAAACTTTTAATAATTGGAGTGGCTAGTTCAGAATATTTTTTAAGGTTTTCCTCATTTTCTATTTTAACATATACACTTACCCAATACCCTTTTTTTTTCATGCCAACCATTCCTGATATTTTTTCAAATTTTGATTTATATAACTTGGTAAATCTTTATCATCTATAATTTCTAATTTAACACCTTTTGCAAATTGATTTTCTCTTTTATCTGTAGATAGATTATAAACTGACATCCTATTTCTAATTCTTTCTTCGATATTTTCAATTCCTATTGGATTTAATTCATATTCTCTATGATGTGTATAAGATTTAAGTTTTTGCTCTATTAGTTCAGGTGTATTTAGATATGAAAAATGCCATCCACCATTATTTATTAAGTGTATATTTGTGTATTTATTTTTGGAGAAATACGTATCAAACCTCCATTTTGGATACTTTTTTGGTTTAACATCTCTTATCCATTGAGGTGATAGTAAGTTTTTTTTTTTACATGCTCTCGAGCCAGTCCAATTGTAATTTTTATGGTATAAATTAAATTTATAATAACACATTTTTTTGATTAAAAAGGATCAAGTCATCTTGAATTTTTGTTAAATCTAATTTTTCCAAATTCGGGATTTCATCTATGTCTGATATGATTATGATGTCGTCTTGATTAGCTTCCTTTATTCCATTTGATATATAATTTC
>CACBCE010000016.1 GCA_902537665.1 uncultured Pelagibacteraceae bacterium
TTTGCTGCTTGAAAAATTTGACTTAGATCTGCACTACTACCACCCTTTTTAGTTGGTGTTCCAACACAAATGAAAATTATATCAGATTCTCTTATTGATTTTTTTAAATCAGATGAAAATTTTAATCTTTTATTTTTATAATTTTTATTTACTAGTTCGGTCAGTCCAGGTTCGTAAATAGGAATTTTTCCTTTAGAAAGTAGATCTATTTTTTTTAAGTCTTTATCGACACAAACTACATCATTGCCCAAGTCTGCAAAACATACTCCACTAACTAAACCTACATAACCAGTGCCTATCATACAAAGTTTCATGATTTTGCTATTTCTAATGTTGATTTGATATAACCATGCATACTTCCACAATCTAAGTATTTCCCAGTAAAATTATGAGCGATGAATTTTTCATTGTTTTGTATCAATGATTGTATTGTGTCAGTGATATGAATTTCACCGCCTTTACCTGGTTTTTGATTTAATAATTTAGAAAATATTTTTTTTGGAAGAATATATCGCCCTATTACAGCTTTATTTGATGGTGCTTTTGAAATTGAAGGTTTTTCTATAACATCATTTATAATATAATTATTCTTATTTATTTTTTTTCCTAATTTATAAATTCCCCATCGTGAGACGGTTTTTTTTGGGACATTCATACTTGCCATTACAGATGATTTGTAACGATTATGTATATTAATCATCGACTTCGAACAATTTTTCTTAATTATTAGATCATCTGGTAACAACATTAGAAAAAAATCATCTGTGATAAATTTTTTTGTTTTTAATACTGCATCGCCTGTTCCCAGCGGTTTATTTTGGTAAACAAATTTAATCATTTTTTTATATTTCAAAACTTTTTTATATTCTTTAATAATTCTAGGATCTTTTTTCTTTTTTATTATTTTTTTATAAAAACTATCTTTGTAAAAATAATCTTTTATCATTCGTTTTTTTTTTGAAATTATAAAAACTATCTTTTTAATACCAGCCTCTGCGCATTCATCTAAAATATACTCAATTCCTGGTTTTCCATTAATAGGAAGAAGTTCTTTGGCAAATATACTCGTTAAAGGTAATAACCTTGTACCTAGACCAGCTAATGGAATAATTGCTTGTTTAATCATTTAAATGTTTTACTTATTAAAATGTTTTATACAAATGAAAACTTTATTAAACAATATTGATTTAAATGAGGCATTATTTGGCAATTCAAATATTGGATTTGTGCCTACTATGGGTAGCCTTCATGATGGTCATATCTCATTAATTAAAAAATCTATAAAACTATCCAATAAAACCATTGTAAGTATATTCGTAAATCCTAAACAATTTAATAACAAAAAAGACTACAAGAAATATCCTAGAAATATTAAAAAAGATCTAAAAATTTTAAAAAAATTAAAAGTGGATTTTGTTTATTTACCTAAAATCAAAGATATCTTTAGAACTAAAAACAAAATAAAGATTAAACTAAACAAACAAGATAAAATAATGTGTGCCAAGTATAGAAAAGGTCATTTTGAGGGGGTGATTGAGGTGATGACTCGTTTAACAAAAATAGTTAATCCATCAAAAATATTCATGGGTGAAAAAGATTTTCAACAGTTGTTATTAGTAAAGAAATATGTTGAAAAAAATTTCAAATCTAAAATTATTTCTTGTAAAACAATTAGAGATAAAAATAAATTAGCTTTATCATCTAGAAATACTCTTTTAAAAAAAGATGATTTAATCAATGCAGGAAAAATATCAAAGAGTCTTATTATTTTTAAAAGAAAATTATTAAATAAGAAAAATTTAAATAATTTGATTTTAATGAAAAAAAATGAACTCAAAAAAAAATATGATATTAAGATAGATTATCTCGAATTGAGAAATATAAAAAATCTTAAATTAACTAATAAAATTCAAAATGCTAAAATTTTTATTGCTTATTCTATTAACAATGTAAGGCTAATAGACAACTTTTAATGTTTATAAAAAGTAAGCTCCCACACCTAAAAAAGATACAAAACCGATAACATCAGTTATAGTTGTAACAAAAACACTTGACGCTATTGCTGGATCTATATTCATTTTTTTTAGCGTGACAGGTACCAATATCCCAAACAAACCTGCAACGATCATTGTCAAAATCATTGAAATTGAAATTATTAAAGAGAGTATAATGTCCTGAAACCATAACTGAACAATAAAAGAACTTATAATTGCAAAAATAATTCCATTTAAAATCCCAATATTAAATTCTTTAAAAATATTCTGATTAAAATTATTTTTCGTTAAATCATTAGTGGCAAGAGTTCTAACTGTTACAGCTAATGTTTGCATTCCTGCATTGCCACCCATTGATGCAACTATTGGCATCAAGAAAGCTAGAACAACCATCTGTTCAATAGTTGCTCCAAACAAACTAATACAATATGTTGCTAAAAAAGCAGTGAAAAGATTTAATAACAACCAATTAAATCTTCTTTTCGTTTTCGTTATTACTCCATCTGTAATTTCCTCATCACCTACACCAGCTAATCTTAAAGCATCCTCTTCTGCCTCCTCTTTTAAAACTGTTAAAACATCATCTGATGTGATCATTCCAACTAATTTATTATTTTTATCAATGACACACGCTGAATTTAAATTATAATTTTCAAATGAGTTACCAACTTCTTCTCTATCCATGTCTACAGGAACTAAAAAAATAGAGTCATCCATTATTGATGACATTTTCGTTTCTCTTGGTGTTCTTAGAACTTTGGATGATGGTACAGCACCAATGGGTTTAAAATTTTCATCTACAATATAAATTTCTAAAAATTGTTCTGGTAAATCTTTATTTTCTCTTAAATAATCAATAGTTTGACCTACAGACCAGTTACTAGGTATTGCAGTAAATTCTCTCTGCATTATTCTAGCTGCACTGTCCTCAGGATAACTAAGACCTTCTAATAAAGCAAAACGATCTTTAGGTGGTAATAAACTTAAAATAGAATTTTTATTTTTTTCATCTACATTTTCAAGAATAGCTATAGCATCGTCAGACTCCAGGTTTTTCAATATTCTAACTATCGCATCAGAGGAAAGATATTTTATAATTTCAGTTTGAACTGACTCATTTAACTCAATAAAAACTTCAGGATCTATTTTGAAATTATTAAGTTTAATTAAATTTTCTCTATCATTTTGGCCTAAGTGTTCTATGATATCGGCTGCATCAGCAGGGTGCATTTCTTTAAAAGAATTTGTAATAAAAGATGCATCATTATTTGAAATTTTATCAGTGACTACTTTTATGTACTCTTTATTAAATTCAAAATTGACTTTTTTATCTTTGATTTTTTTAATTAAAGTCATAAATTTTCCTATTATTTAGGTCGATCTTTTAATACATAATCAAGAGATTACAATTTTTAAATGAGTATAGAAATTAAAAAGTCTGAAAAACCCGTCATTTATGAAGATGCTAAAAAATTGATGGAAGAAAGATTATTAAATGTAGATCTTAATAAATCTAATGAATTAATTTGGACTTTAGAGCATCCAGATATTTATACAGCAGGCACGAGCTATAATAAGAGTGATATTTTAGATAAATCAATTAAGATATTAGAGACAAACAGGGGTGGTAAAATTACCTACCATGGACCAGGTCAATTAATTTGCTATTTTGTAATAGACCTAAAAAAACGAAAAAAGGATATTAGAAAATTTATTTCAATAATAGAAAAAACAATAATCGAAACTTTAGATTTTTTTAATATCAAAAGTTTTTCAGATAAAGAAAATATTGGAATCTGGATCAAAGAAAATGGTAAAACCAAAAAAGTTGCAGCAATTGGAGTAAGGATTAGTAAATGGATTGCTTATCATGGTTTTTCGATCAATATAAGTAATAAATTAGAAAAATACGATGCAATAATTCCTTGTGGGATTAAAGATAAAGGAGTAACAAATTTGAAACAAATTAAAGATCAAGATTATAGAGGGTTAGAAAAAAAGTTATTAGAAATTTTTATTTCAAATTTGAATAGTTAAGTCTTTTTGTTTTTAATAATTGTTTAAAGTAATCAGGAAGTAAAGCTTTGTAAGTATATTTTCTATCCTTAATCATAAATCTGATCTCATAGGCATGTAACATTAATTCTTTATTTACACCTACAGTTTTTGTAAAAGATTTATACTTTTTATCTCCATAAATTGAGTGACCAATATTGAAAAGTTGTTTTCTTAATTGATGTTTTCTTCCAGTAATAGGTTTCATTTCAATAAAACTTGAATTTGAATTTTTATCAATGACTTTATAAATTGTTTTTGCTTTTTCGATAATTTTTTTTCCATTATCATAGCGGACTAAATTATCTGTCCATTCGCCAGAGTTTTTTTCTACTTCGCCATGACATATGGCTAGATAAGTTTTGTGAACTTTTCTCAACCTGAACAAAGATGTTAATAATTGAGCTGTTTCTCTATTTTTAGCCATTAAGAAAACACCAGATGTATCTTTATCTAATCTGTGAACAGAAAAGGGCTTTGTGTCTGAAAAAATTTCACTTTTTTTGAATATATCAATTAAGTTTTTTTTTGATTTTGTTCCTCCTTGAACAGAAATACCAGCACTTTTATTTAACACAATAAAATTTTCGTTATCATCTATTATTAAATCTTCATTTGCTTTAATAATTTGATTTGAGGGATTAAAACTAGTTTTTTTTTGTAAAATTCTCTCTTCAAATTTAAAATCAAATAAATCAATTTTATCATTTGATTGGATCTTATATGAACTTTTTACTTTTTTTTTATTGACTTTAATTTTTCCTAATCTTAAAGATTTTTCAATAAATCCTTGAGGAATTTTTCCAATTGTGTTTCGTATCCATCTATCGACACGCATATTATTACACGTCGAATCAACGATGTAACTTTTTGCCATAAACTAAAATATTATTTTGAATCAGCTGATGCTTTTTTATCTTCTTTTTTCTCGGGCTCTTTTGAGATAGATTTCTTTTTTTTATCCACTTTTTTTGCTTCAACATCTCTATCTACAAACTCAATGATTGCCATCGGTGCATTATCCCCATATCTGAAACCAGCTTTGATTATTCTTGTATAACCGCCTGATCTTTTTTCATATCTTTTTGATAATGTCTTTTTAACTTTGTTTGCAGATTTAATATCTTGTAACTGTGAAACTAAAGCTTTTGTGTTATGAAGAGAATCTTTCTTACCTAATGTAATTATTTTATCAGCTTGAGGTTTTAAAAACTTTGCCTTTGGTAACGTCGTTTTAATTTGCTCATACTTTATTAAAGAATTTAGCATGTTCTTTAATAGTGCCTTTCTATGCTCAGATGTTCTGTTGAGCTTCTTATTAGCAAACGCATGTCTCATTTATATGGCTTCCTCAAGTTTTTTAGACATTTCAGCTATATTGTCAGGCGGCCAGTTAGGTATCTCCATACCTAAATACAATGACATTCCTGTCAAAACTTCTTTAATTTCATTAAGTGATTTTCTTCCAAAATTTGGTGTTCTAAGCATTTCACCCTCTGACTTTTGAACAAGGTCACCAATATAAATTATGTTATCATTTTTTAAGCAATTCATTGATCGCACAGATAATTCCAATTCATCAACTTTTCTTAGTAAATTTTTATTAAATTCAGGTTCTGTTGAAACTTCTTTAACAGGTGCCTCGACTGGCTCATCAAAATTAATAAACATTTTAAGTTGATCTTGGAAAATTCTGGCAGAATAGGCTACTGCATCCTCTGCTGATATTGAACCATCTGTTTCAACTTCCATTGTAAGTTTGTCATAGTCTAAGGCTTTACCTTCTCTCGCAGTGCTGACAGAGTAAGAAACTTTTTTGACAGGGCTATATAAAGAATCTATAGCAATCAAACCCAAAGGTGGTTCCTCTGGTTTATTTAATTCTGCTGGCACATAACCTTTTCCTGTATTAACATTCATTTCCATATGAAAACTTGTATTTTCATCTAAATTACAAATTACTAAATCTGGATTAAGAATTTCCACGTCAGCTACAGGAGTAATGTCTGATGCTTTAATTTCTCCTGGTCCTTTTGCATCCAAAATAAGTTTTTTTGTACCTTCAGAAGATGATTTTAATGCTAATGATTTAACATTCAGGACTATATCTGTAACATCTTCTCTTACACCTTTGATAGATGTAAATTCATGCAGTACGCCATCTATTTGTATAGATGTTACAGCAGCTCCTCTTATTGATGATAATAAGATTCTTCTTAATGAATTTCCTAATGTTAAACCATAACCTTTTTCAAGAGGCTCAGCCACTATCTTAGCTCGAGACAAGTCATCACTCATCTGAACATCTATCTTTGATGGTTTAATTAAAGATTTCCAATTTTTAATATTTACATTTTCAGTTTCCATTAAACTCTCCTTTTTTTTGGCGGTCTAGTACCATTGTGTGGCATTGGTGTTGTATCTTTAATCGATAAAATTTTAAATCCTCTAGCTTGTAAAGCTCTAAGAGCTGTTTCTCTTCCTGATCCTGGACCTTTTACTTCAACTGACAAAGTTTTCATTCCAAATTCCAAAGCTTTCGAAGCAGCGGCATCAGCTGCAATTTGAGCAGCATATGGCGTTGATTTTCTAGAACCCTTAAAACCTTTTTGACCTGAAGAAGCCCAAGAAATTACATTACCATTTGTATCCGCAATAGAAATAATTGTATTGTTAAAAGTTGATTGTACGTAAGCGATACCATTTAAAATATTTTTTTTAGTTTTTTTTTTCTTTGAATAAGAACTTTTTTTTATTTTTGTTACATTCTTATCACTTTTTTGTTCTTGTTTCTCAACTTTATCAACTTTTGCCATAACTATTTTTTAAGTGGAGTTAATTTTTTTCCAGCAATTGCTATTGCTTTTCCTTTTCTAGTCCTAGCATTACATCTGGTTCTTTGTCCTCTCACAGGTAATTTCTTTCTATGTCTACTTCCTCTGTAACAAGCAAGATCAATTAATCTTTTAATACTTAATGAATAATCCCTCCTTAAATCTCCTTCAACTTTAAAATTTTGATCTATATATTCCCTTATTTTTAAAATTTCGTCATCGGTCAATTGATTTACTCTTTTTTCTTTAGGAATATTTAATGATGAACATATTTGAGATGAAAATTTATCTCCAATACCATAAATATATGTTAGCCCCACATGAACAAGTTTATTTTGGGGGATATTTATACCTGCAATACGAGCCATATATTTTGTGATAATTTTCAGCCTTTTATATAAGAAGATCTTTTAAAGTCAACGCCTTAAACATTCAGAAAAGCGTCTATTTTAGCGGTTATTTCCTCAATTTTAGAACTGCCATCTATTTCATAAAATTTTGAATTTTTAGAATAGAAATCTAGAACTGGCTTTGTAGTTTCCATATAAGTCTCATATCTTTTAATAATAGTCTCAAGATCGTCATCTGATCTTTTTTCTATGATTTTTCTCTGTTTTATTCTCTTTATAATAGTTTCTTTGCTTACATTGAGGAAAAAGATAAAATCAATTTTTTGATCTGTCTTTATCAATAAATGTTCTAAATTTTTTGCTTGAGATAATGATCTTGGGTATCCATCAAAAATTAATCTATCTTTTTTATTTGGATCTAATAATATATTTTCAATTAATTTGTTTACAATAGTGTCATCAACAAATTTTCCATTACTCATATCATCAAGAATTTTTTTACCGATTTCTGAATTCTTCTGAATTTCATCTCTTAGCATATCACCAGTAGAGACTTGAAAATTTTTTAACTTCTTTACTAAATATTTTGCCTGAGTTCCTTTGCCTGCTCCTGGAGGTCCAATTAATATCAAATTCACTTTTTAACTATTTTCCAAATTTAGTTTTTTTAATCAACTGTTCATATTGCGAGCTCATAAGTCTTGTTTGAATTTGTGTAACAGTATCTATAGCTACCACCACAACAATTAATATAGAAGTTCCACCTAAATAAAAGGGTATAGGATAATTTGCGATTAAAAATTCTGGCATTAAACAAACTAAAGTTAAATATAGCGCTCCTATTGTAGTTAATTTTGTTAGAATATTTTCAATATATATAGCAGTACTTTCACCTGGTCTTATACCTGGTACAAATCCTCCATATTTTCTTAAATTATCAGCAGTCTCAGTGGGATTAAATGTAATTGAAGTATAAAAAAAGGTAAAAAATATTATTCCAGATGCGTATAGTAACATATAAAGTGGTTGTCCTTGAGTAAAATAAGAACTTAGGTTCAAGAAAGTTTCACTTTCAGATACATTAAAATTTGAAAACGTTACTGGTAACAAAAGTAATGCCGAGGCAAAAATTGCTGGTATAACACCTGCTTGATTAATCTTCAAAGGTAAATGTGATGACTCACCTCCATACATTTTGTTTCCCATTTGCCTTTTTGGATAATTTATCAAGATTTTTCTCAATGCTCTTTCCATAAAAACA
>CACBCE010000017.1 GCA_902537665.1 uncultured Pelagibacteraceae bacterium
GAAAAAAAAATAAAACTTATAAGATCGAAGGGTATTAAGCATAATAAAATTATTTTAGATCCTGGTATAGGTTTTGGAAAAAATTTGAAACATAATATGAGTTTGATACGTAATATTTCTATTTTTCATTCTCTTGGTTTTCCTATACTTGTTGGCAATTCAAGAAAAAGATTTATTAAGGAGATATCTGGAAAAAATGATAGTAAATTCAGAAATGGTGGAACAATAGCATCATCAATATATCTTATGATGCAAGGCGTTCAAATATTAAGAATTCATGATGTTAATGAAACAATACAAGGATTAAAGATCTTTAAGAATATTATAAATAATATATGACAAAAAAATATTTTGGCACTGATGGTATTAGGGGAGCTATCAATAGTGAAAATATTAATGGAGATATGTTCTTTAAATTTGGCTTAGCAAGTGGAACATATTTTAAATCTCAAAAAAAAAGAAAACAAACTGCAATAATAGCAAAGGATACTAGATTATCTGGATACACTTTAGAACCAGCACTTGTATCAGGATTGGCATCGGCAGGTATGCATGTGTACACTTTAGGACCTATACCTACAAATGGTTTAGCGATGCTCACAAAAGCCATGAGGGCAAATATGGGAATTATGATTACGGCTTCTCATAATCCTCATAATGATAATGGATTAAAACTATTTGGACCTGATGGCATGAAACTATCAGATAAAATAGAAAAAAAAATTGAAAGTTTGATAGATAAAAAAATCATCAAAAATCTTTCCGAGCCAGAAAAATTAGGTAGAGTAAAAAGATTAGAGACAGGTACAAATGATTACATCAAGATATTAAAAAAAAATTTTACCAAAGAATTTAATTTAAGGGGACTTAGAATTGTGATTGATTGTGCAAATGGAGCAGGGTACAAAGCTGGACCAGAACTACTAAAATCTTTGGGAGCTAAGGTGATTGCAATAGGAGTTAATCCTAATGGATTAAATATAAACAAAAATTGTGGCTCTACATTTCCTGAAAAGATAAAATCGGCAGTTAAAAAGCATAAGGCTCATTTAGGTATTTCATTAGATGGTGATGCAGATAGAATAATTATGTGTGATGAAAAAAGTAACATTATAGATGGTGACCAAATTATCGCTGCACTAGCTACAAGGTGGAAAAATAAAAAAATGTTAAAAGGTGGGGTAGTTGGAACATTAATGTCCAATTACGGCCTTGAAAAATATTTTAAAAAAAAAGGTATTAAATTTATACGTGCTGATGTTGGTGATAGATACGTAAAAGAGGTAATGCAAAAAAATAAATTTAATTTAGGTGGAGAACAATCAGGACATATTATTCTAGGTAAATTTGCAACTACAGGAGATGGTTTACTTGTTGCTCTGGAGTCCTTATTTGCTCTTAGAAAGGGAAAAAGAGCCAGTGAATTTTTTGAAAACTTTAATAAAACCCCACAATTACTTAAAAATATTGAAGTGAAAGATAAAAACATAATTAACAAACCTGAAATTAAGAAAGCTATTAAGCTAGCCTCAAAATTAATTACAGGTAGTGGTAGAATTCTTGTAAGAAAATCGGGAACAGAGTCAAAAATTAGAATTATGGGAGAAAGTGAAAATAAAAGACTTCTTGTTAAATGTGTTAATATGATTTTGAAAAAAATTAGATAATTTGAAAATAAAATCAAAAATTTTAATCATAGCAGGATCTGACTCATCAGGTGGTGCAGGAATTCAGGCAGACATTAAAACTGCTACCAGTCTAGGTGTATATTCTATGACGGCAGTAACTGCAGTTACAGTCCAAAACACAAAAGGTGTGAAATCAGTAATATCAGTTCCACCAAATGAAATTTACGATCAAATAATTCATACTATTAAAGATATAAGGCCCAATGCTATTAAAATTGGAATGCTTCATTCTACAAGAGTAATAGATAAGGTATTAAGATCATTAAATGAAATGAAAGTTAAAAAGATTATTTTAGACCCAGTGATGATAGCCAAAGGCGGTTCTAAGCTTATTACTGACTCAGCTGTACGATTGATGAAAAAAAAATTAATTAATAAAGTAACTTTAATTACGCCTAATGTTCCTGAAGCTGAAATCTTAACTGGTATCAAAATAAAAAATCAAAATGATATGATTCTTGCTGCAAATGAATTCATAAAACTGGGTGTACCTAATGTATTAGTAAAAGGAGGACATTTAAGATCAAAAAAGGTAAATGATATATTTGTAAATAAAAAAGATATTAAAGTATTTTCAAATAGAAGGTTTAATACTAAAAACACTCATGGCACAGGCTGTACACTATCAACTGCGATAACCTCTTTTTTTTCATGTGGAAAAACCCTAAAGAGATCTTGTGAGCTAGGAGTTAAATATGTAAATTCTGCCATATTAACAAACCCTAAGATTGGTAAAGGTCATGGTCCGATAAATCATTTAAATTCTATTGAGTTAAAAAAAATATACAAATAATGAAAAATGTTGCAGTAGTTGGTTCGCAGTGGGGAGATGAAGGAAAAGGAAAAATTGTGGATTGGTTATCAGAACAAGCTGATGTTGTAATTAGATTTCAAGGCGGTCATAATGCTGGACATACCTTAGTTATAGATGGAGTAACTTACAAACTTAGATTGCTTCCTTCAGGAATAGTTAGAAAAAATAAAGTTTCAATTATCGGAAATGGTGTTGTCGTTGACCCCTGGGCATTGTTGGATGAAATTAAAGAAATTGGAGAAAAAGGTGTGAATGTAAATTCAGAAAATTTCATGATTTCTGAGGCAGCGAACCTAATTTTACCATTTCACCGAGAAATGGATGAAATAAGAGAAGATGCAGCAGGTAAAAGTAAAATTGGAACGACAAGGAGAGGTATTGGACCTGCTTATGAGGATAAAGTTGGAAGACGTTCAATTCGAGTAATGGATCTTAGATCAGAAAAAAATTTGAACCAACGATTAGAAACAGTTTTACTGCATCATAACGCTATTAGAAAGGGTTTGGGTAAAAAGATATTTGAGAAAAATCAGCTTAAAGATGATCTTCTAAAAATCGCTCCCGAAATTCTAAAATATTCAGCACCAGTATGGCTTAAGATTGATCAATTTAAGAAACAAAAGAAAAAAATATTATTTGAAGGTGCACAAGGAATTCTATTAGACGTTGACCATGGAACATATCCTTTTGTAACTTCTTCCAATACTGTGGCCTCAAGTGCTGCAACAGGAACCGGATGTGGGCCTAATTCAATTCATTATGTATTAGGTATAACCAAAGCTTACACGACAAGAGTAGGTGAAGGACCTTTTCCAACAGAGTTAGTAGATAAAATTGGTGAGTTATTAGGTAAAAGAGGTAAAGAATTTGGAACTGTTACTAGCCGAAAAAGAAGATGTGGATGGTTTGACGGTGTTTTGGTGAGACAGACGATAAAAATTTCTGGAATTGATGGCATTGCGCTTACAAAACTCGATGTTTTGGATGAACTAGATGAAATTAAGATGTGTGTCGAATATGATCTTAATGGAAAAAAAATAGATTATCTTCCTGCAGCAGTTGAAGATCAACTTAAAATCAAACCTATATATAAGACTTTTGATGGATGGAAAACTTCAACCAATGGGGTCAAAAATATTAACGACCTACCAGAGAATGCAAAAAAATATCTATTTGCGATTGAAGACTTTATTGGAGCAAAAATATCAAGTATATCAACTAGTCCTGAACGGGATGACACAATCTTAGTTGAAAATCCTTTCGAGATTTAATTTACAGGTAAAAGATTTTTTGATTTAGCAAGCAAAAGCATGTGCTTTTGTAGTTTCTCAAATGCTTTATTTTCAATCTGCCTTACTCTTTCACGACTAATCTTATATTTTTTACTTAAATCTTCTAAAGTAGTCGGATCATCATTCAATCTTCTTGAATATAAAATTTCCCTTTCTCGATCATTTAAAACTTTAATTGAGTCTTTTAATAAATCTTTTCTTTGTTTCATTTCCTCTTGATGAGCAAACTTAAGATCGTGATCTAATTCTTTATCTACTAACCAATCTTGCCATTCATCACCATCCTCACCGACTTGGGCATTAAGAGAAAATTCTTTTCCAGATAGTCTACGATTCATGGAGACAACCTCTTCTTTACTAACATCTAATTTTTCAGCGATTTCGTTTACATGCTCATTTCTTAAATCACCTTCAGCCTGTGGTGCAATTTGATTTTTTAATTTTTTAAGATTAAAAAATAATTTTTTTTGTGCAGTAGTTGTACCAATTTTTACTAAGCTCCAAGATTTTAAGATATATTCTTGAATAGAAGCTTTTATCCACCACATCGCATAAGTTGCTAATCTAAAACCTTTTTCTGGCTCAAATTTTTTGACAGCTTGCATCAGTCCAATATTACCTTCAGATATCATCTCGTTAATTGGTAGTCCATAACCTTTATAACCCATTGCAATTTTTGCAACCAATCTCAAATGACTTGTTACAAGTTTTTCTGCTGACTTAATATTTCCTGTCGTTTTCCAATTTTTAGCGAGCATGTACTCCTCTTCTGCATCAAGCATTGGAAATTTTTTTATTTGCTCGAGATATGCAGACAAGCCACCTTCATTACTTAAAATGGGCAAATTGTTATTAATAGTTGTGCTCATAGACAGTTTATCTAATTAATATTAAAAATTTTTCAATGTTTTATTTACCTATATTTCTGAGTGTTTTTAGTATTTTTTCAAGTTCATTTGGTAAAATTGAATTAAAAATCATCTGCTTATTTTTTTTTGGATGTATAAATCCCAATGTTTTAGCGTGCAGAAATTGTCTGTTTAATTTTGTTAAAATTTTTTCTAACGATGGTTCGATATCTTTAAGTTTTTTAAACTTTTTTTTGTATTTATCATCGCCAACTATACTGTTACCTAAATAATTCATGTGGACTCTTATTTGATGAGTCCGGCCTGTTTCTAATTTACACTCTAATAAACTAAAAGTTGGAATATTCTTATTTTCAAAAATTTCTAAAGTTTTATAATTTGTAATTGCTTTTTTTCCTTTACTGTTACTAACCTCCATCATTTGTCTATTTTTTGAGCTTCTTGTAATAAAGGTTTCTATTTTACCTTTAGATGGTCTAATTTTACCCCAGATTAATAATTGGTAAACTCTTTGGATTGTATGTTTATTAAATTGATTAGAGAGGTGTTCGTGAGTTTGATTATTTTTTGCGATAACAATTAACCCAGATGTATTTTTATCAATTCTATGTACTATTCCAGGTCTTAGTTCACCTCCAATATTAGAAAAAGAATTTTTACTATAATTCATAAGTGCATTTACGATTGTGTTATCAAAATTACCTGCACCTGGATGTGTTACTATTCCAGACGGTTTGTTTAAAACAATCAAATCTTTGTCTTCATAAACTATATCTAAATTAAACTCATAAGGTTTTAAGGAAGCTTTTTTAGGTTCAGGTATGACTAATTTTATTTCATCATTAAAAAAAATTTTTTTCGATGGATCAGTTATTACCTTATTATTTATTCTTAACTTATTATCTAGAATAAGATTTTTTATTCTTGTTCGACTGATAATATCCTCTCTCTTTTTAATGAAAATATCAACACGGAGTTCATTTTCGGTCTTATCAACTGTCAAATTTATTTTTTTTTCCATAAAATGATATATTAATATGATATGCGCTTGTAGCTCAACTGGATAGAGCGCCTGACTTCGGATCAGGAGGTTCTGGGTTCGACTCCTAGCAGGCGCACCAATTATTCACCCATATTTATTAACGTCCCTTTTACTCTCGCTCTTAAAAAAGATAGATAAAACAGTCCTATTCCAAAAATTAAATAAACTAAATTTAATAAATAAGCTTGTTTTATATTTTCGTAATCTACAAGACCATTAATTAAAATATTTCTGGTTTCATCAAAAATGTAAACTAATGGTAAGCCTTTTGCAATTACTTGAAAAAATTCAGGAAGGATTTCTATTGGATAGTAGATACAGCCTAATGGAGCAAGTAAGAATAATGATGACCAAGCTATATTTTCAAAGGATGGTCCGTATCTCATTAAACCTGAGCTCACAAATAAACCTAGTGTAATCCCAAATATGTATAAACTTAAAAATAATATAAAGAGTGGAAAACCTAATTTTAAAATTGAAACTCCAAACAATGGAGAAGTTAAAATGATTGCGGGTACTAGACCGATTAATGTCCTTATCAAAGCAGTAAAAATTAAAGATATAATTATTTCTTTAAGCTTCAATGGAGCAATAAATAAATTTGTAAAATTTCTACTCCAGATTTCCTCTAAAAAAAGCATGTTAAAACTTATGCTAGATCTAAAAAGAATGTCGTAAAGAATTGCGCATGTAAGAATTATTCCAAGTGTATTATTGTAATAATCACTATAAATTGAAAAAAATTTAGAAATAAACCCCCAAAGAATAATTTGTATTGTTGGCCAATAAATCAAATCCAAAACTCTTGGTAAAGAACTTTTGATGAGATAAAAATGTCTCAAAAAAAGTCCATACATTTTATTTAGATTCATATTAAATCTCTTGTAAGTTTTAAAAAAACTTCCTCCATATTTCTCCTTCCATGTTTTTTAATTAATTCGCAAGGAGTTCCTTGATCAATAATAGATCCTTTATTCATCATCAGAACTGAAGAACATAATCTCTCAACTTCTGCCATGTTATGCGAAGCAAGCAGAATAGAGGTTTTTTTTTCTTTTTGGTATTCCTCTAAAAAACTCCTAACAAAATCTCCTGTTTCAGGATCTAGAGATGCAGTTGGTTCATCAAGAAGAAGAACTGATGGATCATTAATTATAGATTTAGCTAGACTGACCCTATTTTTTTGACCAGAGGAAAGTTCTCCTGTTATTTTATTAATAAATTCATTAAGCCTTAATTTTTCACAAAGATAATCAATTTTAATTCCAAGTTCTTTTACATCATAAAGTCTTCCATAAACTTCAAGATTTTGCTTTACAGTTAATTTTTTTGGTAACTCAATATATGGTGAAATAAAATTTAATTTATTCAATAATTCAACTCTTTGTTTTTCAATTTCAATACCATTTATAAGAACCTTCCCTTTAGTAGGCTTTAGTAAACCTAGTATCATACCTATTGTTGTAGTTTTACCGCATCCGTTAGGTCCAAGAATTCCAATGATTTCATTTTCATTTACTTTAAAAGAAATATCTCGAACAGCTTCTTTTGTGTCATAAGTTTTTGATAAATCAATTATTTCAAGAGGAATAGTCATTAAAATTTTGAAGCTCTTATTAATCTATCGTTAATAGTTTTGCCGATTCCTATATTTGGGATTTTGTCTACAGCTATAGATTTGTAATTATCTTTTTTTATCTTTCTCAAAATGGTGTACAGAT
>CACBCE010000018.1 GCA_902537665.1 uncultured Pelagibacteraceae bacterium
CTAATGATTTTGCTTCACTCTCATGCATATCAAATATTTTAAATAAGTTTTCTGTATTAGCATGCTCAAAGTTATAAGCTGAAAATTCTTTTTCTGATTGATGAAAAACTTCCCTGTAATCAATACCTTCATCATTCCAAACTAAATCATAAACGTTTTTTTTCTGCTGGGTAAACATACAAATTCTTTCAAGACCGTAAGTTATCTCTACTGACACTGGTTTACATTCAAAACCTGCCATTTGTTGAAAATATGTAAATTGAGATATTTCCATGCCATCACACCAAACTTCCCATCCAAGACCTGCAGCACCTAGAGTTGGGCTTTCCCAATCATCTTCAACAAATCTAATATCATGCTCTTTATGATTAATTCCTATTACCGACAAACTATTTAAATAAAGTTTTTTAATATTAATTGGAGAAGGTTTTATTATAACTTGAAATTGATAATAATGCTGAAGTCTATTTGGATTATCTCCATATCTTCCATCTGTAGGTCTTCGTGAAGGTTGAACATACGCTGCTTTCCATGGCTTAGGTCCAAGAGATCTTAGAGTAGTAGCTGGATGAAATGTTCCAGCTCCAACTTCCATATCATAAGGTTGTAAAATTACACATCCATTTTTACTCCAAAATTTTTGAAGATTTATAATTGTTTCTTGGAAAGTTTGAAATTTTGGTTTTTTTTTAATTTTTTTAGAGGCCATATTTTTGCCAAACTGATTTTTCCTCTAACATGTTTGCTAGTTGATCGACATGATCATTTGAAGACGACAATTTTTTACTAAGCCAGCTTTTTGATTTTTCAAATTTTTTAATAACAACATCTTCTCCAAATTTTTCTCTTAATATCTGATTTGCATTCCCTATATCATCTATCAAACCAAGATCTTTGGCTTTTCTACCTGACCAAAATTCACCTGAAAATAATTCTACTTCAGATTTTTTAAGTTTTGATGACCTGCTTTTTTCGACCACCTCTATGAAATCTTTATGTAGATCTAATTGTATATTTTTTAATCTTTCGATGTCTTCCTTTTTTTCATCTAGAAATGGGTCTAATGTACTTTTATTTTTCCCAGCAGTATGCACTCTTCTCTCAACACCTATCTTTTTTATCAATTCTGTAAAACCAAAAGAAGAGTAGATTACTCCTATTGAGCCTATTATTGAACTTGAGTTCGCATAAATTTCATCTCCAGCACAAGCTATTAGATATCCGCCTGAGGCTGCTACATCTTCGGCAAAAACTATTACTTTTTTTTTATTTTTTTTTGCCTGTTGTCTAATTAAGCTATAAATTAAATGTGATTGAACAGGAGAACCTCCAGGAGAGTTTATTGTTATAGCAACACATGGTGCTTTTTTTAGAGAAAATGCTTTTGTAATAATGTCTTCTTGGCCAGAAAAATCTATACCTTGTTTAAATTTCCCTACATTCCCAATAACTCCACTTAGCTTAATATGTGGAATAATTTTTTTCTTTTTAAAAAAAGAGAGCATTTTTAATATTTATAGAATTTTTTTATGAATATAAAGACACCTTATAATTGAAGATTCAGGTGCGTCAATTGATAAGTATAAAAAGCAACCTATTATACTAATTTGCTCAATTAATGGGAAGTGTCATACAATTAAAAAACAAAATTAATAATTCGTATTTTCAACTAAAAAATTCAGTTGAAGATAGATTGATGTTAGTTGAAGAAAAAATAAAGTCTAAATTAGTTAGCAAAGTAGACTTAGTTCAGAAAATGACAAACTATCACCTTGATACAGGCGGAAAGAGATTAAGAGCCTTACTAACTTTAGGTTCTGCAAAATTATGTGGATATGCAAAAGGAACTAGAGATATTAATTTGGCTGCTTGTGTAGAACTTATTCACTCAGCAACTTTAATGCATGATGACGTAATAGATAATGGATCTATTAGAAGGGGGAGAAAAACTTTAAACAAAGTTTGGGATAATCACTCTTCTGTTTTAGTTGGAGATTATTTACTTAGTAGATGTTTTGAAATGATGGTAGATGACGGAAATATTGAGGTTTTAAAATTATTATCTTCAACTTCCTCTAAGATTGCACAAGGAGAAGTTCTTCAATTACAACACAGAGGAGAGGTAGATATGTTGGAGGAAACTTATTTAAGAATAATTTCTGCGAAAACTGCTGAATTATTTGCAGCAGCTACCAAAGTTGGTGCAATTTTGTCAGATGTGTCATCAAAAGAAAAAGAGGCTTTAGAATTTTACGGAAGGAATTTGGGATTAACTTTTCAAATAGCTGATGATACTTTAGATTACAATTCTGAGTCAAAACTATTTGGAAAAAAAATTGGCAAAGATTTTTATGAAGGGAAAATTACTCTGCCAATAATCTTATTATTTCAAAAAGCAAATCTTAAAGAAAAGGAAAGTCTGAAAGGTATTTTTATAAAAGATAGAAGAGATGAAAATGATTTTAATTATACATTATCTTTAATCAAACAATATGAAATTATTAAAGAATGTTATCAAAAAGCAAATCATTACATAAATTTAGCGTCAAACTCATTATCGATATTTAAAGACTGTAATGAAAGAAATATTCTTGAAAATTTAACTTCATTTAGTTTATCAAGGGATTTTTAGGGACTTAAAAGACTTTTTGTCCAACTACCATTTTTATCTAAAGAATACTTTAATCTTTCATGTATTCTATTATCTCCATCTAACCAAAATTCAATTGTGGAAGGTGTTAAATTCCAGCCAGACCAATGGCTTGGTCTAGGTACATTATCTTTGTCATTATATTTTTTTTTATAATTCTCTAAAGCATCTAAAAGTTCATCTCGAGTTTGGAGAATACTGCTTTGTTTTGAGGCCCAAGCACCTATTCTGCTATCATATGCTCTTGAGTTATAGTACTCATCAGCAGTTTGATCATCTACTTGTTTCAATGTTCCAACTATCCTTATTTGTCTTAGTAAACTTTTCCAATGAAAGCACATTGTAGCGTTCGGGTTTTCTTTAATTTCATTACCTTTCTGACTGTTTAAATTTGTATAAAAAACAAATCCTTTTTCACTATGACCTTTAAGCAGAACCATTCTTACTGAGGGAATACCCTCTTTATTTGCTGTACCAAGTGCTAAAGCATTAGGATCATTAATCTCTTTTTTTTTAGCCTCCTCAAACCATCTTTGAAATAATTCAAATGGATTATCAAGATCTAAGAAGCATTTATTAAGCCCAAGTGAGTTTTTTTGATTCATAATTTTAACAAAATAATCTATACAATATAAATAATGTCATTTAATACTTTTGGAAAGTCTTTTCGTTTTACAACTTGGGGAGAATCCCATGGTCCAGCTATAGGGTGTATTATAGATGGATGTCCACCATTAATACCATTAAAAGAAGCGGATATTCAAAAAGAATTAAACAAACGAAAACCTGGGCAATCAAAGTTTACTACTCAAAGGAAGGAGAGTGACAAGGTTCAAATTCTTTCAGGAGTTTTTGAGGGAAAAACGACTGGGACACCAATATCATTGATAATTTACAATGAGGATATGCGTTCAAAGGATTATAATGATATCAAAGATAAATTTAGACCAGGACATGCTGATTTCACATATTTTAAAAAGTATGGAATAAGAGACTACAGAGGTGGTGGTAGATCATCTGCAAGAGAAACAGCTGCAAGAGTTGCAGCAGGTGCTGTGGCAAAAAAAGTTTTAGAAAATAAATTAGGAAAAAAATTTAAAATCACTGGAGCTGTAACCCAACTTGGAATATTAGGATGTGATACTAATAAATGGGATGATAAAATAATTTCTAAAAATCCATTTTTTTGCCCAGATAAATCAATGTTAAAAATTTGGGAAAAATACTTATTAAGTATTAGAAAAGCTGGATCGTCATGTGGAGCGATAATCGAAGTAAGAGCGAACGGTATTCCTGCTGGATTAGGAGCACCTATATACTCAAAATTAGACTCTGACATAGCATCAGCTATGATGAGTATTAATGCTGTTAAAGGAGTTAATATTGGCTCAGGTATGAACTCTGCACAATTGTCAGGTGAGGAAAATTCAGATGAAATTTCTCAAAATAGAAAAAAAACAAAATTTAAATCTAATAACGCTGGAGGGATTCTGGGAGGTATTTCTTCAGGTCAAGAGATAATTGTCTCTTTTGCTGTAAAGCCAACTTCTTCAATTTTAAAAAGTAGAAAAACAATCAATAAATTTGGAAAGAATACAAGTATATCAGTAAAAGGTAGACATGATCCATGTGTTGGTATAAGAGCTGTACCTGTAGGTGAGGCAATGTTATCTTGTGTTTTATTAGATCATTATCTTCTACACAAAGCTCAGTGTAGTTAATTTTGTTTTTTCAAAACTATATTAGAATTTAGTAAATCTAAAACTTTTTCCTCAATTGAAACTGAGTCAAGATTTGCCACTTTATACATTTTATCTGGAGTATCCTGATCAATAAAAATATCTGGTAACGTTAATGATCTAAATTTTAAATTAGAGTCCATTAAACCTTTTTTTGTCAAAAAATTTACCACATGAGATCCAAAACCACCAATTGAACCCTCCTCTATAGTCATGATCGCTTCATGAGTTGTAGCTAATTGCCAAATAAGATTTTCGTCTAAAGGTTTTGCAAACCTTGCATCAACAACTGTTATTGGCACACCTTTTTTTAATAAATTTTCTGCGGCTTTCAAAGTTTCATTCAATCTTGCTCCAAAATTAAGAATAGCTAATTTTTTTCCCTCTTTAATAATTTTTGATTTCCCTATCTCAATTTTATCATTTATTGAAGGCAAAATTGAACCTAATCCTGTTCCTCTTGGATACCTAAATGCACAAGGTCTATCATTAATCTCCGTTGAGGTATTTATCATTCTTACAAGCTCAGCTTCATCACTTGCTGCCATAACAATAAAATTTGGTAAAGTAGTTAAATATGTTGTATCAAAACTTCCAGCATGTGTTGGTCCATCAGCCCCAACAAGTCCCGCTCTATCAATCGCGAATCTAACCGGTAAACTTTGAATTGCTACGTCATGAACTACTTGATCATAAGCTCTTTGAAGAAAAGTGGAATAAATAGCTGCATAGGGTTTAAAGTTTTCGGTAGCTAAACCTGCAGCAAATGTAACTGCATGTTGCTCAGCAATCCCAACATCAAAAGTCCTATCTGGAAATTCTTTACGAAAAATATCAAGACCAGTGCCATCAGGCATTGCAGCTGTAATAGCTACAATTTTACTGTCCTTTTTAGCATGTTGAATTAAGGTGTTTGCGAAAACCTTTGTATATGATGGTAATTTACTTGAACTCTTAAGTTGTTCACCAGTTTTAACATTAAATTTTGATACTCCGTGATAATTGTCTTTTGCTGCCTCTGCAAAAGTATAACCTTTTCCTTTTTTTGATTTAATGTGAATTAAAATTGGTCCTTCATGCTTAGAGTCTCTAGCATTTTTTAAAATTGGAATTAATGAATTTAAATCATGCCCATCTATTGGGCCAATGTAATAAAATCCGAGTGAACTGAACAAAGTTCCACCTGTCACAGCTGATCTTAATAAATCTTCTGCTTTACCAGCCTTAGCACTAAATCTTTTTGAAAAAGCTGACATAATTAATTTGATAGTCTCTCTAAGACTAAAATAAATCTTTCCTGAAAAAATTTTTGCTAAATAAGTGCTCATAGCTCCAACTGGTCTAGCGATTGACATATCATTATCATTTAAAATTACGATCATCTTAGTTTTTGAAGCACCAGCATTATTCATAGCTTCATAAGCCATTCCTGCACTGATTGCCCCGTCACCAATTACTGCAATTACATTGTCTGATTTATTAGACAGTTTGTTTGCTTCTGCTATACCTAAAGCTGATGAAATTGATGTTGAGCTGTGTGCGGCACCAAAGGGATCGTATTCACTCTCTGATCTTTTTGTAAAACCAGAAAGACCATTTCCTTGTCTAAGAGTTCTTATTCTATCTTTTCTGCCGGTTAGAATTTTATGTGGATAGCACTGATGGCCCACATCCCAGATTAACTTATCATTGGGTGTATTAAAAATATAATGCAAAGCCACAGTTAATTCTACAACTCCAAGACTTGCTCCAAGATGACCACCAGTCACCGAGACAGCATCAATCATTTCCTCTCTTAATTCATCAGCAACTTTTTGTAATTTTGACTCAGGTAATTTTTTTAAATCTGATGGAAAATTAATTTCATCTAACAGTTCGTATTTTTTTTTCATTTATTTCTATTC
>CACBCE010000019.1 GCA_902537665.1 uncultured Pelagibacteraceae bacterium
CAGCTAGGAATGGGAAGGTTTTTTTCTCTTAAAAAAGATTTATTAAACATCTTTGAGTTGTATTTATCTGATCTATCACAGAGAATTGTTACAATTGTTTTTCCTGGACCAAGCTCCTTTCCTAATCTAATTGCACCTGCAATATTTACTCCACAACTAGTTCCTAAACTTAACCCCTCATGCTGTATTAAATCATAAAGCACGGGTAATGACTCTTGATCACTGATTGAAAAAGCACCATCAATTTTAGCTTCAGCAAAGTTTTTAGTTATTCTGCTTGAACCAATACCTTCAGTTATTGATCCACCCTCAGCTTTAAGTTCACCATTCATAATATGATTATAGAGTGCAGAGCCTGTTGGATCTGATAAATAAATTTTTATATTCTTATTTTTTTCTTTTAGAAATTTACTTACACCACCGATGGTACCTCCGGTTCCTGACGCACAGACAAAGCCATCTACTTTACCATCAGTTTGTTCCCAAATTTCTGGTCCAGTCGTTTCGTAATGACCTTTTGCATTGGCAGTGTTATCAAATTGGTTTGCCCAAACTACACCCTTGTTATTTGTACTTTTTAATTCTTCAGCAAGACGACCCGCAACTTTTACATAGTTACCATCATCTTTATATGGCTTAGGTGGCACCAGTCTAAGATCTGCACCAATATTTTTTAATGTATCTTTTTTTTCTTGGGTTTGGTTGTCATTCATTACAATAATTGTCTTATAACCTAAGGAATTTCCTAAAAGACATAAACCAATCCCAGTATTACCCGCAGTGCCTTCAACAACAATTCCACCTTCCGAAATTAACTTCTTTTCTTGTGCATCTTTTATTAGTGCTAGAGCAGCTCTATCTTTAACGGATCCACCTGGATTTAGGTACTCTGCTTTTCCATAAATATTACATCCAGTGATCTCTGAAGCTGCTTTTAATTTTATTAAAGGTGTATTGCCAACTGATTCGATAAAATTATTTTTTATTTGTGACATTAATCTTTATCTTTATCAGTAACAGCATAAGGTTGAAATCCTTTTGTAGCATCACCAACTCTTGTAGCTGGAATTCCTACCATTATTGATTTCTCTGGAACATTTTTAGTAACTACTGCATTTGCACCAATTAAGGAATTTTTACCAACTGTTATTGGTCCTAAAATTTGGGCACCAGATCCAACAACAACATTATCTTCTAAAGTTGGATGTCTTTTAGTATTTCTTTGATCATTAGTGTTTATACTTGGAGCAATTCCACCTAATGTAACGTTATGATAAATAGTAACATTGTTACCAATCTCAGATGTCTCGCCGATAACAACTCCCATACCGTGATCAATAAATAAATTTTTTCCAATCTTTGCCTTTGGATGAATTTCTATTCCTGTTAAAAATCTTGAAAATTGAGAAATGATTCTTGCAACTAAATCAAATTTTGCTATTGCAAAAAAATTTGCAATTTTATGAAAAAAAATAGCCTTAACCCCTGGGTAAGTTAAGATAAGACTTAACTTAGATTTTGCCGCAGGATCTCTGTCTATTATAGATTGTAAAAAATCAGTCATATAATTTTGTCAGCTTGATAAAAATAATTAATGTCTATATAGTGCCTTTAAACAGTATTTAAAGGAGAAATAATGTACAAAAATACTAATTGTTTTCATCTAGCAATCCCATGTGGAGATCTAGAAACAGCAAAAAAGTTTTATAGTGAAACTTTGGGTTGCCGACTTGATAATTCAGCACAAGAGTGGGCTGATGTTGACTTTTGGGGAAATGAATTAACTCTCCATGCAAGTGAGCATAAATTAGATAACGAGAGACACGATGTAGATATGGGCAACGTTTCTGTTCCACATTTTGGAGTTCATTTATCAAGAAAAGATTTTGATACTTTAAAAAATAGATTGAAAGAAAAAGGTGCAAAGTATTATGATGAACCTTATCTAAGATTTAAAGGAACAAAATACGAGCAAGAAACATTTTTTGTGAAAGACCCTAACGAAAATATTCTAGAGATTAAAACTTTAACAGCTAATCCAGAATAATTTTAGTTTAGATGGAATACCTGGTATTAGGTTTTATTACCGGGCTTAGTTTAATTCTAGCGATTGGTGCTCAAAATATCTTTGTAATAGAACAAGGGCTCAAAAAGCAGTATGTTTTTTTGGTCTGTTTAATTTGTTCCATTTCAGACTTAATTTTAATATTTTCAGGCATCCTTTTATTCCACTTTTTTCATCAATATTTTAATATATTTGTAGAGCTAACTTTAAACATCTGTTTAATAATTTTTTTAATCTATTTCATATATTCAAAAATTAAATCTTTTAGTATTAGTGTTAATTTCAATATTGAAAAAAAAGAGACCACTAGTGCTAAGATTATATTTAAGACACTTGGTTTCACTTACCTAAATGCTCATGTTTATTCTGATACAGTTTTCTTTTTAGGAAATTTCTCAAAAAATTTTTTATTTGATGAAAAAATCTATTTTGGTATTGGAGCTTCTGTAGCATCTTTTATATTTTTCTTTTTACTTGGTTATTCATCGGTATATTTTTCAAGATATGCTCAGAGTGATAAAACGTGGAAATATATTAATGGATTTATTATCAGCTTCATGTCTTTGCTGACAATTTATGTAATAAAAGAAACGGCATATTTTCTCTAGTTAAAAGCATTTTTGAGAGACAATTATAGCGCATGTTAAATTCTCAATTTCAAATTAATCTTATTTAATATGCTTTTAAGAAGAAAATTTTTTAAATTATTTGGACTCTCTATACTTTTTGTATCATTGCCCTATCAATTTTTAAAGTCAGCAACAAAAAAACTTATTAATCCTGATCTTAGTAAAGCCCAAAAAGATATAATGTTTAATGAGGGAACTGAGAGACCATTTACCAGTGAATTACTAAAAGAAAAAAGAGATGGATTTTATCATTGTGCTAATTGCGGAGCAAAGTTATTTTCATCAAAAGCAAAATTCGATAGTGGCACGGGTTGGCCCTCTTTTTCTGAAGCTTTGCCGGGAGCTTTTAAAACTAAGATTGATTATTCTTTTGGAATGAAAAGAATTGAATATCATTGTGCAAATTGTGGTGCACATCATGGCCACGTTTTTTTAGATGGACCCACTGCTACTGGAAAAAGATTTTGTAATAATGGATTGTGTTTAATTTTTGTACCAGAGAATTAATTAGAAAAACCATATTTTCTAAGTCTTACATCCCCTGTTCTTGCATGAGCCTCCATTCCCTCATATCTAGAAATTCTAGCTGCAGCGGCACCAACTAATTTAGTAGACTCTTTTGTCATTCTTTGAAAGCTTAAAGTTTTAATAAATTTTCCGACAAATAATCCACCCGTGTACCTTCCAGCACCTTTAGTTGGCAAAATATGATTTGTACCAGAACATTTGTCGCCGTATGCAACAGTTGTTTCTTCACCCACAAACAATGAACCATAATTTGTTAATCTTTCATGAAACCATTCTAAGTTTTCGGTCTGTACTTCTAAATGTTCAGGTGCGTATTCGTCACTAATTTTCACTATTTCTTCATTAGTGTCACAAAGAATAACTTCACCATAATCTCTCCAGGCTGCCTCAGCACTTGTTCTTGGAACTTCTGGAAGTTCTGCAATTAATTCTGGAACTCTTTTCATCACTTTTTCAGCTAATTCTTTACTAGTTGTATAAAGCCAACATGGTGAGTTATATCCATGCTCTGCTTGTCCTACCAAATCTACCGCAACAATTTCTGGATCAGCTTTAGCATCAGCTATAATTCCAATTTCAGTTGGTCCTGCAAACAAATCAATACCAACTTTTCCATATAAAATTCTTTTAGCCTCAGCTACAAATTGATTTCCTGGCCCTACAATTATATCTGCTGGGGGATTTTTGAATAATCCATTGGTCATTGCTGCAATTGCAGGAACTCCTCCTAAATTTAAAATAACATCTGCGCCACAAAGATCAGCTGTGTATACAATAGTAGGGTGGGCACCAACTCCTTCTTTAGGGGGACTACATGCAATAATATTTTTTACTCCAGCAACTTTTGCTGTAGTTACACTCATTACAGCAGATGCAATATGAGCGTATCTTCCACCTGGGATGTAGCAACCTGCTGTATTAACAGGCACTAATTTTTGACCTGCATACAAACCATCAGAAAGTTCTACCTCAAAATCTTGTCCGTAATTTTTAAGTTGTGCTTCAGCAAATTTTCTAACCCTTTCAAATGAAAATTGAATATCATCTTTGGTTTTTTGATCTAACGTTTTTTTAATTTCCTCAATTTTATCTTTTGATACTATGATTTCCCCATCATACTTGTCGAATTTTTTAGTTAAATCGATGCAGCCTTGTTCTTTTGTTGTCTCGATATTTTTTAATAAATCTTGTACTATTCCAGTTGTCTTATTATCGTCGGTTGACGAAGTTTTTGGAGACTTTTTTAAATAAGTAATAGTCATTAATATGTTTTTATAATTGATGAATTATTTAAGACAAATTTAATTTTATTGCAATCAAACATTTAATCTAGTGCAACAACAGCTGCAGCTATTGACGCTAGTCTTGCAGGTGCTTCATCGGAGCGGCTAGTAATTACCACAGGTACTTTACCACCTACAACTACTCCAGCAGCACACGCACCACTAAAATATATTAACATCTTTACCAATGCATTACCTGTCTCAACACTGGGTACTAATAAAACATCTGCAATTCCTGCAACATCATTTTGAATACCTTTAATAGTTGCAGATTTTTTTGATATGCTATTATCAAAAGCTAAAGGCCCAAATACATCGGCATTTAAATTTTCTTTTTTTGCAAGATTTGTAATTTCTTCAGCCTCTTTAGAACTTGGTACACTATCTAAAACTTCTTCTGTGGCAGACAATACTGCAATTTTTGGTCTTTTAATTCCAATTCTATGAGAAAAATTAATTACATTTTTTAAGATATGCATTTTAGTTTTTACATTTGGCAATACATTTAAAGCACCATCGGTAATTATTAGAGGCTTATCCTCTTTTTCTAATGTCATATGCCAGATGTGACTTAACCTTGTTTTACCCAACAAGTTGTACTCTCTTTTTAAAACTTCTTTCATTAAAATATCTGTATGTATATGTCCTTTGACTATAATTCTTATTTTTCCCTCACTCGCAAGTTTTGCAGCTATACCAGCAGTATTATTTTCAATTGATTCATTAATTATTTCGTATTTAGAAATATCCCACTTCAAGTCTTCTGCACACTTTAGAATTTCTTTTTCATCTCCTATAAAAATTGGATCAATTAAATTTTCTTTGACTGCATCTTGAACAGATAACATTGGTAATGGTTTCCCGGCATTAACAATTCCAGCTTTTACTCCTTTATTCTTTAAGGCAGCATTTAATAGATTATTTGGAACAATGATTTCTTTATTTGAAAGCATAATTAGTTTTTAAGAATCTCTAATTCTTTTTTAATAATTTTAGAGATTTTAATCTCTTTTTTTAAATTCATTTTATATCTTTTATATTTATTTTGTCCTGGATACATTATTTCTTTTAATCCTTTAACTTTAGGTAGTCGTTTTACTCTTTTGATATTATCTTTAATTCTTTGATTATAATCTTTTACAAATAAATTTGTTTTAAATGTGATAAATAAATGTCCTATATTTTGTGGTCCAGTAAAATCCTCAAAAGGATCTTTAACTCTACCAGCATGATTACCACCAGTTATAACACCACTCAATATATCAACCATCCATGCCAATCCTGAACCTCTAAATCCTGCAATAGGTAACTGAACACCTTTAAGAGCTTTATTCGCATCGGTTGTTGGTTTACCAAACTTATCTAAGGCAACACCGACTGGAAGTTTCTGATTATTTTTTGATGCAAATCTGATCTTTCCTCTATTTATCATTGAGATTGATGAGTCAAAAATAAAAGGTGTTTTTGAACCACTAGGAGCTCCAAAACAAATTGGATTAGTACCAAATAAACTTTTAAAAGCTCCATGAGGAGCCACAGCTGGTGGACCATTGGTATAAATCATTGTAACCAAATTT
>CACBCE010000020.1 GCA_902537665.1 uncultured Pelagibacteraceae bacterium
AAAAACCAGGTGAAGCTTTAAAACTTGCCGTAAAAAGAATGCTTCCAGGGGGAGTATTGGGAAAAAAACAACTTACTAAATTGAAAATATATGTAGGAAATGATCATCCTCATTCAGCTCAAAATCCTCAAGTTATACATTTAGATAAATTAAACTCAAAAAATATTGCACGAAATTAAAATGGAAAATACTCAAGCACCAACCAAAGTCCCAAAAATAAAACTGGACTTCAAAGATAGTAAGTATGCAACTGGAAGAAGAAAAACTTCTATAGCTAAAGTTTGGTTAAAAAAAGGTTCGGGTAAAATTTATGTAAATGGTAAGCTTTTTAGTGATTATTTTTCAAGTGATAATCATAAAATGCAAATTGTAAGACCATTTGAACTTATAAATCAGGCAACAGAATTTGATGTAAAATGTAGTGTAAAAGGTGGAGGTCCAACAGGTCAAGCAGGTGCAATGGTTCATGGCATTTCTAAAGCTTTAGTTTTATTTGATGAAAAATTGAAATCTACACTTAAAACCGAAAAATTAACCACTAGAGACTCCAGATCAGTTGAAAGAAAAAAACCTGGACGTAAAAAAGCTAGAAGAAGCTTTCAATTTTCTAAAAGATAATTCTTTTTTAATTTTTAACTGTTATAATATAAAATGCCTAAGCTTAATGTATTAATTGCTGGATCAACTGGATATATTGGTGTTCAATTAATTAAATTATTAATTAAACACAAGGATATCAATATTAAATATCTATGTGGAAATTCCTCTGTTGGAAAAAAAATTTCATCTTATGACACTTCGTTAAAATCAAAAAAGTTACCTAAAATTACAAAATATAATAAGAAATACTTAAATGATGTTAATATTATTTTTACCGCTCTGCCGAATGGAGAAGCTCAAGTAATCTCAAAAGATTTATTAAAAGAAAATACTTTAATTGATTTAGCTGCAGATTTCAGACTAAAAAAAGGTTCTGATTATTTAAGATGGTATAAACAAAAACATAAGGCGTTAAGAAATATAAAAAATAGTATTTATGCTTTACCTGAAATAACAGGAAAATTAGTGAAAAAATTTAGTATTATTGGATGTCCAGGTTGTTACCCTACATCAATACTTTTACCACTTATTCCATTAATCCAAAAAAGATCAATCAATTTTAAAAATATCATTATAGACTCAAAATCTGGATATTCTGGAGCGGGTAGAGGAGTGCACCAAAAATTTAAAAATAAAAATTTATACGAATCCCTTAGTGCATATGGAGTAGGATTTCATAGACATAATTCAGAAATTCATCAAGAATTACAAAATCACGCTTCTTCAAAAATTAATTTTATTTTTACACCTCATATTATTCCAATGTTTAGAGGAATTTTAAGTACTATTTATTTGGATTTAAAACCAGGTACCACTTTAAATAATGTACAAAATATTTTGAAAAAATTTCACAAAAAGAATAAATTTGTAAAGATAAAGAGCGTTAACTCTCTTTTAAGCACAAATGACGTTATGAATACTAATTATTGCTTTATTTCTGTCTGTAAAACTAAATTTAAAGATAAAATAATAATTTTATCAGTCATTGATAATCTTATTAAAGGAGGAGCAGGTCAAGCAGTTCAAAATATGAATTTAAAATTTGGTTTCAAAAATAGTGAGGGGTTATTATGAAAAAATTACCATTATTAATTTTGTTTCTAGTTATTTCTTGTGCCCCTGTTCAAACTGAGAAAAAGATCAATTTTTCAAAAGATTTAACTTTTGAAGAATTTAAATCAAATTTAAAAGTTTACGTAGATAACATTGATTATCCCAATATAGATGAATAAAATAGTTAACATTGCAATTGTTGGTTTAGGTCAAGTAGGCATTTATCTTTACAATGAATTAAAGTTAAAAAAAAAAGAAATAGAAATTAAAACAGGAAAAAAGATAAATATCGTTGCTATTTCTGCAAAAAATAAAAATAAAAAAAGGAAATATAATATTAATAAAAAAATCTTTTATACAAATCCCCTTAAAATTTTTAAAGAAAAAAAAATAGACATTTTGTTTGAGTCTATTGGTCAATCAGATGGAATTTCAAAAAAAATTGTTGTGATGGCGTTAAAGAATAAGATTAATGTTATAACACCAAATAAAGCTTTAATTTCAAAACATGGTAATGAATTAGCTAAATTAGCTGAAAAGAATAATGTAAATTTAGAATTTGAAGCCTCTGTTGCTGGAGGAATTCCAATACTTAGAACGATTAAAGAGGGTTTAGCTACAAATAAGATAAAGAAAGTCTATGGAATTTTAAATGGAACAACTAATTATATTCTAACAGAGATGGAAAATTCAAATGAGGCTTTTGATAAAGTCTTAAAAAAAGCACAAGAACTTGGTTATGCTGAACCAGGTAATCCTAAATTAGATTTGAATGGGTTTGATGCTTTTGCAAAAGTTAGGATTTTATCAGCTCTTGCATTCAATAATCAAATTTCACATCACAAATGTATTATGGAAGGTATAGAAAATATTAATTTAAAAGATATCAAAATTGCAAATCAATTAAATCTTAGAATTAAGTTACTAGGTATATCTGAAATGATAAATAATCGTTTATTTGAAACTGTTCATCCATGTTTAGTTAATAAAGACACATACATAGGTAATGTAAATGGTGTCATGAATGCTGTTATCACGGAGGGAAAGCCCGTTGGTGAGAGCATACTTCAAGGGGAGGGAGCAGGACCAGGACCTACATCGTCCTCCTTATTATCTGATTTATTGTCTATTCTTAGAGGAAATATAAAATATCCTTTTGGAATTTCCTCAAATAAAAGAAAAATTGTAAAAGTTTTTAGTAATGATGATTATTCAAACTCATTATATTTAAGATTTGAAGTTAAAGATAAGCAAGGTGTTTTATCTTCTATAACTAATCGACTGTCTAAGTATAAAATTTCTGTAAAAAGAATTATACAAACACCTGATAAAAAAAGAAATTCAGCTACTATTGTAATAATTACCCATAAAACAACAGAAAAAAATGCAAGAAATTGTTTATCAATATTTAAAAAGAATAGAAATATTCTAAAATTTCCAACATTAATTAGATTATATAATTAATGGAAATTTATATCAAAATTTTTGAAGTTATTTTTCCTGTTTTTTTTGTTATTGGCGTTGGTTATTATCTTGGTAAAAAAAACCCTAAATTCGATACTAATTTTATAACAAATTTTGCTGGCAACATTGGTACACCAGCAATGATTTTTTATACAGTAACAACAACTGGAATTACTTTAAGTATTTTTGTTCATTATTTTATTTATGCTATAATAATGATTACTGGTTTTGCAATTATTGGGCTTTTGCTTCTTTTTTTTCTTAATAAAGATTTAAGTATGGAGCTTCCTCCATTAATTCTCCCAAATACAGGAAATATGGGTGTACCAATTTGCCTTTTTGCATATGGTACTCAGGGTCTTGGTGTTGCCTCTGCTATAGCTTCTGTCATAATTTTATTCCATTTTACTCTAGGTGTTTTTTTAGCAAAAAAAAGTTTTTCGTTTGATATTTTAATTAAAAGTCCACCTGTGTACGCTATTATTATATCTGTTTTATTTTTATATTTTGAAATTGATACACCTTTATTTCTTGAGAACACAACATTTCTTTTAACATACGCAACAATATTCTTAGTTTTAATGTCATTAGGTATTGCTCTTACTAAATTTAAATTTTCATTGAAAAACTCAATTATTTTATCCTTATGTAGAGTAATAATAGGACCATTAATAGCATTTACTGTGATATATAATTTTAATTTGTCTGGATTGGCTGCAGGTGTTTTACTCATACAGAGTGCAATGCCCAGTGCTATATTGAATTATTTAGTTGGTAGCATGTATTCACCAAAAAAAATTGTTGATAGTGTTGCTAGTACAATAGTTGTTTCAACTTTGATGTCCTTTATAACCATTCCAATTGTTGTATTTTTTGCTTTAAAATACTTTCATTAATTTATATCTTTATTTTATTCAAAGCATTATTCTTAAATATATTTGCTTCTCTAATATACCTTCTGACCATTTGTGTTGTTTTATGTCCTGTCATTGCCATTATACTTCGCTCATCTGCACCAGACTCAGCAGCTACTGTTGCAAAACCTGACCTTAAACTATGACCAGCAAAATTTTTATTTTCTATACCTGCTAAATTTAAATATTCTTTTATCAATAAAACTACTGATTGATCAGATAATCTTTTATGTGTTAATGATAAACCTTTAGAAAATCTTCTAAAAATAGCTCCAGACTTAATTTGAGAAACCTCTAACCATTTTTTTAAATTCATGACTGGACAATAAATTTCATTGGTGAAGTAGGGTAGTCCCTTGATCATTCCTTCGCCAAATTGATCAGTTTTAGATCTTTTAACAGAGATTTTCAGACCCTCCGGCACAAATTCCAAATCTTCATGATCGATGGAAATAAGTTCTGTTCTCCTAAATCCACCTCCAAAGCCTAATAGTATTATTGATTTGTCTCTAAGTTTTTTAATTTCATCAACTTTTTGTTCATCTATTACATTAATAATTAATTTTAAATGATTGATTAATAATGGTTTTTTTCCTTTTTGAATACTTCCTTTCACCCTTCTTATGCCCATTAAATTTTCAACTATTATCGGGTGTTTGGTATCTAGATAATGCCCTTTTAGTTTATGCACCATGCTTATTGATACTAATCTTCGTCTTAAAGTGCTTATTTTTGAGTTTTTAGATAGATGAGTAAGGTATAATGAAACTATTTTTGGTTCAGTTGGCAATGAATTTAATCCATGCTTTGCACAAAACGCTCCAAAGTCTTTAAAATCAGATTTATAAGCTCTCAAAGTGTTATTTGCCTTGGAGCTTTTAAGGTTATTTAAAGTTGCCTCATTTAGTGATTTTAGGTCTGTAATTAACTTATTCATATTATTACTATTGATAACAATTAATTATCATTAATAATATATTAAGTGATTTATTATGTCAATAGATTAAATTATGAATTTATGGGTTCAATTGATGGTGAAATTCCTGCAGTATGGTTTTTGATAAGTTCGATTGGTTTTATAATTTTGAGCTATATTCAATATAGAAATACTGGAAAAAGCATTAACACAATATTTTTAAGCATAATGGCTATCTTATTTTTGTTTAGCTATTTTATATTGCTTTTTAAAACTTAATTTATCCCCACTATTCACAAGAAAGTAAGAGGAATTAAAGAATCACCTAGAAAGTGATACATTTAAAAATCACTATTTGTTATGTTAAGTGTGAATTAAGAGGCAACTCTTAACTGGCCAATTGGAGAAAAGCCGAGAGGTACAAATCCAGGGGGCAGAAAGCTTCACAAAGCATCGCTGAACATGTGAAGCGGGAGGCATGGCGGTAGCGCATCAACGACGTGCCAAAACAACTGTTCTTTGCACCCTTAAAAGTGCAAGGAAACAGGGGTTTTAGCTAATAATGACTCTTAAAGGAACAAAATTTCAATTAAAAGTTTGGAAATATCTCAAAACAATTCAAAAAGGTAAGATTAAAACCTACAAACAGGTTGCTATTGCTATAAAAAGCCCCAAATCTGCTAGAGCTGTAGCAAATGCCTGTGCTAAAAACCCATATGCTCCTAAAATACCTTGTCATAGGGTAATAAGGTCAGACGGAGGTCTTGGAGGCTACTCTGGAATAGGTGGAACGAAGAAAAAGCTAAAATTACTAAAATCTGAAAAAGCTCCTATTTAAGGTTTTTAAGCCTTTTTGGCTTTAAAAAAGATAGTAAAAACAATGTTTTTAAATGATTTTAGTCTTGTATGGGCAAAATAGTTAAATTCACCCATCAGTTGTACCAAATATGAGCCTGCACTAAAAATTGACC
>CACBCE010000021.1 GCA_902537665.1 uncultured Pelagibacteraceae bacterium
GGCACCCAGCTTACAATGAGAACTTTTCACGTTGGTGGAACAGCTTCAGTAAAACAAGATTCGCAAATAGTAACTAAAAATGAGGGAACTTTAAAGATCTTAAACTCAAATATTTTAGAAGACTCTAAAAAGAATTTGATTGTAATGGGACGTAATACTCAACTCTCTATTGAAGATAACAATGGTGTACAAATTGCAGTTTATAAAGTTGCGTATGGATCAAAACTGTTTTTTAAAAATGGTGACAAAGTAAAAGCAAATACAAAAATTTGTGAATGGGATCCTTATACTACACCTGTTATTGCTGAGAAAAGTGGTATTTCAAGTTATGTTGATTTGATTGATGGAGTTTCAATTCAAGAAACTACCGATGATGCTACAGGTATATCGTCTAAGTCTGTAATAGATTGGAGAGCACAATCTAAGAGCACTGACTTAAAACCAAGGATTACTCTTAGAGATGAAAAAGGTAATGTAATTAAAAAAGCAGATGATAATGAAGCGAGATATTATTTAGTTCCAGACTCAATTTTATCAGTTAAAGATGGACAAAAAGTATCCGCAGGTGATGTAATTGCAAGACTTCCAAAAGAAACAACTAAAACTAAAGATATTACAGGTGGTCTACCAAGAGTCGCTGAGTTATTTGAAGCAAGAAAAGCAAAAGATAGTGCAATAATTGCTGAAAATGATGGACAAGTAATTTTTGGAAAAGAAGTAAGGGGCAAACAAAGAATTTCAATTGTTCCTGAAGATGGAAGTGAACCATCGAATTATTTAATACCTAAAGGTAAGCATATTAACTTTAATCAAGGTGAAAAAATTAAAAAGGGCGAATATCTTCTTGATGGTCAACCTTTACCACATGATATTTTGAGAATTATGGGTATAAAAGAATTAACGGAGTACTTTGTTAACCAAGTTCAAGAAGTTTATAGACTTCAAGGTGTAATTATAAATGATAAACACATTGAGACCATATTAAGACAAATGTTGAAAAAAGTTGAGGTCAAATCGTCTGGTGACTCAACTTATTTACCTGGAGAAATTGTAGACAGAATTAAGTTTGAAAATATGAATGAAAAATTGAAAACAGAAAATAAAACTCCTGCAATTGGGGAAAGAGTTTTGATGGGTATTACCAAAGCCTCACTGCAGACAGAGTCGTTTATCTCAGCAGCTTCGTTCCAAGAAACAACAAGAGTTTTAACTGATGCAGCAATTAAAGGTAAGGTTGATCCATTGAATGGATTAAAAGAGAATGTAATTGTTGGTAGATTGGTTCCAGCAGGAACAGGTAATATAAAGAATAAATGGAACAAAAAAGCCTTAGAGGATGATAACAATTTCTTGTCTGAACAAGAAAAAATTGAGGCCTCAGAAACCCAAGCAAATCAATAAAAAAAGCCAATTTAAACCATAGGTTTTAGTTTGACAAAGCAAAATTAATAAGTAATTTGTCGATGTTTTTGGTTGGAAGTAGTACTTATTGGATGTATTAAACGCTGCCATAATTGATCTGTCAGTTATTTCATCAAAAATATAATTATTAAAATTTTATGCCTACAATTAACCAATTGTTAAGAAAAAAAAGAATTAAGCAAAGTAAAAGGAACAAAGTTCCTGCATTGCAGAAACAACCTTTAAAGAGAGGTGTATGTGTTAAGGTGTACACAACCACCCCAAAAAAACCAAACTCAGCACTTCGAAAAGTTGCTAGGGTTAGATTATCCAATGGATTTGAGGTGACAGCATACATTCCTGGTGAAGGACATAATTTACAGGAACATTCTGTTGTTTTAATAAGAGGCGGAAGAGTAAAAGATTTGCCAGGTGTTAGATATCATATACTTAGAGGAAACTTGGATACACAAGGGGTTGCTAACAGAAAAAAAAGAAGATCATTATATGGAACCAAAAAAGGTAAGTAGATATGTCTAGAAAAAAATCTCAACCAAAAAAGAATGTTGTTCCTGATCCAAAGTTTAATTCAACGATAATTCCAAAATTAATAAATAATATAATGTATGATGGTAAAAGAGGAACAGCTGCTAAAATAGTCTATGATGCTATAGATAAGATTAAAACTAAATCAAAAGATGAACCAATAAATATTTTTAATGAGGCAATAAATAATATAAAGCCAACAGTTGAAGTAAGATCAAGAAGAGTTGGTGGTGCAACCTATCAGGTGCCAGTCGAAGTAAAAAGTAAAAGAGCGCAAGCTCTAGCAATCAGATGGCTTGTTGAGTCTGCTAGAAAAAGAAAAGACAAACATATGTCAGATAAGATTTTTAATGAACTTTATGATGCATATGAAAAAAAAGGTGCTGCTGTCAAAAAAAAAGAGGATGTTCACAAAATGGCTGAGTCAAATAAAGCTTTTGCACATTTTAGGTGGTAAAAAATTATGGCTAGAACACATACATTAGATAAGTATAGAAACATAGGTATCATGGCTCATATTGATGCTGGCAAAACAACCACTACTGAAAGAATTTTATATTACACTGGAAAAAGTCACAAAATTGGTGAGGTTCATGATGGTGCTGCAACAATGGATTGGATGGAGCAAGAACAAGAAAGAGGTATAACAATTACTTCAGCAGCAACAACATGTTTTTGGCAAAATCACAGAATAAACATTATAGACACTCCTGGTCATGTTGATTTTACCATAGAAGTAGAAAGATCATTAAAGGTTTTAGACGGTGCAGTAGCAGTTTTTGATGGGGTTGCAGGTGTAGAACCTCAATCCGAGACTGTTTGGAGACAAGCAGATAAATATAAAGTACCAAGAATTTGTTTTGTAAATAAATTAGATAGAACAGGAGCTGATTTTTTTCGATGTGTTGAAATGATTAAAGAGAGATTAGGTGCAAAACCATTAGTCATTCAAGTTCCAATTGGTATTGAGGCTTCATTAACAGGTGTTGTTGATCTTGTAAAAATGAAAGCTCAGGTTTGGAAAAATGAAGCTTTAGGAGCAGAGTGGGAATATAAAGATATCCCAGAGGATTTAAAAGAAATTTCACAAAAATACAGAACTGAATTAGTTGAGGCTGCTGTTGAACAAGATGAAAAACTAATGGAATCTTATCTAAATGGTGAAGAAATTAAAGAAGAAGATTTAATAAGATGTATTAGAAAAGGAACATTAGATTTTAGTTTTGTTCCAGTAATGACTGGATCAGCATTCAAAAATAAAGGAGTTCAACCTTTATTAGATGCAGTCGTAAATTATTTACCTAGTCCTGTTGATATTGGTTCAATTAAAGGCACTAAACTAGGAAGTGAAGATGAAATGGAAATGAAATTTGAAGATAACGCACCATTTTCTGCTCTTGCATTTAAGGTTGCTAATGACCCATTTGTTGGATCATTAACTTTTATAAGAATTTATTCAGGTACTATTAAAACAGGTACTGCTGTTTACAATTCTTCAAAAGAAAAAGAGGAAAGAGTAGGAAGAATGCTTTTAATGCATGCGAATTCAAGAGAGGATATTAAAGAGGCGAATGCTGGAGATATAGTAGCACTAGCTGGCCTTAAAAATACAATAACAGGACATACTTTGTGTGACAAAGATAATGGAGTTCTTCTAGAGCCTATGGAATTCCCTGATCCAGTAATTGAAATTGCAGTTGAACCAAAAACAAAAGCAGACCAAGAAAAAATGGGTGAGGCTTTAGGTAGATTAGCTAAGGAGGATCCTTCATTTAGAGTTACATCAGATGAAGAGTCTGGTCAGACGATTATAAAAGGTATGGGTGAACTCCATCTAGATATAATTGTTGATAGAATGAAAAGAGAGTTTAAAGTAGAAGCTAATGTTGGTGCGCCACAGGTTGCTTACAGAGAAACAATAGAAAATTCCTCAGAGGTTGAATATACACACAAAAAACAAAGTGGTGGTGCAGGTCAATTTGCAAAAGTTAAATTGTTGGTAGAACCACAAGATGCTGGAAAAGGTAGAGAAGTTGAAAGTAAAATTAAGGGAGGCGCTATACCTAAAGAGTTTATTCCTGGAGTTGAAAAAGGAATAGAAACAGTCTCTGATGGTGGTATTTTAGCTGGTTTTCCAATGATTGATTACAAAGTAACAATCCTTGATGGATTACATCATGATGTTGACTCAAGTGTATTAGCTTTTGAATTAGCGAGTAGAGCTTGTTTTAAGGAAGCTTGTACAAAGGGTGGTTTAAAACTTTTAGAACCAGTTATGAGAGTTGAGGTTGTAACCCCAGAAGATTATATGGGAGATGTTATAGGTGATTTAAATAGTAGAAGAGGTCAAATAAGCACTCAAGAGCAAAGAGGTAACGCAACTGTAATTACTGCAATGGTACCTTTAGCAAATATGTTTGGATACATTAATAGCTTAAGATCTATGTCACAGGGAAGAGCACAATACTCAATGTTTTTTGACCATTATTCAAAAGTTCCTCAAAATGTTCAAGACGAAGTAACCAAAAAGATTGCAGGTTAAAATGGAAAAACAGAATATTAGAATAAAATTAAGAGCCTATGATAATAAGGTTTTAGATGCATCAACAGAGGAAATAGTTAATACTGTAAAAAGAACTGGTGCAACAATTAAAGGCCCTATACCTCTACCTACTAAAATAGAAAGATACACAGTTTTAAGATCACCACACATAGATAAGAAAAGCAGAGAACAATTTGAGTCTAGAACACATAAAAGGCTAATAGATATAATAGAACCAACCCCACAAACAGTAGAAGCATTAATGAAATTAGATTTAGCTTCAGGTGTAGATGTGGAGATAAAAATTTAATTATGAAAGAAATAGCTTTATTGGGTAAAAAAATTGGCATGACTAGAGAGTTTTACAAAACTGGTCAATTAGTTCCTGTGACTGTTTTAAAAATTGAAAAAGCGCGTGTAATAAATGTCATTGATATTGAAAAAAGAGGTTATAAAGCTGTTCAATTAGGTTTTGGTAAAATAAAGAACTCTAAATTAACCAAGTCAATGAAAGGT
>CACBCE010000022.1 GCA_902537665.1 uncultured Pelagibacteraceae bacterium
GAAAGTAGATTTACCCTCTTCAAATTTTAAAAGTAAGATAGCTGATATATTAAAGAACGAAGGTTTTATAAAAGATTTTAAAATTTCAAGTAATGAAAATAAGAATATTTTATCTTTAGAGCTAAAATATCATTCAGGGAATCCGGTTATAAATAATTTTGAAAGAGTCTCAAAACCTGGAAGAAGAATTTTTTCAAGCGCAGATAGTTTACCAAAAATTAATAATGGTTTAGGTATAGCAATTTTATCAACACCAAAAGGGGTTATGACTGACATTGATGCTAGAAAGCAAAGAGTTGGTGGTGAAATAATTTGTAAGGTTTTTTAATTATGTCGAAAATAGGTAAAATAAATATTTCTATACCCGAAAAAGTTAAAGTCGCTGTCGTCGGAAATATTTTAAATATTGAGGGTCCGTTAGGTAAAAAATCTCTAAATATTGATTTAGAAGTTTTTAATCTTGATATTAAAGATGGTAAAGAAATATCTTTGAAACCAAAAAAGATTGATCAAAATACAAAAAGATTATGGGGAATGAATCGTAGCCTTATAAATAATGCAGTTATTGGCTCTATAAAAGGTTATGAAAAAACTTTAGAACTAATTGGTGTAGGATATCGGGCGGCACTTAAAGGCAATCAATTGAATTTGCAATTGGGGTATAGTCATGATGTAAATTATGACATTCCAGAAGGTATAAAAATTTCAGTTGAAAAACAAACAACATTAAAAATTACAGGTTTTGATAAACAATTGGTTGGTTCAGTGGTATCTAAAATTAAAACATTTAGAAAGATTGAACCTTATAAAGGAAAAGGAATTAGAGAAAAGGGTCAATATATTTTGAAAAAAGAGGGAAAGAAAAAATAATGAAACTTAATACAAGCAATAGAAAGAAATTTAGAGTTACAAATAAACTCAAAAAATTTGCTAAAGCTGGACGATTTAGATTGAGTATTTTTAGATCATCAAAGAATATCTCAGCACAAATTATAGATGATACAAAAAATGTTACATTGTTATCTGCCTCTTCAGTTGAAAAAGATATAAAAGAATCTAAAACAAAAAATAAATCTGAACTTTCTAAAATTGTTGCAGAAAAATTAGCAAAAAAAGCTCAAGAGAAAAAAATTAGTAAAATTTATTTTGATAGAGGAATCTACAAATATCATGGAAGAATAAAAATTTTTGCTGAAACATTAAGAAAAAATGGGATGGATTTCTAATTATGGAAAATTTTAAAGATAAAAAAAATGATGATATTCTAGAAAAATTAGTTCACATTAATAGAATTACTAAAGTTGTTAAGGGTGGAAGAAGATTTGGTTTTTCAGCTCTCGTAGTTGTAGGCAATCAAGCAGGAAAAATTGGCATTGCTCATGCTAAAGCTAAACAAGTTCCAGATGCTATTAAAAAGGCAAACGAAATTGCGAGAAGAAAACTGATTCATATACCATTGAGGGAAGGTAGAACTATTCACCACGATGTAAAAGCTAAGGATGGATCTGGTAGAATAGTTTTAAGGTCTGCTTCAAAAGGTACAGGTATTATTGCTGGTGGTCCAGTAAGAGCTGTTTGTGAAGTTTTAGGAGTTAAAGACATAGTTGCAAAATCTATGGGAACATCAAATGCTCATAATGTTATAAGAGCAACTATCAAAGCTTTAATGAAACAAAACTCACCCAAACAAATATCATCGATTAGAAATAAAAAAATTTCTGAAATAGTTGAAAAAAGAGGATAATGATTAAATTAAATAACAGACCAAAATTAAATAAATCTAAAATTAGAGTTGGTCGAGGAATAGGCTCTGGTAAAGGTAAAACTTCTGGTAGAGGTGTTAAAGGTCAAAAATCAAGATCTGGAGTTGCTATTAAAAGTTTTGAGGGTGGTCAAATGCCATTATATAGAAGATTACCAAAAAGAGGATTTAATCCAATTGATACACAAAAAGTTGCAATTTTAAATTTAGATAAGATTCAATCTTATATAAATAAAAAAAGAATAAGTACTAGCGAAGTTTTGAATTCATCTTCTCTAAAAAAACTTAAGTTAATAAATAAGAATACAAAAAAACTTAAAATTTTAGGGACTGGTGAAATTAAAGATAAAATAAATATAGAAGCAGATCTTGCATCAAAGTCTGCACTTGAGAAGCTTGAAAAAATTGGTGGATCAATACAACTTAAAAAATAATACCATAATTAAATGAGCTCATCATCATCAAGTAGCGATTTAAGAAACAGAATTATATTTACTATTTTGATTTTAGCGGTGTATAGATTTGGAACCTTTGTTCCATTACCTGGAATTGATCCAGAGCAATTAAAAATTTTGATGGAGGGAAATCAAAAAGGATTATTAGGGATGTTTAATGTTTTTGCTGGTGGTGCAGTGAGTAGAATGGCAATCTTTGCACTTGGAATCATGCCCTACATATCTTCATCAATTATCGTTCAATTATTAACTGGAGTTTCTGACTATTTTAAAAATTTAAAAGCTCAAGGGGAAACAGGTCGAGCTAAAATTACTCAAATAACTCGATATGGAACTGTCTTATTAGCTACTGTTCAAGGTTATGGATTGTCAGTTGGATTAGAGTCATCAGCC
>CACBCE010000023.1 GCA_902537665.1 uncultured Pelagibacteraceae bacterium
AGGAGTGATCCAGCAACTAATGCCGTTGCTGTGCCAATATATAGAACAACATCATATCAATTTCAAAGCACTGAACATGCTGCAAATTTATTCGCGTTAAAGGAATTTGGAAATATCTACACTAGGATCATGAATCCTACTAATGATGTTTTAGAAAAAAGAATTGCAGCATTGGAAGGTGGATTATCTTGTGTAACAGTTTCATCTGGACAAACAGCTTCAAGTTTTGCAATTCTAAATGTTGCTCAATCTGGTGATAATATTGTAAGTTCTACGGATCTTTATGGCGGAACAGTTTCATTATTTACACATACATTAAGTAAACTTGGAATTGAAATAAGATATGCCGATCCAAGTGATCCTAAAAACTTTGAAAAGGCAGTAGATGATAAGACCAGAGCTTTTTATGGTGAAACATTACCTAATCCATATTTAAGAGTATTCCCTATCAAAGAAGTTTCTGATATCGGAAGAAAATATAATATTCCGCTGATAATGGATAATACTGCTGCCCCTGTAATATGTAAACCAATAGAACATGGAGCAGCTGTTGTTGTACATTCATTAACAAAATATATTGGTGGACATGGAACTGCTGTTGCTGGAAGTATAGTTGATAGTGGTAACTTTGACTGGACTGCTGATCCTAAAAGACAACCTTTATTTAATGAACCTGATGCGAGTTATGGAGGTGTCGTTTGGGGAAAAGCTGTACCAGAATTAACAGGAGCTAATGTGCCTTTTGCAGTTAGAGCAAGAGTTTGTTTGCTTAGAGACTTGGGTTCAGCTTTAGCACCAGATAATGCTTTTGCAATAATTCAAGGGCTTGAAACAGTTGCTCTACGAATGAAACAACATTGTGAAAATGCTGGAAAAGTGCTAAATTTCTTAAAGAAGCATAAAGAAGTTACTAAAGTCATATATTCAACAGAACATGAAAAGAAAATTGCTGATAGAGCTAAACAATATCTAAAGGGTGGAAATGGACCAATGATTGGTATTGAGCTTAAAGGTGGCATAGAGGCTGGGAAAAAATTTATTGAGTCGTTAAAAATGTTCTACCATGTAGCAAACATTGGTGATGCAAGAAGTTTGGCTATACATCCTGCTAGTACTACTCATAGTCAATTAAATGAAAAGGAGTTGGCAGCATCAGGTGTGACTCAAAGTTATGTTAGACTTTGTATAGGTATTGAGCACATTGATGATATTATTGAGGATTTAGATCAAGCCTTGAATAAATCATCTAGAGGAAATTTGAAAGCTGTTAGTTAAATTTTGTGTTTAAATAAAAAAAATAAATACTTGAGCTAACTAAAAAAATTGAACTTATTTGGTGCATAGATGCAATATAAATCTGTGCACCATATAATACTGTTAAAATACCCAAAATAATTTGAAGAATTATAAATATACCTAAATAGTTAATAGATTTATATAAATCATACATTTTATTTCTATAAATCTTATAGAAAATCAAAATATAAAAAATTCCTATAAAGTAAGCTAAATTACGATGTATAAATTGTACTAATGATGGATCACTTAGAGCTTCAACTTTAAATAGATTATTAATATCATTATCATTAGGGAAATAAGAGTTACCCATTAGAGGCCATGAATTATAGATTTTACCAGCATCCATACCAGAAACGAAAGCACCAATCGAAATTTGTAAAAAAATTAAAATTAAAAAAGATAAGGGAATAAATATGTTTAACTTGTTTGTTATTTTTTTTAATATGTTAATCTTTAAATAGTTCCAATAAATTAAAGATAAAATAAAAAACGCGACAAGCAAATGTAAGGATAACCTAAAGTGACTTACATCTACTCTATCAACTAATCCACTACTAACCATATACCAGCCAATGAAACCCTGAAAACAAATGAGAAAAAATATGAAATATAGATTAAATAATTTAGTGATATTTATCTTAAAAGAAAAATAAATTAGTGGTATCAAATATCCAAGACCAATCAATCTGCCAAGAAATCTGTGAGCCCATTCCCACCAAAAAATAACTTTAAATTCACTTAAAGTCATATTGTAATTTTGTAATTTAAATTCAGGAATTTGTTTATAAAGATTAAAATAAACAATCCAATCATTCTGATTAAAAGGTGGAAAAAAACCAGAAAATAATTCCCACTCAGTTATCGAGAGACCTGAGTCAGTCAATCTTGTTAAACCACCAACTATAATCATAAAGGATATAATCCAAAACATAAAGATTAACCAAATTGATAATTGATTATTTATTTTTGCATTAGTTGTGTACATGTGGGGATAAATATAATAATTTTCATATTATCCAAATATATAAATGTCGCCTTTAAAAAGAAAAAAACTTAATAAGATAAGAGTAAAGTTAGATAAATTAGATAATTCATTAATTAAACTAATAAAACAACGAACTAATCTTGTAAATCAAGTTTTAAAACTTAAAGATAAAAAAAAAGAAATTATAGATAATAAAAGAATTAAAATTATTTTGAAAAATATAAGAAAAAAATCTCTTGCAAATAAGATAGA
>CACBCE010000024.1 GCA_902537665.1 uncultured Pelagibacteraceae bacterium
TTATAAATCAAAAATTATCCTTTAAATCTCTTAATTTTGAAAAACTTTCAACATCTTTAGCTTTAAGAAATATATTGCATTCCATTTCATCAGATAAAATTGATGGAATGGTGGGATGGCCATTTTTTATTTTTTCTTTAATTTCTTCAATTTTGCTTTTCAAAATTGAATTATCAGGATCGTTTGACTCACAAAATTTTGAATTTTGTAATGTATATTCATGGCCGCAATATATCTGAGTATCTTTCGGAAGTTCTTTTATTTTTTTTAATGAGTTGAACATCTGTTCATAAGTTCCCTCAAAAATTCTACCACATCCTAAAGAAAATAAAGTATCCCCAGTAAAAATTATTTTTTCCAAAAAAAAATGAAATGCAATATGCCCACTTGTATGACCTGGAATGTGATAAATTTTCGCTTCAAAATTTTCGCCTTTCCATTTTTGATTATCTTCCACAAGTACATCAATTTCTGGAATCCTATCTTTATCTTCTTTAAATCCAACTATTTTAGAATTATATCTTTTCTTTAATTCTAAGTTGCCACCTACATGATCATAATGATGATGAGTATTGAGAATATATTTTAACTCAATATTATTATTTTCAACATATTTTATAATTGGAGCTGCCTCACCAGGGTCAACAACACATCCAATATTTTTATTGTCATCGATTAACAGGTAACTATAATTGTCTTGTAAACACTTAATTATTTCTATTTTCATCTTATTTTTCAATTAAGAATATACCTAATTCTGCAAATAAGTTTTTATAAAATAAATTAGAATTATTAATATTTGATATATTTTTATTTGTCAGAGCTAAAGATTTAAAGATTTTAAAGTTTATAATTTTTGAAAATTTAACAAAATCTTTAATCGTACACATATGAATATTTGGAGTGTTATACCAATCATTTGGTAATGATTCTGTGATTGGCATTGTTCCTTTGATAAGCAAATTTAATCTTACTTTCCAATGACCAAAATTTGGAATTGTTATGATTGCTTTTTTTCCAACTCTTAAAAGTTCTTTTATAACAATCTCAGGATTTACGAAAGCTTGTAAAGTTTGACCTAGAACAACATAATCAAAAGAATCATTTGGAAATTGTTTTAAATCCAATTCCGCGTTTCCTTCAATTACAGTAAGTCCTTTTGATACACAGGTTTGAACTTTATCCTTTGAAATCTCAATTCCTCTCGCATCAACATTTTTATCTTTTTTTAATGACTCCATTAATGTTCCATCATCACAACCAACATCTAAAACTCTTGTTTTTTCTTCTATTAAATCGACTATTATTTTATATTCTGTCTTCACTATTATCTCTCTAAGTAAGATTTATCTAAAAAATTTTTAAGGGTTTTCAAAAAGTCTGGAACATCTAATAAAAAAGAATCATGACCTTTGTCAGATTTTATTTCAACAAATCCAACGTCAGCACCAATTGCATTAAGAGCGATAACTATATCTTTATTTTCTTGAGTCGGATAGAGCCAGTCTGAGGTAAAAGATATTATAAAAAACTTAGCCTTAGTTTTTTTAAATGCATTAGATAAATTACCATCAAATTGTTTAACTAGATCAAAATAATCCATTGCTCTTGTGATATAAAGATAACTATTAGCATCAAATCGATCTACAAAAACAGATCCTTGATATCTTAGATAACTCTCTATTTGAAAATCTGCATCAAACCCAAATTTAAGAGCATCTCTTTCTTGAAGTTTTCTTCCGAATTTTTCTTGTAAACCTTTTTTAGACAAATAGGTTATATGTGCAGCCATTCTCGCTACTGATAACCCTTTATCAGGAAGAGTATTATTAGATAAATATTTTCCGTCTGACCAGTTATGATCTGATGCTATCGCTTGTCTACCCAATTCATTAAAAGCAATATTTTGAGCAGAATGATTAGAGGTACATGCAATTGGTACTACTGTATTAGCTTTATCTGGATAATTACTAATAAATTGCAAAACTTGCATTCCCCCCATCGATCCACCAACAACTGAAAAAAGTTTTTTTATCTCAAAATGATCTAATAAATTTACTTGTGCGTTGACCATGTCATTAATAGTAATTACAGGAAAATCGGTTCCGTAAATTTTATTTGTATCAGGATTTTTGTGGCTTGGACCAAATGAGCCCATACAACCACCTATTACATTTGCACAAATAACAAAATATTTATTTGTATCTATTGATTTGTTAGGACCCACTGCATAAGACCACCAACCATCTTTTTTTGTAACGGGATTAATACCCGTAACAAATTGATCACCAGTAAGCGCATGAAAAACAAGGATTGCATTATCTTTATTTTTATTAAGCGAACCATAAGTTTCATACGCGAGTGGAAAATTATTAATAGTTTTACCACAGTCAAGTTTCAATGGTTTTTTAATAACAAGCGTTTTTATATTCTCTTTAATATTCATAATTATTAATGCTAATTATTGAATTG
>CACBCE010000025.1 GCA_902537665.1 uncultured Pelagibacteraceae bacterium
TGACTTAGAAAATGAATTACTTTATTTAAAAGGTTCTATTCCAGGAGCAAAAAATTCAGAGGTCTTAGTAAAAGAGTCAGTAAAAAATATAAAAAAATTAACAATAACTGAAAAGATAAAAGCAGCAGAAGAAGCTAAAAAAACACCAGAAAAAAAGAAGAAATAATGAAATTAGATAAATTAAATTTAGATGGAAAAAAAAGCTCAATCGAAGTTTTAGATAAGGTTTTTTCAGCAAAAATAAATCATAAACTTGTAAGTAGTGTTTTATATAAAACAAATGCTAATTACAAAGGCAGGCATGCTAAAACAAAACAACAAAATGAGGTATCTGGACCTACATCTAAAATTTATGCTCAAAAAGGGACTGGTAATGCAAGACATGCTAGTAAAAAAGCACCTATATTTGTTGGTGGTGGTATAGCACATGGTCCTAAAGGACAATTGGCTTACAAAACTAGAAAATTGAATAAAAGTGAAAAAAAACAAAGTATTGCATCATTGATTACTGAAAAAACGCTTAATAAAAATTTATTAGTTTTAAATGATTTTAATAATGAAATTAAAAAAACAAAAGAAATGAGTTCAATTTTAAAAAAATTTGAGATTCTTAATTCGTTGATAATTTTAGATAAATCTTCAAAAGAAAAAATTGAAAAATCAATAAGAAATATTCCAAATATTAAAGTTACAGATATAAATCATTTTAGTGCATTCGACATTATTAAGTTTAAAAAAATTGTTTTCACTGAAAGTTCAATTAAAGAATTAGAAAAAAGGTACGCTTAAGATGGAAAAAATGCACTTATACGATAAAATCATATCACCATTGCTTACTGAAAAATCTACGAATTTATCAGAACAAAACAAAATTGTTTTTAAGGTTCATAAAAATGCAAATAAAAGAAACTTAAAATCAAATATTGAGAAAATTTTTAAAGTTAATGTGACTAAAATCAACATTATAAATAAACAAAACAGGACAAAAATGACTAGAGGTAGAAAAGTAAAAGTTTCTGGTTTTAAAAAAGCAATTATAACACTAAAAAAAGGTCAGACTATTGATCTAACAACAGGAATTTAATATGGCATTAAAAACTTTTAAACCTTACACAAAGTCTACTCGAGGAACAATTCTTGTTGATAGAACTGGTTTATGGAAAGGCAAACCATTTAAAACTTTAGTTTCTCCTAAAAATGCAATGAAAGGGAGAAATAATAATGGTCATATAACTTCAATTAATAGAGCTGGTGGTCATAAAAAGATGTATAGACATGTTGATTTTTACAGAAGAAAATTTGATGCTCCTGCTACAGTTGAGAGAATTGAATACGATCCAAATAGATCTTGTTACATAATGTTAGTGAAATTTGAGGATAACTCTCATGCTTACTATCTAGCTCCACAAAAAATTAAAGTTGGTGACAAAATTGAAAACGGTTCCAAAAAAGAGATAAAAATTGGTAATTGTATGCCTTTACAAGACATACCTGTTGGCATAGATATCCACAATGTTGAAATTCAGCCAGGTGCAGGTGGTAAAATAGCAAGATCAGCAGGCGCATCTGTTACTATTAGTGGATTAGATGGTAATTACAGTCTCATAAAATTATCCTCTGGTGAAGTAAGGAAAATTGACTCAAGATCTCTAGCTACGATTGGGGTTTTAAGTAATCCAGATCAGAAAAATATTAAAATAGGAAAAGCTGGTAGATCAAGATGGCTAGGAAGAAGACCACACACAAGAGGAGTTGTTAAAAATCCTGTTGATCACCCACATGGAGGTGGAGAAGGAAAAAGTGCTGGTGGAAGACATCCAGTTTCACCAAAAGGTCAATCAGCAAAAGGATTAAAAACTAGAGACAACAAAAGAACAGATAAATTTATTGTGAAGAGACGAAACAAAAGAAAGGATTCTAAATAATGGCTAGAGCGGTTTGGAAAGGTCCTTTTGTTGAAGAAAGTTTAATGAAAAAAGTTGATAAATACAAAACAGATCCCAAAAAAATTCCAATTAAAACTTGGTCAAGAAAATCTACGATACTTCCAGATTTTGTTGGAGTAAGTTTTTTAATTTATAACGGAAAAAAATTTATCCCAATAACAGTGTCAGAGGATATGGTTGGACATAAATTAGGTGAGTTTGCACCTACAAGAAGCTTTTTTGGACATACTCCAGCAGATAAAAAAGCTAAACCTGCAGAGGCAGAGGTAAAAAAGTAATTTATGAGTAAAAAAAAGAAAATACAAAATAGTAAAGATAAACTTGTAAG
>CACBCE010000026.1 GCA_902537665.1 uncultured Pelagibacteraceae bacterium
AAAATTATAATGAAAAGATTCAGGCCAAGAGCCAAGGGGAGAGCAGCCCCAATACTAAAACCTTATTCGAGTGTAACAATTATATTATCTGAGATGAAAAAAACGGAGGGTCATGGGGCAAAAAGTTAATCCAGTTGGTTTTAGATTAGGCGTAAACAGGGGTTGGGACTCTGTTTGGTATGCTAAGAAAAAAGATTTCGGAAATTATCTTATCGAAGATTTTAAAATCAGAGAATACATTAAAAAAAATGTTATCAATTCTGGAGTATCAAAAGTTATGATCGAAAGAACATCAAATAAATGTTATGTAACTATATACACGTCCAGACCAGGATTTGTTATTGGAAAAAAGGGAAGCGATATCGACAAAATAAAAAATAATTTATCAAAATTCACAAAAAATGAAGTTAACTTAAATATAAAGGAAGTTAAAAAACCTGAGACTAATGCTTATTTAGTTGCAGAAAATATTGCCCAACAATTAGTAAAGAGAATTTCATATAGACGTGCAATGAAAAGAGCGATGCAATCGTGCCTAAGATTAGGTGCAAAGGGAATAAAAGTATCAATTAGCGGAAGATTAGGTGGGAATGAAATTGCAAGGACAGAATGGCTAAGAGACGGTAGTATTCCATCTCACACATTAAGAGCTGACATTGATTATGCAGAGGCTGAGGCGTTAACTACTTATGGTATAATTGGAATTAAAGTTTGGATTTATAAAGGTGAAGTTTTTGCAAAAGAATTCAGTCAGGAAACTAATAAAGTAATTATAAAAGAGGGTAAGGATTAAAATGCTACAACCGGTAAGAACAAAGTGGAGAAAAGCACATAAAGGACGAATTCATGGTAATGCTACAAGAGCAAACCTTATAAATTATGGGGCTTATGCTCTAAAGGCCTTAACTCCTGATCGTGTGACTGGTAAACAAATTGAGGCTGCTAGAGTTGCATTGACAAGACATATGAAAAGACAAGGTAGAGTTTGGACAAGAGTATTTCCTAACATACCAGTCTCAAAAAAACCAATCGAGGTACGTATGGGTAAAGGAAAGGGTTCACCAGAATATTATGCTTGCAGAGTAAAACCTGGAAGAATACTTTTTGAAGTTGATGGTGTCTCAGAACAAATTGCTAAGGAGGCCCTTTATAAAGCTTCTGCTAAGCTTCCAATAAAAACAAAAACAATTAAGAGATTTTTATAATATGAAAAAGCAAGAGATTAAAAAATTAACAAAAGATCAAGTTCTAAAGAATATTGATAAACTTAAAAAAGATTTATTCAATTTTAGATTTCAAAAAATTAATTCTCAGGTAACAAACCCTGCTAAAATTAGTGAAACAAAAAAAACAATTGCAAGATTAAAAACCAAACTCAAAGGAACATTGAATGCCTAAAAAAGTTTTAACTGGAATAGTAGTTAGTGATAAACCTAATAAAACAATAACTGTTTTAATTGAGAGAAAATATTCTCATCCTGTTTTAAAAAAGATTGTTAAAGTTAAAAAAAAATACAATGCACATGATGAAAATAATAAATACAAAAATGGTGACAAGGTCTCAATTATTGAAAGTAAACCCTATTCTAAAAATAAGAGATTCCTAGTAATGGAGAATTCAAAATAATGATACAAGTACAAACAGAATTACAGGTTGCTGATAATACTGGTGCAAAAAAAATCGAATGCATCAAAGTTTTAGGTGGATCAAAAAGAAGATATGCAAGTATAGGAGATACAATAGTGATTGCAGTTAAAGAAGCGATACCAAAAGGTAAAGTTAAAAAAGGTTCTGTTCATAAAGCAGTAGTTGTTAGGGTTAAGAAAGGTATTCATAGAGACGATGGATCAAAAGTTAAATTCGATAACAATGCTGCAGTTTTAGTCGATGATAAAGGTGAACCGGTGGGAACAAGAATATTTGGTCCAGTAACTAGAGAGCTTCGAACAAGAGGTCAAATGAAAATAATTTCTTTAGCTCCAGAGGTAATTTAATGATTAAAAAAGGTTTGAAAGTAAAAATATTATCAGGAAAAGACAAGGCCAAAGAGGGTGAAGTTATTGAAATTGATAGAGTGAACAA